>JALXAG010000284.1 GCA_026992315.1 Sneathiellales bacterium | reverse complement strand
ACCCCGATATGCGGATGAAGCCCACCCATCAGATCGATCTGATAGGAGGACATCTCGATCACATAAACGCCGTCTTCGGGCAGTTCGGGCAGATCGAGCACCGGCAGGCCGAGATTGCCCCCCGCGGCGGCGGTAATGCCGCAGGCATCGAGCACATGGGCCAGCAACGCCGTCACCGTCGATTTGCCGTTGGTGCCGGTGACGGCAACGATGCGCCGCCCCCTTGCGGCGTCGGCAAACAGGGCCATGTCGCCAAGCACCGGTACATGCGCCGCCCGCGCGGCCACGACCACGGGATGGGGTTCGGGATGGGTGAAGGGCACACCGGGGGAGAGCACCAGGGAACGAAGCGTCCGCCAGTCCCATTCCCGCCAGGGGCGGATATCGGCGCCGGCCTCGGCGGCCAGGGCACGGGGGGCGGGACGATCGTCCCAGGCCACGACCCGGGCGCCGGCACGGCACAGGGCCCCCACGGCGGACAGACCGCTGCGGCCCAGCCCGAACACCGCCCAGTTTTCCCCGTTTTTGCCGTCCAGCCGCATGCTCACCTCAACTTCAGCGTCGACAGGCCGATCAGGGCCAGGATCACGGCAATGATCCAGAAACGGATAACGACGGTCGGCTCCGCCCAACCCTTCTTTTCGAAGTGATGATGCAGCGGCGCCATGCGGAATACCCGCCGTCCCGTCAGTTTGAAGGAAGCCACCTGCACGATCACCGACACCGTTTCCAGCACGAACAGCCCGCCGATGATCGCCAGAACCAGCTCGTGCTTGGTGATGACGCTGATCGCCCCCAGCGCCCCGCCCATGGCCAGGCTGCCCGTATCGCCCATGAACACCATGGCCGGCGGGGCGTTGAACCACAGAAAACCGAGCCCGGCTCCGAGCAGCGCACCGCTGAACACCGCCAGTTCGCCGCTGCCGGAGACATGATGAAGCTGCAGATATTCCGCATATCCCGTATGGCCGACCAGATAGGCGATGAAACCGAAGCTGGATACCGCAATCATCACCGGAACGATGGCCAGCCCGTCCAGCCCGTCGGTCAGGTTGACGGCGTTGGAGGCGCCGATGATCACGAACATGCCAAAGGGAATGAAGAACCAGCCGAGATTGAACAAAACATCCTTGAAGAAGGGCACCGCCAGATGGGTCGCCAGTTCAGGCGGCATCAGCCGCGAAATCCACAGCATGGCGGCCAGGGCGACCAGCATCTCGACCAGCAGCTTTACCTTGCCGGGCAGCCCGCGCGAGGAATGCTGGCTGACCTTCAGATAATCGTCAGCGAAACCGACCAGACCGAAACCGAGCGTCACCAGCATCACCGCCCAGACATAGCCATTGGTCAGGTCCGCCCATAACAGGGTCGATACCAGCAGGCCGAGCAGGATCATGAACCCGCCCATGGTCGGCGTGCCCTGCTTGGCGACGATATGAGTTTCGGGGCCGTCGTCGCGGATCGGCTGACCGTTGCGCTGCATCGTGCGCAGGCGGCGGATCAGGTAGGGGCCGAAGATGAAACTGATGATCAGCGCCGTCAGTACCGCCGCGCCGGTGCGGAAGGTCAGGTAACGGACGACATTGAATATCTGATACTGATCGGCCAGCGGGACCAGCAGGTTATAGAGCATCGCCACCTCCCTTCCCCTGCGCTTCATCCGCAACGGCATCGCGGTTCTTCAGCGCCTCGATCACCACGGCAAGCCCCATGCCGAGCGATCCCTTCACCAGCACCACATCGCCCGGCGCGGCCAGATCCTTCGCCCGCACCGCCAGCGCCTGGGCATCGTCAGCGTGATATCCGCGCAGATCCTCGGGCAGGGCATCGCGCAATGCACCGGCCAGCCTGCCGGCGGTGTGCACGACATCGATAGCGGCATCGGCAATCAGCGGCGCCAGTTCCCGGTGCAAGGCCGCCCCGGCAGCGCCGAGTTCGAGCATGTCGGCGGCAATCAGCACCCGGCGCCCGCCAGGGGCCGGCGGCGTCATCGACAACACGTCGATGGCGGCACGCATGGAAGCCGGGCTGGCGTTATAGGCATCGTCGATCAGGGTGAAGCTTTCCGCCCCCCGGCCCACAACCAGCCTGCGCCCGCGCCCCGGCGGCGGGGTTATCCCGCCCAAGGCCGCGACAATTGCGGCCAGATCCATACCCAGCGCATGGGCGGCCAGGGCCATCCCGGCGGCATTCGCCGCCCAGTGCCGCCCCGGCACCGCCAGACGGGCTTCGGCCTGTTCGCCGGCCACTGTCAGACGGATATCGCTGCCGCCGGCATCGCTGTGCAGCATCTCCACCCGCGCATCGCGTCCGGAAAATCCGTAATCCAGTATGCGGTCACATCCCGCCCGGTGCGCCGCCTCGCGCAGCAGATCGCCATGGGCGCTGTCGGCCCCGACGATCGCAATACCGCCGGGGAGGATACCGGCGAAGATCTCCGCCTTGGCCCGGGCGATATCCTCGAGCCCGGCGAAATGCCCGATATGGGTCGCCTCCACCCCGGTCACCAGCGCCAGATGCGGTTTCGCCAGACGGCTGAGCGGTTCGATCTCCCCCGCATGGTTCATGCCGATTTCGAATACGGCGAAACGCACCGAAGCGGGCAGCCGCGCCAGAGACAGGGGAAGCCCCCATTGATTGTTGAGATTGCCTTCGGAGGCATGAACCGGCGCATGGGTGCCAAGAATATGCGCCAGCCCTTCCTTCATGCTGGTCTTGCCGACACTGCCGGTAATCGCCACCACCCGTGCATCCGAACGCCGCCGTGCCGCCGCCGCCAGATCGTACAGGGCGCCCATCGTATCCGCCACGGCAACCAGCGGCCCGGCTGCGGAAGGGACGCCCTCCCTTGCCACGATGCAGGCCGCCGCCCCTTTTGCGAAGGCAT
>JALXAG010000283.1 GCA_026992315.1 Sneathiellales bacterium | reverse complement strand
CCGTCAGGGCCCTGTCCGGGGATCCGGCGCTGGGCGAACTTCTGGTGATGAACTACCGCGCCGCCGATCTGTCCGAACGCCAGCGGGCCATGCTGGATTTCGCCGTCAAGCTGACCGACAGCCCCGACGCCATTACCGAGGAGGACCGCCAGGCGCTGCGCGATGCCGGTTTCAGCGACCGCGACATCTGGGACATTGCCGCCGTCGCCTCATTCTTCAACATGACCAACCGCATGGCCGCTGCCATCGACATGATGCCGAACCCCGAATATCACGGCCAGGCACGCTGAGATGTTCCGCAGGCTCTGGCGCATCTTCATCGGCATCTGCATCGGCCTCGGCCTCCTCACGCTGCTGCTGCTCGGAGTGGGGATCACCGCCGCGATCCTGTTCGAACCGAAACCCTCCCTGCCGGAACGGATGCTGCTGACCCTGCATCTGAACGGCACGGTCAGCGAAGCGGCCGACACCAACCCGCTGGCGCGGCTCACCGGGCCGGCCGGCAACAATCTTGCCGAGATCCTTCTCGCCTTGCGCCAGGCCCGTTCCGACGAACGGGTGCAGGGGCTGATCGTCGATCTCGACGGCGCCCGGCTGAACCTGGCCCAGGCGCAGGAGCTGCGCGCCGCCGTCAAATCCTTCCGTGGCGCGGGCAAGCCGGCCTATGCCCATGCCAGCAGTTTCGATAACGGCAATTATTATCTCGCCACCGCCTTCAGCCACATCGCCATGCAGCCGAGCGGGGATTTCTTCCTCACCGGGCTGGGTACGGAGGTGCCTTTCATCCGCGATCTGCTGGAGCGCATCGGCATCGGCGTCGAGGTCATCCGCCGCGAGGAATTCAAGAACGCCTTCGACAGCGCCGTCAATTCCCGCATGAGCGCCGCCCAGCGCCAGGCGATGGAAAGCCTGCTCGCCGATCTGCAGGAACAGATGACCGGCGACATCGCCGCCGACCGCAGCCTGAAACCGGCGCTGATCGGCGAAACGATGGCCAGAACACCGCTGAGCGCCAGCGAGGCCCTGGCCCGCAATCTGGTCGACAGTCTCGATTACTGGGAAAACTTCATCGCCGCCACCGCCGGGAAAATGCCGCTGCTGCAGCGGGTCGATTTTTACGATTATGCCCGGGCAATCGATGAAGGCGACGGGCGCAAGATCGCCGTGGTGCTGGCCGATGGCGCCATCGCCATGGCATCGGGACCCGGCGGCATAAACGAGGGCATCGGCGCGGCCTCTCTCGCACCGCTGCTGAGGAAACTGGCCAGGCGCGAGGACATCGCGGCCATCGTCCTGCGCATCAATTCCCCGGGCGGCACCTATCCGGCCGCCGACCGGCTGCGCGAAACCATTGCCAGAACCGGCAAGCCGGTGATCGTTTCCATGGGCAGCTATGCCGCCTCCGGCGGCTATCTGATGGCCATCGGCGGCGATGGCATCGTTTCCCTGCCTGCCACGGTCACCGGCTCGATCGGGGTCATCGTCGCCAAGCCGAATGCCGAAAAACTATGGGCCGATCTCGGCATCAACTGGGATACGGTCGCCACAAACCCGAATGCCACGATCTTCAGCCTCAACCGCCCCTTCACCCCCGAACAACGCCAAAGGATGGAAAAGGCCGCCGACCGCGTCTATCGCGATTTCGTTGCCGCCGTCGCCAAATCGCGGGGCATGAACAATGACGAAGCCCTCGCCCTGGCCAAGGGTCGGGTATGGAGCGGACGCCAGGCCCGACAACGCAACCTGACCGACCGCATCGGCGGGCTGGAGACAGCGATTGCCTGGGCGGCGCAAAAAGCAGGGCTTAAGACGGTCGAAACCGGCGACATCCTGCTGCTGCCGCGCGAGGATCCGAAAGACATTCTGCGCCGCCTGGCGCGGCTGTCGCTGCGGGCGGAAAGCCTGCTGTCGCTGCGGCTGGTCACGCTGCTGGCCCGGATCGACACGATGCTGGGCAGCATGACCCCCGGCACCGCCTTGCGCCTGCCCTAACCGGCCCTCACGCCCCGCGGCTGAGGCGGGCGACCACCTCCACATGGCGGGAATAGGGAAACTGATCCACCGGCACCACCCGTTCCAGCCGGTAACCGCCGCCGACCAAAATCGCCATATCGCGGGCGAAACTGGCCGGATTGCAGGAAATGGCGATCACCTCCGCGACCTTGCTTGCGGCCAGGGTTTCGACCTGTTCGCGGGCACCGGCACGCGGCGGATCGAACAGAACGCAGGAAAACCGGTTCAGTTCATCGACCAGAAGAGGCTGGCGGAACAGATCGCGGCGGGAAACGGCGATATTGCCGAGCTGAGCGCGGTTGATCCCCGCCTGCATGGCCGCAACCGCCGCCTCATCCGCTTCACAGGCAAGGACCCTGGCCCCTGCCCGATGCAGGGCGAAGGAAAAAGTACCCACCCCGCTGAACAGATCGGCCGCCATGGTTCCTTCACGGCCGCCCGCGGATGACAGGCCCGCCAGCTCGGCCAATACCCGATCGGCGGCCCGGCTGGCCTGCAGAAAGCAATCCGGCGGTATGGGCACGGCAACGCCGCAAAAACGCACCAGCGGCTGGCGCTGCTGCAGCACCGTTTCCGGCATCTCCGCCCCCGTTTGCACGCAAAGCCGCGCGCAGTCCCGCGCCCGGGCAAAGGCGGTAAGCCGTTCCCGTTCCTCGAGATCCGGCAGCCGCGGCAGTTTCAGCAGCAGGTCCGTGCCGCTATCGCTCAGGGTTATGCGGCAGCCGCCCTGTTCCCCAGGCTGCAGCAATGCCGCCGCCAGCCCCTTCAGCGGCGCGATCAGGGCGGCGATATCCGCCTCGACGATGGCGCATTCGCCGATATCGACGACATGGTGGCTGCCCCGCTGGCGATAGCCCAGCTTCACCTGTCCCGCACGATCGCGCAGCAGCGCCCATTCGACCCGCCGCCGCCCGGCCCCCTCGCCCCGGAGACGGTATAAAGGCGCCACATCGACCATGGCCAGACCCGCCCGGCTCAGCGCCTGGCGGACCATGTCCCGTTTCCATTCGCCATAAAAATCTTCGGCCAAATGCTGGGCGCGGCAACCGCCGCATCCCTGATAATGCGGGCAGAAGGGCGCCCGTCTCAGGGGCGAGGACCGCAGCATTTCCGCCCGCAGCACCTTGCCGCCGGCAAGGTCGGCGCGCCATTTTTCACCCGGCAGGGCCCCGGGCACATGGACCGGGCGACCGTCGTCATCCCGCGCCACCCCATCGCCCCGGGCGCCCAGGCCTTCAATAATTATCTCGATACTGCGGCAAGGGGCAGGACGTTTACGTCGACGTGCCTTTTTCTGCAACAATCAGAAACTCCTTATTGCCCTCCGGCCCGGTGATCGGGCTTTCGCTGACGCCATGAACAATCCAGCCGGGCTGTTGCCCGAGCCAGTCGCGGATCGTGGCACAGGCAGCCTCGTGCAGGGCCGGATCGCGCACCACCCCGCCCTTGCCGACCTGTTCGCGCCCCACCTCGAATTGCGGCTTGATCAGCGCCACCAGCCAGCCCCCCGGGCGCAGAAGCGCCAGCGGCGCCGGCAGAACCGTGCGCAGGCCGATGAAACTGGCATCGCAGACCACCAGATCGACGGCCTCCGGCACCTCGGCCGCGCTCAGATGACGGGCATTGCATTTTTCCAGCACCACCACCCGCTCGTCGTTGCGCAGCTTCCAGTGAAGCTGGCCGTGACCGACATCGACCGCATAGATCCGCCTTGCCCCGTGATGCAGCAGCACATCGGTAAATCCGCCGGTCGAGGCACCGATATCGATGGCCACGGCATCGCGCACCGGAACGGGAAACTGCCCCAGCGCATGATCGAGCTTCAGCCCGCCGCGTGATACCCAGGAATGATCGCGCCCGCGCACCTGCAAGGGCGCATCCTCCGCCAGCGGCTGCCCTGCCTTGTCGATACGTTTTTCACCGCTGAACACCACCCCCGCCAGACATAATGCCTGGGCGCGGCTACGGCTTTCCGCCAGCCCGCGTTCGACCAGCAGCACATCGGCGCGCTTCTTTTTCGCCTTTTTCGCCTTCTTGTTTTCGCTTCCGCCCGCCGTCACCGGCGCCTCACGCGCCATGGGCCATCAGATCGGCGCGGCCCAGCGCCAGCAGCGCCGTATCGACGATGTCGCGCACCCCCAGACCGGCGGCTTCATACATTTTTTCGGGCGAATCCTGATCGATGAAGCGATCCGGCAGCATCATCGGACGCAGCTTCAGCGAGGCATGCAGATCCTGACGCACCAGATGGTCCAGCACATGGCTGGCAAAGCCGCCGATGGCGCCTTCCTCGACGGTGATCAGCACCTCATGTTCGCGCGCCAGCCGATCCACCAGTTCCGTATCCAGCGGCTTGCAGAAGCGGGCATCGGCAATCGTCGGCCTCAGCCCGCGCGCGGCCAGTTCCTCCGCCGCCAGCAGGCAGGTCTTCAGCCTGGCCCCGAAGGAGAGAATGGCGACGGCATTGCCCTCCTGAACCATGCGCCCCCTGCCGATTTCCAGCGGCGCCGGATCCTCGGGGATTTCAACCCCCACCCCTTCGCCACGCGGATAGCGGAAGGAGCAAGGCCGATCATCGATGGCGACCGCCGTGGCGATCATCCGCGCCAGCTCCGCCTCATCGGCGGCAGCCATGACGACAAAATCGGGAAGGTTGGCCAGATAGGCGATATCGTAGGATCCGGCATGGGTCGGTCCGTCCGCGCCGACCAGCCCGGCCCGGTCGATGGCAAAGCGCACCGGCAGGCGCTGAATCGCCACATCGTGCACCACCTGATCGTAACCGCGCTGCAGAAAGGTCGAATACAGGGCGGCAAAGGGTTTCAGCCCCTCGCAGGCCAGCCCGGCGGCAAAGGTTACCGCATGCTGTTCGGCAATGCCGACATCGAAACAGCGGGCGGGGAATTTTTCGGCGAAACGGCTCAGCCCGGTGCCGTCGGGCATGGCGGCGGTGATGGCGACAATGCGCTCGTCCCGTTCCGCCTGGCGCACCAGCTGTTCCGCGAACACCCCGGTATAGGAGGGGGCATTGGCCTTGGGCTTGGCCTGCTTGCCCGTCACCACATCGAAACGGGAAACGCCGTGATACTTGTCCGCCGCCGCTTCCGCCGGCGGGTAGCCCTTGCCCTTCTGGGTCACCACATGCAGCAGCACCGGCCCGTCGGCATAATCGCGGACATTGCGCAGCACCGGCAGAAGATGGGCGATATTATGCCCGTCCACCGGCCCGACATAGTAAAAGCCGAGCTCTTCGAACAGGGTGCCGCCGGTGATCAGCCCCCGGGCATATTCCTCGGCGCGCCGGGCGGTCCGTTCCAGCCCTTCGGGCAGATGGCGGGCCAGATGCTTGGCCACTTCGCGCAGGTTGCGGTAGGGCTGGCCCGACAGCAGGCGCGACAGATAGGCGCTCATCGCCCCCACCGGCGGGGCGATCGACATGTCGTTATCGTTCAGGACGACGACCATCGGCGTCTTCAGCGCCCCGGCATTGTTCATCGCCTCATAGGCCATGCCCGCACTCATGGCGCCATCGCCGATCACCGCCACCACCCGGTTGTTCCCGCCCAGAATGTCCCGGGCCACGGCCATGCCGAGCCCGGCGGAAATCGAGGTCGAGGAATGCGCCGTGCCGAAGGGATCGTATTCGCTTTCGCTGCGCTTGGTGAAGCCCGACAGCCCGCCGCCCTGACGCAGCGTGCGGATGCGGTCCCGCCGCCCGGTCAGAATCTTGTGCGGATAGCATTGATGGCCGACATCCCAGATCAGGCGGTCGGCCGGGGTGTCGAAGACATAATGCAGGGCCACCGTCAGTTCGACCACGCCGAGCCCGGCGCCCAGATGACCGCCGGTCACCGAAACGGCATCGATCATCTCGCGGCGCAGCTCGTCGGCAAGCTGGGGCAGCAGATCCTCGTCCAGCGCCCGCAGGTCCCGCGGCAGTTTCACCCTGTCCAGTAACGGCGTTTTCAGTTCTGACACATCTTCACCCGATTTCATGCCCGGCGACGGACGATGTAATCCGCCACCGCGCGCAACTGTTCCGTCCCCCCGATGGTCTCTATGGCAGCGGCGGCACGGGCCGCCAGTTCCCCGGCATAGGCGCGGGCACCGTCCACCCCCAGCAGGGAAACGAAGGTGGATTTTTCCGCCACGGCGTCCTTGCCCGGTGTCTTGCCCAGCTCCTCCGCCGTGCCGGAAACATCCAGCACATCGTCCATCACCTGAAAGGCCAGACCGAGAAGGCGCGCATATTCGCACAGCGCCGCCCGTTCCTCTGCCGGGGCCCGGCCCAGAACCGCCCCGCATTCGACGGCGCAGACGATCATCGCACCCGTTTTCAGCCCGTGCAGCCTTTCCAGCGCATCCTGCGCCAAAGCCTCGCCCTCGGCAAGCAGATCCAGCATCTGCCCGCCGACCATGCCCTGTGCCCCGGCGGCCCCGGACAGCAGACGCACCAGTTCGATGCGGCAGGCCGGATCCGCATCGGTGCGCGGATCGGCCAGCAGCGCAAACGCCGCCGTCAGCAGCGCATCCCCGGCCAGAACCGCCGTCGCCTCGTCATAGCGGACATGGCAGGTGGCCCGCCCCCGGCGCAATACATCGTCATCCATGCAGGGCAGATCGTCATGGATCAGCGAATAGCTGTGCACCATCTCGATCGCAGCCGCCGCCCGCATTGCCGATGGCCGCGCGACACCGTAAAGACCGGCCGCGGTAACCAGCAGAAACGGCCGCAGCCGCTTGCCGCCATCGAGCAGGGAATAGGCCATCGCCTCGCCCAGGCGGGGAATGCCCTGCAACGGCTGCAGAAGCCCGGCCAGCACCGGTTCGAATTCCGCCGCGAAACGTTTCAGCGCCCCATCCGTCAGCGCCGAATCCGGCGCCACCGCCTCAGCCGCCACCGGCGCGCCCGGTCCTTGCATTTTCGTCACCGTCATCAGCCGATATCGAAGGGTTCCGTCCCTTCGGCTTCGCCATCCGGACCGGCAACGATCTTTTCGATGCGCATTTCCGCTGCCTTCAGCTTGTTCGCACAATGGGCCTTGAGCTGAATGCCGCGGGCGTAAATCTCTATCGACTGTTCCAGCGGTGCCTCGCCACGCTCCAGCAGCGTGACGATATTCTCAAGCTCCTCCAGCGCTTCCTCGAAGCTCATTTTCGCAATGTCTTCGGGAATTTCCGCACCTTGCGCCGCTGTTTTTCCTTCCGCCATGGCCATCCCCTTCTTCAGCCTTGCCCGCCCTGCATCAGCGCCCCGACATGCGCCGCCACCGATGCCGCCAGGGCCTGTAGGTCATACCCCCCTTCAAGACAGGATACAAGCCGCCCGCCGGCACGGTTTTCGGCAATGGCCGTCAGGCGGCGCGTGATCCAGATATAATCCTCCTCCACCAGCATCAGCCCGGCCAGCGGATCGTCGCGATGGGCATCGAAACCCGCCGAGATCAGCAGCAGCTGCGGATCGAACGCCTCAAGCGCCGGCAACAGCCGTTCCTCGCAGCGGCGGCGGAAGATATCCGAACCGCTGCCATGCGGCAGGCAGATATTGACGATATTGCCGGCGATGCCGGTTTCCTCTTCCGCCCCGGTGCCGGGATAGAGTGGCCATTCATGGGTCGATGCGTAAAACAGCCCGGGATCGTTCTTGAAAATCGCCTCGGTACCGTTGCCGTGATGCACGTCGAAATCAACGACGGCAATGCGCTCCAGCCCGTGGGCCTCGCGGGCATGCAGGGCGGCGATGGCGACATTGTTGAACAGACAGAACCCCATGGCCCTGTCCGGCTCGGCATGATGCCCCGGCGGGCGAAGGGCACAGAAGGCATATCCCTTCTCCCCCGCCATCCGGGCATCGACGGCGGCACAGACGGCGCCCACGGCCCTGAGCGCCGCCTGCCCGCTGCCCGGTGAAACCACCGTATCCGGATCCAGCCGCACATGGCCGGTTTCAGGGATCGAGGCCAGAACCCTGTCCACGTAATCGCGGCGATGAGCCAGCATCGCCCGATCGGGGCCGGCCAGCGGCACATCGGGCCATCGCAGCCCGGCGAAGGCTTCGCCCTTCAGCGCATCGCGCACGCTCTGCAACCGCGCAATGCGTTCCGGATGGCCGGGTCCGGGATCGTGGCCGAGAAAATCCTCATGATAATAAATGGATACACTCATCCGTCGCTCCAGCACGGCAATGGCACGAAAGACCGGGCCGCCCGCCCTTCAAAATGACATTTTCGCGATTACTATACCCCAAGCCGCGGCCCTGCCCTATCATTAGGTGCCTGATCCTGAACGGGCAGGGCGGGCAGCGGAGCGGACCCATGCATTGCCGTTGCGCGGAGAGGGGGAGACAAGGGGAAAACAACCGATGGGTGGCAGGTGAATTCGGCCAAACAGATGATACTGGCCCTGCTGCTGCTGGCGATCGCCGGCGGCGGCTGGTACATGCTGCAGACACGCCTGGACGACGGCGCCGCCCCGAAGGTGGCGGATAAAACGCGCCAGTCCCGCCCCGTCGTTGTCGATGCCGCACCGGCACGACGCCTGGCTTTTGCCGAACGGGTATCGGCCATCGGCACCACCGCGGCCCGCCAGGCGGTGATCCTGCGCGCCAAGGTCACGGGCATCGTTACGGATATTCTCTTCAGGGAAGGTGAAAAGGTCCCCGCAGGCAAGATTCTGCTGAAACTCGACGACCGCGAAGTGTTGAGCGAACTGGCCGAGGCCGAAGCCCGCCTGCGCAATGCCCGCCAGCTTCTGGAGCGGGCCCTGAAACTGAAACGCAGCCGCAACATTCCCCAGGCCCGCGTCGATGAACTCGCCGCCCAGGAAGCCATCGAAAAAGCGGCGATGGAACGGATCCGCACCCGTCTGCGCGATTACACCATCCGGGCGCCCTTTGCCGGCAGGCTCGGCCTGTCGGAAATCGGTCACGGCGCCCTGCTGCGCCCGGGCGATGCCATCACCACGCTTGATGACGCCGGTACCGTCAAGCTGCGCTTCGACGTGCCGGAAACCCTTCTGGCCGGGCTGCGCACCGGTCTGAATTTCACGGCGCGTTCCGTCGCCTATCCGGACAAACGCTTCAGCGGTACGATCGCGGCCATCGATTCGCGCATCGACCCCGTCACCCGCGCCATCGCCGTGCTCGGTGAAATCGACAACCGCGACGGCGTGCTGCGCCCGGGCATGTTCATGTCCGTGGAAATGACGCTGGGTGAAAAACGCCCCGGCATATTCGTGCCCGAAACCGCCGTGCTGTTATCGACCGGCGGCACCTACCTGTTCGTCATCCGCGACGGCAGGGCCCGGCGCATCGCCGTGCGCACCGGACGACGACGCGGTCATCTGGTGGAGGTAAGTCCGGGACCGAAGGAAGGGGAAATGGTCGTCACCGCCGGCGGCGACCGCCTGCGCGACGGCCGCCCGGTCACGATCAGAAGACCCGAAGGGGATGCCGCCACAACCGCGGCCCCGAACGGAAAATCCGGGCAGTAGCATGTTTCTGCTCTCCGATATCGCCCTTCGCCGCCCGGTTCTGACCATCGTCGTCAATCTGGTGCTGCTTCTGGCCGGACTGTTCGCGCTGACACGGCTTTCGGTACGGGAATATCCGGATATCGATGCGCCCGTCATTTCCGTTTCCACCAATTACCCCGGCGCCTCGGCCGAGGTGGTCGAACGCCAGATCACCCGGGTGCTGGAAGATGCCCTGGGCGGCATTCCCGGCATCCGGCGCCTGAGTTCGACCAGCCGCGAGGGATCCTCCTCCATTTCCGTGGAATTCAACCTTTCCCGCGATATCGAAAGTGCCGCCAACGATATCCGCGATGCCGTATCCCGGGCGATCCGCCGTCTGCCCGAAGGCATCGACGCACCGCGCATCGCCAAGGCGGATGCCGATGCCAATGCCATGATCTGGCTGGGTCTGACCAGCGATGAACGCGGCAACATCGCCCTGACCGAATATGCCGAACGTTTCCTGCTCGACCGCTTCGCCGCCGTTGACGGCGTCGCCCGTGCTTTCGTCGGCGGCGGGCGGCGGCTGGCCATGCGCATTCATCTGGACCTCGATGCCCTGGCCGCAAGGCGGCTGACGGTCGCCGATGTCGAGGCTGCGATCCGGGCTCAGAATCTCTCCCTGCCGGCCGGGCGGATCGAAACGGGCTTGCGCGAGTTCACCGTCAAGCCCTCGACGGCGCTGAAAACACCGGAACAATTCGCCGATATCATCATCGCCCGGCGCAGCGATTACCCTATCCGCCTGGGCGAAGTGGCCGATATCGCCCTGGCGGCGGACAATGAACAGACCGAGCTGCGCGCCAATGGCAGCCCCGGCATCGGCATCGGCATCATCCGTCAGGCCAGGGCCAACACCCTGCAGGTGGCCCGGGGCGTCAAGGAGGTGCTGCAACGCATTCGCGCCGACCTACCCGCCGATATGAAACTGGAGATATCCTACGATCAGAGCGTCTTCATCAGCCGTTCCATGAGCGAAGTGTTCAAGGCGCTGGCCATCGCCATGGCATTGGTTACCGGCGTGATCTTCCTGTTCCTGCGCCGCTTCGGCGCCACGCTGATCCCGGTTGTCGCCATCCCGGTTTCCATTGTCGCCACGCTGGCGGTGCTGCTGATGCTCGATTATTCGGTCAATGTGCTGACCCTGCTGGCGCTGGTGCTGGCCATCGGGCTGGTGGTCGACGATGCCATCGTCGTTCTGGAAAACAATCACCGCCGCCTCGATCAGGGCGAAACGGCAATCGATGCCGCGCGCAACGGCACCCGCCAGATCGGCTTCGCCGTCATCGCCACCACGGTGGTGCTGGCCGTTACCTTCGTTCCCCTGTCCTTTCTTCAGGGCAATACCGGCAGGCTGTTTTCCGAGTTCGGCGTCTCCATCGCCGCCGCCGTCATCATCTCCAGCTTCGTCGCCCTGACGCTGACCCCGGTGATGTGCGCCCGCCTGCTGCGCCCGCACCGCAATGCCGGAAAAAACGGCCGCAACCGCCCGCTGGGGCGTTTCGGCGATCTGTATCAGGGCATTCTCGCATCCCTGTGCCGCATTCCGCTGATCGTTCTGGCCGCCGTCATCGTCATATCCCTGGCCGCCTTCATCCTGTTCCGCCAATTGCCGGGCGAACTGGCCCCGGCGGAGGATCGCGGCGTCTTCTACATCTCGGCCAGCGCGCCGGAGGGATCGGGCTTCGCCTATACCCGCCGCTATGCCCTCGAAATCGAAAATCTGCTGCTGCCCGATCTGGAAAACGGCCCGCTGCAGCGGATCATCACCATCATCGCCCCCGCCTTCGGCCGCCCGGGCGAATCGAACCGCGCCTTCTTCATCGTCAGGCTGCGCCCGTGGGAAGAACGCAACATATCCCTGAAAGCCTATATCGGCGCCCTGTATCCCCGCCTGGCAGCGGTACCGGGGCTCAGGGCCTTCGCCTTTCCCCCGGCCAGCCTGGGCCAGCGTTCCGCCGGGGCCGCGGTCAATATCAGCATCGGCGGCTCCGATTACGGCCGCATCGCCGATTGGGTGGACCGGCTGGTACAGGCGGCAGAGGACAGCCCGCTGCTGATCAACCCTGCCTCCGGCTACCGCGCCGGACGGCCGGAGCTGAAGGTTGCCATCGACCGCGACCGTGCCGCCACGCTCGGCGTTTCGGTCGAGGATATCGGGCGTACGCTGGAAACCGTGCTTGGCGGACGGCGCATCGGCCGCTTCGAACAGGGCGGCGAAGACCGCGACATCATGCTGCGCGCCCGTCCCCAGGACCGCAGCGACCCGGCCGATATGTACAATATCCGCGTCCGTTCGCGGGATTCGGGACAACTTATCCCCTTATCCAACCTGATCCGTATCGAAGAAGCAGTCGGTTCCGGCCGCCTGGCCCATGTGGACAAATTGCGCACCATCACCTTTACCGCCACACCGGCCGAAGGCGTTTCCCTGTCGCAGGCCCTGGCCTTCGTCGAAGAGGCGGCGCGCGCCCAGCTGCCGGAGGAAGCTCGCCTGATCCTGTCAGGCCAAAGCCGGGAATTCCGCGACAGCAGCCAGGCCTTGTTCCTCACCTTCGGCTTCGCCCTTCTGCTGGTCTATCTGGCCCTGGCGGCACAGTTCGAAAGCTTTCTGCACCCCGCCTCCATCCTGATCGCCGTCCCGCTGGCGATCACCGGAGCGCTGGCGACGCTGAAAATCACGGGGCTGAGCCTGAACATCTACAGCCAGATCGGCCTGATCATGCTGATCGGCCTGACCGCCAAAAACGCCATTCTCATCGTTGAATTCGCCAACCAGCTCGCCATGCAGGGATACGGAAAAACCGAAGCGGCGACCCTGGCGGCGCGCATCCGCCTGCGCCCGATCATCATGACCACCCTGTCCACCGCGCTCGGCGCCCTTCCCCTGGCGCTGGCCAGCGGCGCCGGGGCCGAAGCCCGCATCGCACTGGGAACCGTGCTGATCGGCGGCATCGGTTTTTCGACCCTGCTCAGCCTGTTCGTCGTGCCGGTGATCCATGTTCTGCTGTCCGGTGCCGCGCCTTCCGCCGCCGGCGCCGACCGGATTCCCCGCTCCAAAACCACAAAAGAACAAAACGCCACAGAAACGCCATAACACCGCGCAGAGGATGGAGATAATACGAGAAATTCATGCGGTTTTTCGTTTCTGCGGTCTGGACCTGCCCCCCGGGCAGGAGTAGAAAAAGAAGTGGATTTGCGCATTTCGCAAGGCAGAGCCGCACAGGCGGCGCGCATGGGAGACGGCGGAAAATGCCGTGCCGGCAACGGCACGGGAATGTACCGGCCGCCCCGGCACCAGAAGACAAGGAGCCCTATCGTGAATTACGAACAGGTATTCGCCGATGCGATCGAAGCCATTCGCAGGGAGAAACGGTACCGCGTATTCACGGAACTCGGGCGTTATGCGGGGAACTTCCCCAATGCCCGCAACTTCTCCGCCGGGGAGGAATGCGATGTCATGGTCTGGTGCTCGAACGACTATCTCGGCATGGGCCAGCACCCCAAGGTGCTGCAGGCGATGAAGGATGCCATCGATCTGTACGGTTCCGGCGCCGGAGGCACGCGGAACATTTCCGGATCGCACCATCCCCTGTGCGAACTGGAGCGCGAACTGGCGGAACTGCACGAAAAGGAAGCGGCCCTGGTCTTCACCTCCGGCTATGTCGCCAATGAGGCAGCCATCAGCACCATCGCCAGAAAGCTTCCCGACTGTGTCATTCTTTCCGATTCGCTCAACCATGCCTCGATGATCGAGGGCATCCGCCACTCCGGCTGCGAAAAGAAGATCTTCCGCCACAACGATCCCGAACATCTCGAAGAACTGCTCCGTCAGATCGAGCCGGGACGGGCAAAGCTGATTGCCTTCGAATCCGTCTACTCCATGGATGGCGATGTCGCCCCGATCGAGGCTTTCTGCGATCTGGCCGATAAATACAATGCCATCACCTATCTGGACGAGGTTCATGCCGTCGGCATGTACGGACATCAGGGCGGCGGCATCGCCCAGCGCGACGGGCTTTCGGACCGCATCACCGTGATCAACGGCACGCTCGGCAAGGCTTTCGGCGCCCTTGGCGGTTATATAGCCGGATCGGCGGCTCTTTGCGATATGGTGCGCTCCTATGCCTCCGGGTTCATTTTCACCACCGCCCTGCCGCCGGCCGTGGCCGCCGGGGCGCTGGCCAGCATCCGTCACCTGCGCCACAGCAATGCCGAACGCGAACGCCATCAGGAACGTGCCGCCACCCTCAAGCGCATGCTGCGTGAAGCCAACCTGCCGGTCATGCCGAGCGAAACCCATGTGGTCCCGGTGCTGGTGGGCGACCCCGAACTGTGCAAACAGGCCAGCGATCTGCTGCTGAACGATTACAATATCTATATTCAGCCGATCAATTTCCCGACCGTGCCCAAGGGGCTGGAACGGCTGCGCATCACCCCGACGCCGCTGCATGATGACGATGCCATGAATCACCTGGTCGCATCGCTGAAGGAAGTCTGGAACCGTCTGGGGCTGAAACAGGCCGCCTGAAAAGAACGTCTTTTGGAAAGAAACGGGCCCCCGGCCGTTATGAAGACAGAACGGAATCATAAAGAGCCGGTAACCGGACAGAGACAAAACCGTTAGCCGGTACTGAATTTCTTGCATGTCTAATCAATTGTCTCAAATACGTTTTTCTGTCCGGAAAAGAATAATTCTGTCTTCAAACGGCCGTTTTACGAAAATTTAAACTCCCCATTGCATGATGGCTTCAATTCCGGAGGGCATGCCTCATGGCCGTGTTCGGCATGCGCCCTCCGCAACCCATGAAATCAGTTTGCGACGGGGATACATCGATGGCCGCCACCAGTACCGCAACCAAACCGACCGGCACGAAGGAAAAAAACGGGTTTCATCTGAACCTCAAGGTGAAGCTGCCGTTGCTGATTCTTGCCTTTGCCCTGCTGTCCTCCCTGATCACCGGAGTCGTCAGCTATCTGAGTGCCGAGGATGATGTCAGCAATCTTGCCGATGACCGGCTGGAAGCCCTGCGCGATTCCCGCAAGAATCAGGTGGCGGGTTATCTGGATGCGATCCGTCAGGAAATCGCCATTCAGAGCCGCAGCCCGGCCTTTTCCGGCAATGCCAGCGAACTGAGCGGTGCCGTTGAAATGATGGGAGCCGATGCGCAGAAGATTCTCCGCACCTCCTATATCGAGAAAAACCCCAATCCGGCCGGTGAACGCGACAAGCTGATCGAAGCCGATGACGATCAGATGTACAGCATCATGCACGGCATGTATCATCCCTGGTTCAACGATTTCCGCATCGCGCGCAAATATGCCGATCTCTATCTGATCGATCCCAAGGGCATGGTCATCTATTCAGCCGCCAAGAACGACGATTTTGCCGCCGATCTGAAAAACGGTCCGCTGAAGGACAGCGGCCTGGGCCGCGCCTTCGCACAGGCCATGACCGATCCCAAACCCGGTAAGGTGACCTTCGTCGATTTTTCCGAATATCCCGCCAGCGACGAACCGTCGGCCTTTTTCGCCGCGCCGCTGTTCAATTCGGAAAACGAGCTTAAGGGCGCCGTCGCCTTCCGCATCGACGATAGCCAGATCAATGTCATTCTGAACAACCCCACCGGGCTGGGCGAAAGCGGCGAGGTCTATATCGTCGGGCCGGACGGGCTGATGCGCAGCGATTCGCGCTTCAGCAAAACCGAAACCATCCTGAAGCAAAAGGTGGACAGCCCGGCGGTCACCCGCGCCCTGAAGGGGGAAACCGGCAGCGCCGAGGTTACAAGCTATCGCGGCCGTGAAGCCCTGGCTGCCTACGAACCCCTGGAAATGCCAGAGACCACCTGGGCGGTGGTGGCCGAATTCGACAAGGCCGAAGTGCTCGCCCCGGTCGATGCCATGCGTAATCAGATGATTCTCGGCACGTTGGCGGGGCTGGTATTGCTGGGCATTCTCGGCCTGATCGTCGGGCGCAAGTTCAGTAATCCGATCACCGTTATCACCAAGACCCTGGTCGATCTGCGCAGTGGCGATCTGAACGTCAAGGTGCCCTTCACCGACCGCATGGACGAGATCGGTCAAATGGCCCGCACCATCAGTATTTTCCGCGACAATATGCGTGAAAACAAGCGCCTGCAGGAAGAGCAGGAGGAACTGCGCGCCCAACAGGAAAAGGAACGTCTGGAACGCGAAGCCGCCGAACGCCGGGCCGAGGAAGAGCGCCATCGCCTGGAGGAACGTCAGCAGCAGGAAGCCAACGAACAGCGGCGCAAGCTGCTGCATGAACTGGCCCAGCGCTTCGAGAGCACGGTCAAGGGCGTGGTCGATACCGTCGGCGAAGCCGCCACCGGCATCCAGCAGAATGCCACCCAGATGGTGCGCACCGCCGATGAAACCGCATCGCAGACATCGGCAGCCTCGCGCGCATCGGATGTGGCATCCAGCAATGTTCAGGCGGTTGCCGGGGCCACGGAACAGCTATCGGCCTCCATCACCGAAATCTCCGGTCAGGTGACGCAGGCCGCGGATATCTCCAACAAGGCAGTGCGCGATGCCGAAAAGACCAATGCGGAGGTACGCAGCCTGGTCGATGCCGCCAATAAGGTCGGGGAAGTGGTGCAGCTTATTTCCGATATTGCCAATCAGACCAATCTGCTGGCCCTGAACGCCACCATCGAAGCGGCACGGGCCGGCGAAGCGGGCAAGGGCTTTGCCGTCGTGGCCAGCGAGGTGAAGAATCTCGCCAGTCAGACCGCCAAGGCAACCGAGGAAATCTCCACCCAGATCTCCGGCATTCAGAATGCCACTACCGGCGCCGCCGGCGCGATCCAGTCGATCGGGGAAACCATCGCCCAGATCAACGGTATTGCCACGGCCATCGCCGGCGCCGTGGAGGAACAGAGTGCCGCCACCACCGAAATCAGCCAAAGCGTCAATCAGGCGGCCAGCGGCACCCAGGAGGTCAATCAGAACATCTCCGCCGTTCAGGCGGCGGCGGCGGAAACCGGGCGCGTATCCAGTGACGTCCTGAAAGCGGCAGAGCATCTGAACCAGACATCGGATACCCTGCGCCAGGAGGTCGATCGCTTCCTCAATGAAATCCGCGCCATGTAACGGCAGCGCAAGGGTGACATGAAAAAAACCGGGGATGCGCCATCCCCGGTTTTTTTGTTGCCTGAAACGGCTCCTGCCGTACGGGACGGCTACCCTTCAGTCCCCGGCCGCCTCGCGGCGGGCGCGTTCCTCGGCCACCAGTTCCTTTTTCGACAATTTGCCGATCATGGTCTTGGGCAGTTCGTCGCGGAATTCCACTTCCTGGGGGATCTCATGCTTGCCCAGCCGCTCGCGGCAGAAAGCGATGATCTCCTCTTCGGTCGCCGTCATGCCTTCGCGCAGCTTGATGAAGGCTTTCGGGGCCTCGCCACGATATTTGTCGGGAATGCCGATCACCGTCACCTCCTCGACCGCCGGGTGCTGATAGATCGCCTCCTCGACAACGCGGGGGTAGACGTTGAAGCCGCTGCACAGGATCAGATCCTTGATCCGGTCAATGATGAAACAATAGCCGTCCTCGTCCATATAGGCGATATCGCCCGTGTGCAGCAGGCCGTCGATGATGGTGGCCTCCGTCGCCTCGGGGCGGTTCCAGTAGCCTTTCATCACCTGCGGCCCGGCAACGCAGATCTCGCCCGGTTCGCCGATCGGCATTTCTTTTGTCGGATCCTCGCGGTCGAGAATGGCGATCCGCGTTCCCGGCACCGGCAGGCCGATCGACCCTTCCTTGCTTTCCCCTTCCAGCGGGTTACAGGCAACGACCGGCGACGTTTCCGTCAGCCCGTAGCCTTCGACCAGCTTGCAGCCCGAAAGTTTCTCGAAACCCTGCTTGACCTCTATCGGCAGCGGCGCCCCGCCGGATATACAGCCCTTGATCGAGCTGAGATCGTATTTGCCGATGTCGGGATGGTTCATCATCGCCGTATACATGGTCGGCACGCCGGGCATGAGGGTCGGTTTGCGCTTGTCGATCAGCTCCAGCGCCCCTTCAAGTTCGAAACGCGGCATCATGATGATTTCCGCACCGATGCGGATCGAAAAATTCATCACCGACGTCATGGCGAAAACGTGAAAGAACGGCAGCACGCCCAGCATGCGCTCCTGGCCTTCCTCGCAGTTGGTGAACCACATCACCGCCTGTTCGGTATTGGCGCTCAGATTGGCATGGGTCAGCATCGCCCCCTTGGCAACTCCGGTGGTCCCGCCCGTATACTGGAGCACGGCGATGTCCTCCTTTGGATCGACCTCGGCCGGCTCCATGCGCCCGTCATTGGCGAGTAGCTGTTTGAAGGAAATGTGGCGCTCATCACGCGGAACAGCGGCGATATCGGCACGCTTGACCAGCGGGAAGAGCAGATTTTTCGGAAACGGCAGCACCTCGGACATGGTGCCGATCACCAGCTTCTGCAACCTGCTTTCCTGCAGCATCTTCGCCATGTTCGGATACAGGGCCTGCAGATTCAGCGTCACCATGATATCGGTGTGTGAATCCTCGATCTGATGCAGCAGTTCCGGCGCCGAATACAGCGGGCTGAAATTGACTACCGTACCCCCGGCCTTGAGAATGCCGTAATAGCTGATCACGAATTGCGGACAATTGGGCAGGAACAACCCGACCTTGACCCCGCGCCTGACCCCCAGGGCCCGAAAGCCTTTCGCCGCACGATCGACCAGATCGCCCAATGTGGCGTAATCGTAACGCTTGCCCAGGAAATCCATTGCCGGATGTTTGGGAAAGCGGGCCACCGCATCATCGAGCAGCGAATACAAGGGCCGCGGGGTAAAAGTGGCTTCGGGATCCAGACCCGGGGGATATTTCTTAACCCATGGGGCGTTCATGCGTCCAACCCTCCCTAATGAACGTTCGGTAGATATGGCAATTTATCATTTTTATTACCATAGTCACGGAAAACCGACCCGCCTACAGGATTTTGCCTTCCCCTGCCGACGTGCCGCCTCACCTTCCCGGCATCTCCTGCTTTTAGGGTCCGGAGCCCGGAGCCTACCTAAAGGAAGAAATCGGGCAATAGCCGGTCCTCCCGACCGCCCTCATTGAGATAGATGCTGAAATCCTCCACACCGGCTTCGCGCAGCACGTCTTCGTCTATGTAGAAATTCCCCGTGGCCTCCCGCGACGGGCGGGTCAGGATCCGGTGCGCGGCATCGGCCATGATCTCGGGCTTACGGCAGTTACGGGCTGCATCCGGCCCGCCAAGCATGGCCATCGCGGCCGTATCGATGGCGGTTTTCGGCCAGAGGGCATTGACCGCCACGCCTTTGGCGCGGAACTCGCCTGCCATGCCGAGAACACACATGCTCATCCCGTATTTGGCCATGGTATAGGCAACATGCGGGGCAAACCAGCGTTCCTCCATGTTCAGCGGCGGCGAGATATTCAGAATATGCGGGTTTTCCGCCTCCAGCAGCGCCGGCAGACATTTCTGCGAACAAAGGAACGTGCCCCGGGCATTGACCTGATGCATCAGATCGTAGCGGCGCATCGGCGTTTCCAGCGTTCCCGTCAGGCTGATCGCGCTGGCATTGTTGATCAGAATATCGATGCCGCCAAAATGCTGCACGGCCGCCTTCACGGCATTGCCGACGGCTTCTTCGTCGCGGACATCGACCACCAGCGGCAGGGCCCGTCCGCCGGCCTGCTCGATCTCTTCGGCCGCCGTGTATATGGTTCCCGGCAGCTTGCGGTGCGGCTTGTCGGTCTTGGCGGCGATGACGACCGCCGCACCGTCGCGGGCTGCACGCAGGGCGATGGCCTTGCCGATTCCCCGGCTGGCGCCGGTGATGAAAAGTACCTTGCCACCCAGATCACTCATTGTCTTGCCTCCGTTTTTCTTCCGCCGGAATGGGAAAAATCCGCCTTTCCCTCAGGCGGCTTCATACATCGTCACATCGCCTTCGGGGCGGCGCTGCAGCCGTCCTTCCCGCAAGGCGCGGTTGATATGGGCCAGCGCCTCGGCCGTCGCCAACATGCGGTTTTCATCGGTTATCGGGCGTGCGAACAGGGCGGGAAAACAGGCCACCGCCGGTGCAGGTCTTGCAAAAAAGGCACAGATGGCATCGACCCGCTCCCGATGATGGGCCTGCAATGCCCTGATGCGACGGCCGAGCCCGCGAAAGACATGGCCATGAGCCGGCAGGACCAGGCAATCGTCGGGCAGACGGGCGAAATCCTTCAGCGAAGACAGGTAATCGCCCAGCGGGTCGGCATCCGGTTCGCTTGGATAAACGCCGATATGCGGACTGATGGCCGGCAGGATCTGGTCGCCGGATATGAGAATGTTATCGACCTCGTCATACAGGCAGCAATGTTCCGGCGAATGCCCGCGCCCCACCATCACCCGCCAGTAACGCCCGCCGATATTCATCCGCTGCCCATCCGCCAGCCGGGTGAAGGAATGGGGATATTGGCGGATGCTTCTGGCCAGCATGTTGTAACCGCGGCTCTCCTGATGGGCGAGCGCAGCCTCGTCCCATCCCTGCCGCCGCAGAAAACCGAGAACATAGGCCGGTACCTCCGGCTGGCTGTCGAGCCACAACATCCGCCCGAACGACCATTCGCCGGCACTCATGTGAAAGGCGGCACCGAAACGCTCCACGATCCATCCGGCCTGTCCCGTGTGATCGGGATGAAAATGCGTACAAATCACCCGTTTGATCGGTGCGCCCGCCAGAACCGTGGCGAAGATCTGCTGCCACAGACGGTGAATTTCTCCCGTGCCCAGCCCGGTATCGATCAGGGTCCAGCCATCGCCATCGCGCAACAGCCACAGATTGATCGTTTCCAGCCCCCTGATCGGCAGAGGCATCCGTATCCAGAAAATACCGGGCAGAACCTCTTGCGCCGTGCCGGCAGCAGGGGCTTGCCCCTCCCAATAATCCATAACACCCCCGGCCTTCATGTTTCATTCCCACCCTATCTTAACGTTTACGTAAACGTCAACTAGCAGCAACGAAAAAACCGGACAACAACAGGCAGACGAACAAGCGGAAGGGAAAGGCCGGCAACCGGCAGGAGAGGAGCGAAGCACCGCCAGGAGCAGGGGAAGAAACCCGCGGAGGGCGAAACCGAAAGCGGCTGTCAGCGCACGCCTTGGGGCCAGATCACCACACGCACGGTCTGCATCAGCACGATCAGGTCGAGGAAGATGCTGTAATTCTTGATGTAATACAGATCGTAGGAAAGTTTTTCACGGGCATCGGCAACCGAAGCGCCATAAGGATAATTAAGCTGCGCCCAACCGCTGATGCCCGGTTTCACCTGATGACGTTCCGTATAATAGGGAATTTCCATGCTCAGGCTTTCAACGAAAAAGGGGCGCTCCGGCCGCGGGCCGATAAAGCTCATATCCCCCTTGAGCACATTGAATATCTGGGGAATCTCGTCGATACGCGTGGTGCGGATAAAGGAACCGATGGGGGTGATGCGTGAATCCTTCTCCGCCGCCCAGCGCGGCACGCCGTCGCTTTCGGCATCGGTACGCATGGAGCGGAACTTCAGCAGCATGAAGGTCTTGCCGTCGCGCCCGACCCGCTCCTGCCGGTAGAAGACCGGTCCCGGGCTGGTCAGTTTGATGCCGATGGCGGTCAGGATGAGAACCGGCAGGCTGAATATCAGCAACAGCAGGCTGGCGGTGATGTCGAAGATCCTTTTCAGCACCTGCTGCGGGCGGCTGGCCGCGAAATTCTCCGAGAAAATCAGCCAGCTCGGATGCAGGGCATCGAGATCGACCTTGCCGGTTTCCCGTTCGAAGAAGGTCGCATATTCGACAATGCGGATCCCTGCGGATTTGCAGTTCAGCAAATCCCGCATGGGCAGCCCGGCGCGCCGGTCGGCGGGGGCGACGACAATCTCGTCGACCTTCTCGTTCTGGGCAAGATCAAGGATGCTGTTGACACCGCGATATACCTGATCCTCCGGCACTTCCGGGTCGATATCGGTCAGCGCGACGAAACCCACACAAATGAAGGAAGGGGTTTCACGCTTGGCCAATTCGGCGATTTTGGCTGCGTTCTTGCCAATGCCGATTACCAATATGCGGCGCTTGAAGGTATCCAGATGGCTGATGCGCAGAAAAATCCAGCGTGAAGCCAGCAACAGCAGCAACGATAAGGGAATGGCAATCGCCAGGGCACTGCGCCAGATGCCGATATCGCGGAAAACATATATCAGGATGGTCAGCAGGACGAAGCCGAGGGCAAAGCTCGCCAGCAGGCGAATGAAGGTCATCCACAGATCGTTGGCCGTCTCCCGCTGATACAGGCCCAAAGACACCATGGACAGCCAGAAGATGCCGGCATAGATCAGCGCCTCCGGCAGAAAGTTCTGCCCCAGCGCCGGCAGATCGAACTTCCCCTCGATCGCCAGGCGCAGAACCTGCGCCGCCAGCATGCTGAAGCCCAGCAGCAGCAGTTCGATTAAACCCAACAACACGAACGTGCGCTGAATGTAATGTCCGAACAACCTGATCATAAAAACCTTCCTGTGGCGATCCGGCCAATGACCGAATCAGTCGCCGACGCTACACGGCAGGCCCTCGACCCCTGCCCTGGCGGAACATGATCCGGCCAGCCCTGCGCCGGCCCTATCGGCAAGCGGCAAACTACCGCCCTGCCCGTCAGTAATTCGGCAGGTTAAACTTAACCATAAACAACTCGTCCCGATGGAGAAGCCCCCGGAATATCTGCCGGTATACTGGCATGAAACACCATGCCCCGCCGTGATTTTCATCACATGATTTAACCATATTACGCAGGGAAAACTACGAAAATTTTTGCTCTGTTCAACCCATTAATATTTTCCGGGCAATAAAATCGACTACAGAACAAATCTTCATAAGCATTTCTCCGAAATAAAGCCAGATTTCTGCCCGCCCGACACAGATCCTGCCTGTTCGTCCCCCTCCTCAATAACCCAATAGGGTTAACAAAAAATTGTCGGATTTCTTTACAATCGAAAAGAAGCAAGACATATCCGAAATATCGAATGCGCTGTTTTCTGCGAAAAACTCTCACTTAAGAATTCTGGCCTAATTCTTGCTTTATACAAAACACACCATGGAGGGGGCGCTTGAACCCGGATGCAAAAGCCGGCCGATAGCTGCGGCACGAATGGAAACAGACAATGAGCACACGATATTCGGCACGTAAATCATTCCTGCTGCTGGTCGTGACGGCTTCGCTGAGCTGGCTCGGCCTCTACGCCATTGCCCGCTATGCACCGGAAATAGCGGGACAGATCATTACGGCAGGAAACGATACCGCCGTGCATGACCAAAATGACGGCGAGGCCGCGCGCATGAATGTCATCATGCCCGCCGCCGGGCAATGATACCGCCCGCCGCCGTCAAACGGAATCATATGAATTAGGTCCGGATCCTGACAGGATCTGACAACAGGGCTGAACTCAGGCGCTTCTTTCCGCAATGCGCTCAAGATAGCGCAGAAACACCCGCGCCCCCGTATCCGCATCCGCTTCCGTGATCGCCTCCGCCGGATTGTGGCTGATCCCGCCCTTGCAGCGCACGAACAACATGCCGACATCGCATATGGCGGATAATGCCACCGCATCGTGACCGGCACCGCTGAACAGGGCCAGCGGGCGAATCCCCTCACCGGCGATGGCATCCCTGCCCGCCTCCACCAGCCAGGGCGCGCAGGTCACCGCCGGTTCGTCATAGACATCCTCGATTTCCAGCGAAAGCCCCCGGCGCGCGCAAACAGTTTCGAATTCTTCGCGTATCGCCGCCAATACCCTGTCCCTGTCTGCATCCCCGGGCGCGCGCACGTCCAAAGAGAACGAGGCCCCGCCGGGAATGACATTGGCGGCCCCCGGGCTGGCCTCGACGATACCGACGGTGCCGACCAGATCCCTGCCCTCGGCGCAGAGGCGCTCCACCGCCAGAATGGCTTCGGCCGCGCCGGCAAGGGCATCGCGCCGCGCCGTCATCGGCACCGTCCCCGCATGCCCCGCCACGCCCGTGAAGCGCACAAGCGAACGGGTGGCACCGGCAATCGCCGTTACCACGCCGACAGGCAGCCCTTCGGCCTCCAGCACCGGACCCTGTTCGATATGCAGTTCCACATAGGCCAGCACATCCTCCGCCCGGCGCGCGGCCGCGGGAATGCCGGCCGGATCGAGGCCGAAACGTTCCAGCGCCCCGGCAATCGAAACACCCGCCCGATCGCATTTATCCAGCACGCCCGGATCGAAATTGCCGGCAACGGCATGGCTGCCCAGCAGGGTGGTGCCGAAGCGCACCCCTTCCTCGTCACCGAAGGCGATGACCTCGATATCGAAAGGCAGGCGCCGCCCCTGCCTGTTCAGGGCGGCAATACAGACAATCGGCGTCACGATGCCGAGCATGCCGTCATAGCGCCCCCCCTGACGCACCGTATCCTGATGCGATCCGGTGATCAGGCAGCGGCCGATACTGCCGTCGCCGCGATAACGGCCAACGACATTGCCGATGGCATCCATATGGGTTTCCATCCCCGCATCGTCCATCCAGCCGCGGATCAGGGCCGCCGCCTGCTTGTGTTCGGGCGTCAGGAAATGGCGGCTGACGCCCGGCCCCGCCTCGCTGCAGCGGGCCAGCGCATCGGTCATGGCCATGATGGCCGCGCCCATCGTTTCATTTCCACTCATGGCTTTTCCTCTGCATCCGCAGCCTGCAGGCTGCGGGAAACAATTTCATAGGTACCGCGCGAGAGATCCTCCCTGGCGAGGATACGGCGCATTTCACGGGCCATCAGCGCCTGGTGCCGCTCATCGTGACGGCGCCATTCGCGAAACGCCGCCGCCAGCCGCGCCGCCACCTGGGCGTTGATGGCATCCATCCTGAGAATCCAATCGGCAAGAAACACATAGCCCCGTCCGTCCGCGCGATGAAAACCGACCGGATTGGCCATGGCAAACGCCCCGATCAGCGCCCGCACCTTGTTGGGGCTGCGCGGATCGAACGCCGGATGTTTCTGCAGTTCCTCCACCCGTTGCAGGGTATCGGCGGAGGGCACAGTCGCCTGCACCGCGAACCATTTGTCGATGACATTGGCATCGTGGCGCCAGCGGTCGTAGAAATCCTCGAGCGCCGCCCGGCATTGGGCGTTTTGCGCGACATCCGCCCGTCCCGCCGCATCGGCCAGTACCGACAGCGCCGCCATCCGGTCGGTCATGTTTCCGGCGCCGTGATATTGTTCCAGCGCCCGGAATGCGCCATCATCCGGTTCGGCCGCATAAAGATAGTCGAGCGACAGGTTGCGCAGCGACCGCTGCCCGGCATCCGCCGCCGTATAGCGATAGGGGCCAGAGGACCGCAGCCGTTCATAGCAGCCGGCCCAGGCGTCCTTCAGCCCGGCGCCGATGCTGCGGCGGATCGCTTCACGGGCATCGTGAAGACGCTCTGCCTCGATCACCTGCATCTTCTGCGCCAGATAGGTTTCTCCCGGCAGGGTCAGAAGCAGGGCCCGATGCGCCGGCGACAGGGCGGCATCGTCCAGCACTTTTTCCGCTGCCTCCAGAAGCTGTTCCGCCGCCGCGACATTGCGCCCGCGCAAATGATCGAACACCGCCGCGATGCCCAGATTTTGCGCGGCCTCCCACCGGTTGAAGAAATCGCTGTCATGGGAGAGGAAAAAAGCATCGTCTTCGCTGTCGCGCGCCGTCTTCAGAATCACCGGCGCGCTGAACCCCCGCAGCAATGAAGGCCGGGGGCGTTCGGGAATATCGGTGAAGACGACCTCCATGCTTTCCTCACGCAGATGCAGGATGCGCTCATGCGCCGGCGCCTGCTCCTCTTCCCCGGCGATGCGCAGCGGCAGTTCCCGCCCTTCCCCGTCCAGCAGGCCGAGACGCACGGGAATATGCAGCGGCTTTTTCACCGGCTGGCCCGGCGTCGGCGGGCAGGACTGGCGCAGCTGCAGCCGCGCCTGTCCGGCATCCTCATCGTAATCGAGGGAGGCTTCGAGCACCGGCGTGCCCGCCTGGTCGTACCAGCGGCGGAAAACGGACAGATCCGCCCCTGTCGCATCCTCCATCGCCTGCACGAAGTCATCGCAGGTCACCGCCTGCCCGTCATGGCGGTCGAAATACAGATCCATGCCCTTGCGGAACCCCTCCGCCCCCACAATCTCCTGGATCATGCGGATGACCTCCGCCCCCTTCTCGTAAACGGTGGCGGTATAGAAATTATCGATTTCCATATAGCTGTCGGGGCGGACGGGATGGGCGGTCGGCCCGGCATCCTCGGGGAACTGGGCCGCGCGAAGCTGGCGCACGTCGCGCACCCGGCAGATGTCCCGCTCTCCCTGATCGGCGGAAAATTCCTGATCGCGGAAAACCGTCAGCCCCTCCTTGAGGCTGAGCTGAAACCAGTCGCGGCAGGTGATGCGGTTGCCGGTCCAGTTGTGAAAATATTCATGGGCGACGATGCTCTCGATATGGGCGTAATCCATATCCGTGGCCGTCGCCGGATCGGCAAGAATATATTTGGAATTGAAGATGTTCAGGCCCTTGTTTTCCATGGCGCCGAAATTGAAATGCTCCACCGCCACGATCATGAAGACGTCCAGATCGTATTCCCGCCCGAAGCGTTCCTCGTCCCAGCGCATCGCCCGCTTCAGGGTTTCCATGGCGAAGGCGCAGCGGGGCAGGTCCTTTTCCTCGACATAAATCCTCAGCGCCACCTCCCGCCCCGAAGCGGTGGTGAAACTGTCCTCATAGGCCCGCAGGTCCCCCGCCACCAGCGCGAACAGATAGGACGGCTTGGGAAACGGATCCTGCCAGCGCGCCCAGTGGCGCCCTTCCTCATCCCGCCCGGTTTCGATCAGATTGCCGTTGGACAGCAGCACCGGAAAACGGTCCCGGGCGGCAATTACGGTAACCTCATAGACGGCCAGCACATCGGGCCGGTCGATAAAGGGGGTGATGCGGCGGAAGCCCTCGGCCTCGCACTGGGTGCAGAACATGCCGTTGGACATGTACAACCCCTGCAGGGCGGTGTTGCCGGCAGGATCGATTTCCACCTCGGTCCTGATCACGGCCCTGTCCCTGTCACAGGGAAAGCGCAGCAGGTCATCCGCGAAATGATATTCATCCGCGCCCAATGCCCGTTCGTCAAGGCTGAGCGAACGAATCTTCATCGCCTCGGCATTCAGGCAAAGCTCGACCGCCGCCGGATTTAGCCGGTGGATTTCGAGGCGGGATTTCACAATCGTGCGTTCATCGTGCAAATCGAAGGTCAGTGAAACACGCGATATTGTGAAATCAGGCGGCCTGTAATCGCGCCGATATTTTATATTCGCGTTTTTTTTCTCTGTTTTTTCCATCTCTTGGCATTCCGGATACAGAATCGGCCGCGGCCAGGCGGCATTGCGGAAAAGAACGGCGCAAGGCATTGCCGAAGGCGGTTGCCATGCCCATATGCATCGCGACCGTACCCCAAGCTACGATAAGCTTCCAACCTTGATTTTGGCGAAAAAAACCCTATGAAAGGGCACGCGATCTTTTTTCTTCCGACATCATAGCAAACCAAGCGGATATCATGAGCACCGAAACACTTGTCCTGCGCCAGGATAAAAGCAACGAAAAACCCCGTGGCACCCGTGAGCGCCGTATTTCCCAGAAGGAGTGGCCGACCATTCTGGAGCGTCACGCCAATGGCGAAAGCATCAATGCCATCGCCCGCGATTACGGCGTGACCGGCCCGGCTATCCGCTACATCGTCAACAAGGCCCGCAAGAGCAGCGGCGAACAGCCCATACCTGCCGCCGGCGCCGAAAACACGGCCGAAACCACATCCCCCGCCGCAGCCGCCGACAGCGGATCGGAAACGGAAGCACCCGCAACCGCCGACACGACGCCGGAGGAAAAGCCGGCGCCCGCCCCCGCACCGGCCATCGCCACCGGCCGTTACACCAAGGAAGCGGTGAAGCGGCTTGCCGCCGCCGCGGCCGCCTGCTGCGAAACGGTTGAGAATGCCGGCAACAGCGCCAGGGAGCTGGCGGAAGTAAAGGCGCGCCTGCACGATGTGCGCCGGGCGCTGGCCGCGATCGAGATCGACGTCTGGAAACACGAAAGCCGGCGCTGATCACCCGCCCCCGGCAGCAAGACCGACCACATGGATGACATGCCTGCCGCCCGGCAATTCGCCGGGCGGGGCGACCGGCCATTCCCAGCGTTCCCGTATCTCCGGCAGGGTTTGGCCGAACAGGGCGTCCTCGCTTTCCTCCAAACGCCCCCGCACGAAATATCGCCGCTGCAGATCGGCCACGATCAGCCAATGGCGGCAGGAGGCGAGCAAACCGATATGACGGGCAACGATATCCGCCCCCAGCCGCGCCAGCTCGGCATCGTTCCATCCCGGCTGGCGGGCCAGATGACGTAACGGCAGCAAGGGCAGCTGCGACAGCAGATTGGCCGAGATCACATAATCGGCCGTGGCGGCCAGCTCCCGCAGCCGCCCCGGCAGAGGGGGAATTTCCGCATCCGGCCTCAGCCCCCCTGCCAGCACCTGTTCCAGCAGCCCGGTCACATCCATGCCCACCAGACGCAGCCCCGCATATCCCCGGCAGATGCGGCGGACGGAGGGCATATGCAGAATATCCACCAGGACCACTTCATCGAAATGCGCCGCCAGCGCCTTCAGGGGAATATCCAGCAGCAGGCCGGATCCCAGCACCACCGCCCGCCCGCCCCGGCCGGCCGGCAGATGGGCGAGAATGGCCGCCTGCGTGTTTTGCCGGTGCTCCGCCCAGGCATCGGCGCAGCGCCGGGCACGGGCCTGCATGGCAATCAGTTCCGACAATGCCCCGGAACGGCGCGGCAACCGTCCCGCCGGCGTCAGCAGATAGCGCAAAGCCTCGGCGATCATGACCGGGGCCCAAGCTGCAGAACCCAATCGGCAATATCCCGCCAGACGCGCGGCGCCTGCAGATCGCGCAGCAGCATATGCCAGCCCTTTTCATATTCGATATAACGATAGCCGGGCGGCAGGCGGCGGCGCAGCAGATCGATTGCCGTACGCGGAATGAGCTGATCCCGCTTGCCATACAACAGCAGCACCGGCGCGTTCAGGCGCGGCGCGCGCTCCAGGGCCGCATCCATCAGGCCAAGCAGGCCATAAGTGGCATCGAAGCGGGTTTCGATGATGGTCAGGGGGTCGCGGGCCCGTTCGCGCAGCATCGGGATATTGTCCGAGGGCAGAATGCCGAGGCCGCGCCCGCTCGCCCGCAAGGCAGGGAATGTGTGCACCGTCAGCCACAGGCTGGCGCGATAGAGGGCGGGCATGCTTTCCCGCCCCCAGACGCCGGGACCGCTGAGCACGACGCCGTCGACCGTATCCCGGCAGCCCTTCTTGCCGCAGCCCAGCGCATAAAGGGCCACCGCCGCCCCCATGCTCTGCCCGACCACGGCAATGGGTCTTTGCGGATAGCGACGGCGCAGAAGAACGGCCAGCTCGCGAAAATCGCGCGCCAGAAGATCGTTTCCCGCCCAGATGCCCCGGCCCGGCGCCGCCCCGAAACCGCGCTGGTCATAGGCATAAACGGCAATCCCCCGCCCGGCCCAGTAAGGCCCCGGCATGGCAAAGCCATGCCGTGAATCGTTGAAACCGTGCAGGGCGACGATGACGGCCCGCACGTCTTTCTCCGGCAGCCAGGCAGCCAGCGGCAGGCGTGCGCCATCGGAAGCGATGAATGCCTCGTCTTCGATCGCCGGAGAACGCAGCGGCGGGCGCATCTGCTGTTGTTCCGGGGCGGCACAACCGCCCAGCCCCCAGCCAAGCAGCGCCAGCACCAGCAGAAGCCGCATCAGCGCCCCCCGTCCAGAATCTCATCAATTCGGGCCCGCAACGCCGGCAGCAGTTCGGCCTCGAAAAACGGATTGCGCTTCAGCCAGGCATTGTTACGCCAGGAAGGATGGGGCAGCGGAAAGATGTCCGGGGCGTAATCGCGCCAATGGCGCACCGTTTCGGTCATGTTCTCCCGCCGCCGGGGGCCGAGATGGAAGGCATGGGCATGAGCGCCGGCGAGGATCTTCAGCTCCACATTCTTCATCGCGGCGATGATGTCGTTATGCCAGGTGCGCGCACAGATGGCAGGCGGCGGCCTGTCGCCCCCCTTGCCATCGTCGCCCGGATAGCACAGCCCCTGCGGCAGAATGGCAATGCGCCCTTCGTCATAGAAGGTTTCATCGTCGAGGCCGAGCCAGGCACGCAGCCGCTTGCCCGAAGGATCGTTCCAGGGGATGCCGCTGTTATGCACCCGCACGCCGGGCGCCTGCCCGGCGATCAGAATGCGGGCGGTTGTTGACACCCGCAGCACCGGGCGCGGCTCGAAACCGAAGCGGTCCCGGCACAGGCGGCAGGACAGGGCCCTCTGGCGCAATGTCTCCAGATCGTACGGGCCGCCACCGCCCGGCATATGCGCCTCAGCTGCCTCGCTCACCTTCGATCTGTCTGCTTTCCGCTCACCCATGCAGCACAGCATAAGGGACAGGCCCGGCGGGGCAAGCCCGGGGTAAAAGCAGGCGGAAGAAACCGGCGGCGCGTCAGTCCTCTTCCGCCTCGAGCGCATAACCGGTGGAACGCACGGTGCGGATCGCGTCCTTTTCCCCTTCGCCGTTGAGGGCCTTGCGCAGGCGGCGGATATGCACATCGACCGTGCGCTGTTCGACATAGACATCCCGCCCCCACACGGCATCGAGTAGCTGATCGCGGGTGAATACCCGTTTCGGGTTTTCGAGAAAATGACGCAGAAGACGAAATTCCGTCGGCCCCAGGTGAATATCGCGGCCATTGCGGCTGACCGTGTGTGTAACCAGATTCATCGAGATCGATCCGACGCTCAGCGCCTCCGCCCCCAAGGCGGGGCGGGAGCGGCGCAGCAGCGCCCGGATGCGGGCGTTCAGCTCCTTGGGTGAAAACGGTTTGGGAATGTAATCGTCTGCCCCGGCATCGAGACCGCGAACCTTGTCGTATTCTTCCCCGCGGGCCGTCAGCATGATCACCGGCAGATCGCTCGTCCCCGCCCTGCGGCGGATATGACGGCAGACTTCCAGTCCCGAAAGGGAGGGCAGCATCCAGTCGAGCAGCACCAGATCCGGGGCTGCCTCCTCGATCCGGTACAGGGCCTCCTGGCCGTCCGTGACGGCATCGACGCCATAACCGGCCGCTTCGAGATTGTAACGCAGCATTTCCAGCAACGCCGGCTCGTCCTCGACAATGAGGATGCGCGCCTGTTCCCTCATCGGGGTTCTCCCCCTCCCGAACCGCCGCCGGGTGTGATTTCATCGGGCCGCGTATAGGGGGTCTGATCCTGTTTCGGGCGTTCCTCTTCCGGCTCGTCGCCATAGACCAGGAAATGAATCGTTTCCGCGATATTGGTGGCCAGATCGCCCATGCGCTCGATATTCTTGGCAATGAACAGCAGATGGGTGCAGGCGGTGATGGAGCGCGGATCCTCCATCATGTAGGTCAGCAGTTCCCGGAACAGGCTGTTATAGGTTTCATCGACTTCCTCATCGGCGCTGCGCACGGCCAGCGCCGCTTCGGCATCGCGGGTGACATAGGCATCCAGCGTATCCTTGATCATCTTCTGCACCAGCCTGGCCATGCGCGGCACCTGATACATCGGACGCACCGGCGCGGCCTGATTCATCGCCAGCGAGCGTTTGGCCAGATTTTTCGCATAATCGCCGATACGTTCGATATCGGCGGCGATCTTCAGCGCCGCAACGATCTCGCGCAGATCCGTGGCCATGGGCTGGCGCAGCGCCAGCAGACGGATCGCAAATTCGTTGATCTGCTTTTCCAGATGATCGATGCGCTTGTCCGCCTCGATGGTGCGGGCGGCCAGTTCGCCATCGCGTTCGATCATTGCCTGCAGGGCGGCATCGATCTGGCTTTCGGCCATGCCGCCCATTTCCAGTATGATGCTGGAGAGCCGCTGCAATTCCTCGTCATAGGATTTAACCGTGTGTTTCAGCCGCTCCATGCCGTCCTCCTTGTCGATAACCCTGCCATGGACCGCTTCTAGCCGAACCGTCCGGTGATATAGCCCAGCGTCCGTTCGTCCCTGGGGTTGGTGAAAATCTGCTCCGTCGGCCCCAGTTCCACCAGATGGCCGAGATGAAAGAACGCCGTGCGCTGGGAAACCCGCGCCGCCTGCTGCATCGAATGGGTGACGATGACGATGGTATAATTCTCGCGCAGCTCGTCGATCAGTTCCTCGATCCTGGCGGTGGCGATCGGATCGAGGGCCGAACAGGGCTCGTCCATCAGAATCACTTCCGGCTGCACGGCGATGGCGCGGGCAATGCACAGGCGCTGCTGCTGACCGCCGGAAAGCCCGGTGCCGGGTTCGTTCAGCCGGTCCCTGACTTCATCGTACAACCCCGCCTTCTGCAAGGAGGTGATGACGATGTGCTCGAGCTCGTCGGCATTTTCGGCGATACCGTGAATGCGCGGCCCGTAGGCGATATTGTCGAAAATCGATTTCGGAAAGGGGTTCGGTTTCTGAAACACCATGCCGACGCGGGCGCGAAGCTGCACCACATCGA
>JALXAG010000282.1 GCA_026992315.1 Sneathiellales bacterium | reverse complement strand
GTGTAATAGCCGCCGGCCATCGGATCCTGCGGGCGGGGCCGTAAGGTGCCGTTTTCCATGGCGGCCAGCGCCCGCAGCAGCATCGGCGGAAACAGCGCCAGCTGGCGGGCGATGACATCGGCGGCCGTATCGTCCGGTCCGATGGGATAGCTGGCTTCTTCGACGATGTCGCCCGTATCGATGCCTTCATCGACGAAAAGGACGGCACATCCGCCGGTGGTTTCGCCATTGATGATCTGCCAGTTGATCGGCGCGCAGCCGCGGTATTCGGGCAGTTTGCCGCCATGCAGGTTGAGGCAGCCGCGCGGCGGAATGCCGATAATCGGCCGGCGCAATATGCGGTTGTAGCCGGAGAGGACGAACAGTTCCGCATTCAGCGCATGCAGGGTGGCGGCCGTCTCCGGGTCGTTGATGCGCGCGGGGGCGAGCACCTTCACACCGCGCTCGCCGGCATGGCGGGCCAGGTCGGTATCCGGTGCATGACAGATGCAGGCAGCGATATCGTGCCCGGCTTCCAGCAGGGCGTCGAAACAGGCGATACCGCGGGCGCCATTGCCGAAATAGGCTATTCGCATGTTTTCATTTCCCCGCTTCGGTTCCCTGCGGCGCCGAGGGGGCCTTCATGGCCGAGCGCAGTTCCCGCCCTTTCCACAACAGGGCGGAAGCCAGCCGCCCGGCAGCGTTGATGGTGCATAACAGGCCGATCGTCCGTTCCCTGCGGGTCAGGCTGGCATATCCGGCCGCCTGGCGCAGATAGGCGCGGGCTTCGGCGATCTCGCCGATCCTGAAGTGCAGCTCCGCCATCTTGCCCAGTTCGCGGGCATATGTTTCCGGTACCTTCGGCATGTCTTCGGCGAAGGTATCGAGGCGGATGCGGCGGGAGACAATGTCCTTGCGCACATCGGCCCGGCTGGCGACATAGGTTATGGCATCCTTGTGGTAGTAGTAATCGACGCCAATTCTTTCCATGGCCCTGATCCGAAATTCCCGGGCCAGGCGGCGGTAATATTGCTGGCAGCAGCCGCGCGGCATATCCTCGCGGAAGGGGCCAGTCCTGCGCACGGCCTCCAACTCCATCATCACTGCCGATGGCGGGCCGAAGATGTGGCCGCTGCTGCCCAGAGCCTGCCAGTAGACATCGCCGCTCATGGTCGGGATCCAGGTATGCAGCGGCGTATCGGTTTCGCCGTCCCAGTACTGGACGCCGCAATTGACCAGGGCGGTGCGATCATCGGCTTCGGCGAAGGCGCGCAGCTGATTTTCCAGCTTGTCGGGTCGCCACAGATCGTCGTCGTCGAGAAAGGCGATATAGCGCCCGCGCGCCGCGGCAATGGCGGTATTGAAGGCGGCGCCGGGGCCACGGTTGGTTTCATGGCGGATATAGCGGATATTGTCATGGGCCTGTTCGTAGGCACGGGCCCGTTCGGCCGTGTGATCCCGGGAACAGTCATCCATGATGATCAGTTCGAAATCGCGGAAGCTCTGCTGCAGCACCGTATCGACGGAACGGCCGAAACCGTCGGCCCGGTTATAGGTGCGGACGACTGCCGTTACCAAAGGGGGGGAGGCACTTTTCGCTGGGCTCACGGTCGTTTCCGGAAAAACATCAATCGGACGCTGAAATTACGGCGCTAGAATAGTGATCCGGTGAAAGGACTGTCAATCGCTTTGGCGGATAACGCGATATCCCGTGCAACGGCCGGTTGCGCCTGTCCGTGCTATCCCAGAATGACGGCATGGCGCATCTTTTCCGGCAGCCCGCTTGCATAGCGTTGCAGCAGGGAGCGGCCCTGCCCGGCGAAGCGGTCATCGAGGTGGCGGACGGCCTTCATGCGGTCGGTGCGGAAGGTTCTGAAATCGCCGCGCAATTCGCACCAGCCGATCAGCATGCGGTAACCATCGACGAATACCAGTGCCAGGGGGCGGACGGTGCGTCTGCTAAGGGCACCGTGGCGGTCCTCATAGGAGAAGCGGATCTTGCGTTCCTGGCGTATGGAACGGCGCAGTTCGCCCAGATCCTGCGGCGGAGGGCGTTCCGCCATGTCGCCGCCCAGCGTGCCCCCCGCCGGGGCGATCAGGTGGGCGTAACGTTCCGCGCCGTTGCGGTCCTGCGGCAGAACCTGCCCGATTTTTGCGATGGCACTGGCTGCGGCCCGGGCCAGGGAGCGGTCGCCGGCCGCGGCGACCAGGCGGGCGCCGAGCATGATGGCCTCGATTTCATCGATGCCGAACATCAGCGGCGGCAGGTCATAGCCCTCGCGCAGCATATAGCCGACCCCGGCTTCGCCTTCCACCGGCACGCCGGTGGCCATCAGTACGGCCATGTCGCGGTAGATGGTCCTTACCGATACTTCCAGTTCCTCTGCCATCGCCGCGGCCGTGATCAGGCTGCGGCGGCGCTGCAGAATCTGGATGATGGCAAGCAGGCGGTCTGCCCTGCGCATGGTCCCCCTCATTCGTTATTGCTGACACAACGCTGTCAGCAGGCTGTCAGTATAAGGGATGCGGCAAGAACATAACACCGTGGAGACCGCCATATCATGATTACCCTTTATTCCCTGCCGCCCGGATTGGGCCTGCCGGTTTCAGCCAGTCCCTTCTGCGTCAAGGCCGACCTGCTGCTGCGCATGGCGGCGGTGCCCTATGAGATCCGCTATCTTCCCGATCCGGGAAAGGGGCCTTTGGGCAAGCTGCCCTATATCCGTGACGAGGGGGCGGAACCGCCCCGCGATCTGCCGGATTCATCGCTGATATGCCGCCATTTGCAGCAATATCACAATTTCGATGCCTGGCCGGGGCTGGATGGCCGCGACCGCGCCGCGGCCCATGCGCTGGCCGTGATGATGGAGGAGCGGCTCTACTGGGTCATCGTCTATGAAAGGTGGATGGAGGACGCGAATTG
>JALXAG010000281.1 GCA_026992315.1 Sneathiellales bacterium | reverse complement strand
GGGGTGGTGACGGTGCGCCGCCTGGGCCGCGATTTCGGCCACCGGTGCCAGACCGCGGCGCACCGTCACCACCCCGACCCAAAGCGCGATCAGCAGGCTGGGAACCATCCACCACAGGGATGCGCTCACGATTTCACGGACCAGACGCCCTTCCTCCCGTCCCCAGAGGCTGCGCCCGCGCAACACTGCCAGCCGGTAACCGGCAAAATCGGTGACATAGGCGTCATAGGGCCTGCCGTCCTCACCGGAAAGACCGAAGAACTGATCCCCCCGGTTGCCGGGAAGCTGACGGGCAATCGCCTGGGCCCCCTCCTGCGGCCAGGCAAGGATCACCCTGCCATCCGCCGCCATCAGCAAAAGGCGGGTGTTCCCCCCTTCCGTCTCTCCCAGACGGGCCAGCGCGGCGGCGGGCAGGCTGCGGATCCCGGCATCGCTTCGCCCCTTCAGAAGGGCGCGGAACCTCTCCGCCTGCTGAACGAGCTGACGATCGCGCATGCGGTCCAACGCCAGGCTGGTACTGAAGAATATGCCGATACCCGAAAGCACGGCGGCGATAAAGGCGACCAGGGCCAGCCGCCAGAGAATGCGCCCTTCGAGCGAGGCCGCCTTCATGCCTGCCGTCCCGGCGCGGCGTCCTCCCCGGCGGCGATCATGTAACCGACACCGCGAATGGTGTGAATGCGCAGATCCGCTCCGGCCGTCTGCAATTTGCGCCGCAGACGGTAGACATGCACTTCGACGGCATTTGAGGCCACTTCATCGCCGAAAGCATACAGGGATGTTTCGATATCCTCCTTGAGGACGACCTTGCCCGCATGACGCATCAGATAGGCAAGCAAGGCCTGCTCGCGCCGGCGCAGGGCCAGGGGCCGGCCGCCGATGAACAGGCTGTGCCCATCCGCCCCCAGCACCACATTGCCGAGGCGCATGCCTTCCCCCTCCCGGGCCGGGCGGCGCAGCAGGGCCCGGATACGGGCCTTCAGTTCATCGGCATGAAAAGGCTTGGTCAGATAATCGTCGGCCCCGGCATCGAGGCCAGCGACGCGATCCTCGACCGCATCGCGCGCCGTCAGGATCAGCACCGGCAGGCGCCGCCCCGCCGCGCGCAGCTGGCGCAGCAGATCCAGCCCGTCGCCATCGGGCAGGCCGAGGTCAAGCACCAGCAGATCGTATTCCACTGCCCGCAGGGCCGCATCGGCATCGGCCAGGGTGGCGAAGCGATCGACCGCATGTCCTTCACCGGCAAGCTGGGCAGCGATGAGCTCGCTCAGCGCCCGTTCGTCTTCGAGCAGCAATACCCTCATCCGCCCGCCCGCGGCCCGCCAGCATGCCTGCCGCGGCGGTCAGTTCTGCCCCGCCAGCCTGTAGACATAGATCTCGCGGCTGCGATAGGGGCGCGCCATCTCCACCACCAGGGGCACATCGCCGAATCTCTCCCTCCGTTTGGTGCTGACCAGCCGCCCGTCGGGATGGGCGCGGAACCAGGCGCCAACCTCCGGCGGCGGCACGAACTGCACCGGCCTTGTCAGGCGGCCGAGGAAGTTGAACTGGCCATGATAGTTATCGGCCACGGCCAGGCCCTTGTCCTCGTAAGTCTTCAACAATTGCGCCACCGGCAGCAGGTTGAAACGATCCAGCGCCACGGCGGCGGCCTGAAAATGCAGTATGACAAAAAACACCGCCCCGCCCAAGGCAAAGCCGGATGCCGGACGCAACCGCCCGCTGCGCATGCCGAGATAAAGCAATACACCGGCCAGCAGGCTGACCGCACCGGCCCAGGGTTCGATATCGGCGATCCATGCGGGTATGCCCTTTTTCACCAGACCGCGCACCAGCGGCAGGCTCCACGGCACGATGAACAGCAGCACACCGGAAATCAGCGGCAACCCGGCCAAGGCCAGGGCATCGCCGCGCCCGATGCTGCGCTGCCCGCCGAGCAGCCGCCCGATAATCAGGGCCACAGCGGGAAACAGCGGAATCAGGTAATGAATTTGCTTGCCGCTGACCAGGGACAGGGCGATGAAAGGCACCAGCAGCCAGATCAGGCAGAACCGCCCGCCGGAACCGCCGAAAGAGGGTCGCAGGCGCCGCCACAAAGACGGCAGCAGCGGCAGGGGCAGCAGGATCGCCGGCAGCAGGGCCAGATAGAACCACCATGGGCGTGCATGGGCAAAGGCCTTGACCGCGCGCCCCGCCGTCTGCCCCCAGAGAATGGCATTGCCGTATTCCTCCCCCCCGGCCGCGGCAGCGGGCAGCGCCCAGGCCAGGGCGATTGCCGCACCGCCCAAAACGCCGCCGAGAAGACCGAGATACCAGCGCCCCCAGCCGCCGTGCGGCCTGTCCATCCAGAAAGGCGCAAACAAAGGTACCGGCAGCATGTGCAGCAATGCCACCGGCCCCTTGGCGAGGACGGCCAGCCCCAGCGCCAGGGCGAACAGAAGCCAGTAACGAGCCTGCCCCCGCCGCCACAGCAACGCCACCGCATAAAGCCCCAGAACCACGAAAAAAGCCAGCATGGCATCGAACATCGCCAGACTGGCAAAAACCGTATAGATGGCCATGCCGACCAGGACCAGCGGCGCATTGGCGGCAACGGCGCGCTCTTCCGGCCACAGCAGGCGGGCCATGGGCACCAGCAGGATCATGGTGGCAAAGGCATAAAGCGGCGGTATCGCGCGGGCCACGGCCTCGCTCACCCCGAACAGGCCCCAGGCGGCGTTGATCGACCAGAAAAGCAGCGGCGGCTTGTGGGAATAGGCTTCGCCGTTCTTGAAAGGCACCAGCCAGTTGCCGTTCTGATGCATCTCCCAGGCCACGGTCAGATAGCGGGTTTCATCGATCGGCAGCAACGGTCGGGTGTAAATGCCCACGGCCACCATGACCGCAAAAAGCGCCAGGGCCAGCAACAGGTTGAGCCGGGCATTCACTTCGTTCGGGGAAATCATGATGCCGCCCTTTCGCGCGCTTCGCGGCGCAGCAGATGCAGATTACGCAAATAGATGAACAGGCCGGCCCCCTGGCCGACGATGAAAACCGGATCCTGCCGCCAGATGGCATAGCTCAGCAGGATGCTGCCGCCGAGAATGCTGAAATACCAGAAGGCATTCGGCATGACGCTGCGCCTGGCCTTCTCGCTGGCCAGCCACTGCACGAGAAAGCGCGCCGAGAACATCGCCTGCCCGGCGAAGCCAACGATAAGCCAGAACTTCGGACCGAAAAAATCAATGCCCATCCCTGTCGGCCTCCATGGCACATTCATAAAAGGAAACGGCGGCACCGCGCGCCCTGCGCTTCAGCCACAAAACCCCGCAGATATCGACGATGCCGACCCACAGCCGGTTCATCACACCGTATTTCGACCTACCGCCGCCGCGTGGGCGGTGGTTGACCTTTTCGGTCACCACCCGCTGCCCCTGCCTCTGGACAAGGGCGGGAAGAAAGCGATGCTGATGATCGAAATAGGGCAGATCCAGATACAGGGAACGGGGAAACAGCTTCAGCCCGCAACCCGTATCCATGACGCCGTCGTTCAGCAAGGAGGAACGCACCCCATTGGCGATGCGCGAAGACAGGCGGCGCAGGGCATTGTCCTGCCGTTTGCGCCGTTCGCCCGCAATCATGCCGACATTCTGCCCTTCAAGAGCACGATAACGGGCCAGAAGGGCCGGGATATCGGCGGGATCGTTCTGTCCGTCGCCATCCAGCGTGGCGATCAGGCCGGCACGGGCAGCGCGAATCCCGGTGCGGATCGCCCCGCTCTGCCCGGCACGGCGTTCGTGACAGACGATGCGCAGGCGCGGCTCTTCCCGCCCGAAAGCCTTCAGGCGAGGCACCGTTTCATCATCGGAACCGTCATCGACGAAAATAATCTCGAAACCGGCGACGCCATCCAGCGCCGATACGATCTCGCGCGCCAGCGGCACGACATTTTCCTGTTCATTCAATGCCGGAACGACGACGGCTATTTCCGGGGCGGAGCCATTTCCGCCGGCACCGTTGCCGCCTGTTGCTGTATTGGACTGCATGCTTCTCCTCCATCGGGCGGCGAAGCATAGCAGGACATGCTGACCTCAATCTGACACAACGGAAAAACACATGACCGGAGCCACAGGATTACGGATTACAACGATCCCCCCGTGGATTTTTCACCCAGGAAAACGCCGGTTGCCGAATAGCTGCCGCCATCGCTCAGATTGAAATCGCCGATGACCCCGTCAACCGCCGAATTCGGCCCGCGCACGAACGCACCGTTCAGGGTACCGGCGCGGCTGCCGACATTGGAGGTGACGGCACCGCTGAAAGAAGCCGGTCCGCTGGTCGCGCCCGTGGGCGAGGCCGTCAAGTTCTGTCCGTCGAAATCATTGATACTGACCGTTGCCGATTGCTGGCCGAAATCATAGCTCATGCTGAAACTGCCGATTGCCACATACCGCGCCGAACCGGTGCTGACCGTACCGACCGCGTGGCCGCTGTAACTTGCCGTGCCGGTTGCGGGCAGATCCGCAACCGCCGGAATATCCCCCGCAACCCAGTTACCCATATGAACGATTTCCTGCCGGCCGCTGTTCGGTCCTGACTGGTAGGTCGGCATGGCGCCCCACCAGCCCCATTCGATGAAGCTGCAGGTACACAGGGATACGCCGCTGGGAATGGTGGTGCTGGAGGAATTGATGGGAGCGACGGAGGCGGCAACGAGATACAGCCTGCCGCTGTCGGAAAGAGCAGATGAAGATGCGGCGGAGATAACGACGCCGTCGGCCGTTGAATCGTTCAGCGTATCGCCCCGGGCACCGTAGCGCTCGTCATCGACATAGGTAGAACGCCCGTTACCGAAATAGAAATCGTAATTGCCGATCGACGTGCCGCCGCCGCCAGTGCTGCCAGAAAGCGACAAATTATCGGCAAGCTGGAAACGGGCGGAAAAACGGTTCTTCGTCGGATCAAAGGTCATGGATACGCTGCTGCCATCGCCAAAGCGCGAGTTGACCGGATAGGCACCGACGAAGCTGAAACCCTCGACCATCGCCGCCGCGAAGCCGCTCAGGGTCCGGGCCGGTCGCGAGGCGAGCGCCGGATCGGACACGCTGCCCTCGACAGCGACATGGCGCATGCCGGTGGTCAGCCCGCCGGGAATGCCCAGATCGCTGAAGGCACCGTTGTTGCGCGTATCGTTGGAAAGCACGAAATAGGTTTTCTCGTTGCCGAAAACCGTATTCCCGCCGCCGTCATCGAGGGTACGGATCACGCCGTCATAGGCAAAGGTATCCGTATTGCCGATCCGTCCGCCGCCGCGGCGGTTCGTTTCGGCAATCGGGGTGTTGAAGCCGGCCTCGCGGCTCAACTGACCCTGAACCACGGCCAGGGAAGATTTCTGCGTGCTGCCGGTCCCTTCAAGGTAAAGGCTGCTTTGCAGAAAGGCCGAAACCGAACCGTCGCTGGAGGAACCGCCGATAGTGCCGTCATTCTGTTCGATGTAATAGAAGGAAGACGAAACCCCGCCCGAACTCAGCACCGCTCCGCTGAAGGCCTGACCGGCGACAAAGGGAAGCGTGTTGCCATAATCCGCCGACTGCACGGCATCCGGTAGCAAGGAGTAGGAATGAATGCGCGGCGATGCCGTCTGGCTGGCCGCCGGATAGGGATCTCCCAGAAACAGAAATGCCGGAAGCGCATCCGAACTTTCACGCAGATCGTAATAGGCGAATTCCAGGTTCCCGGCACTGTCGCGGAAGAAAACCCCCTGACCGGACAGATCGCCAAAGGGGGAAGAGGAATTGGTGGCAGTAACGGTAACACTCGTTCCCGTTGCATCGTAGGGCAGGGTGATGCTGCCGCCACCCGACAGCGCTGCCGTCAGCTCGGTTGCGGTAAAACTGATGTTGCTCAGTACCTGTTCCGCGCTGGTATCCGTCGTGCCGCCAAGCAGGCCGGCACTGTCTGTCGTCGCCCCGCTGGGCAGGATCGGACCGGATCCGTCAATCAGATAGCCTGAACCGCTCAGCTGCAGACGCCCGGCGCTGATGCCGTCCGGAATGGCATTGACGGCATTACGCTGGCTGTCCTCGGTCACGGCATCGTCCGTACTGCCGTCCGGTGGCGGGGGGACATCACCGCTCAGGTCGATGGCGATATCGCCGGAACCTCGCCGGGCTATATCGGATCCGTCGACCTGATCGCCGGAAGGGGGGGTGTCGCTGCCGCCACTGGCATCCAGACGTCCGGCCAGGCGTGCCTGGATCATCGAGATTTCGTCCTGGGTCACCGGTTCCGGCTGCTGCGGGCTGCCGCCGAAGGGCACGAACACGGCATAGCCGGGTGCGGTGATGCGTTGCCTTGTGCCATCCGGCCCGTTCACCAGCACCTCGCGCCCGAAAGACATGATAAAACGCACCCCATCGGGCAGGACCTGCACCAGAACGACCGCGCCACGGATGCCAATGGTCGCCGAAGGGGTTTTCAGCGTTACCTGCCCTCTTTTCTTGGACAGGGCCCCACCGACGAAACGCACCACCCCCTTGGCCAGGGACAGTGCCATTTTTCCTTTGTCCGCCGCCGGATCGTAAACGAACTTATCGATCACCAGGGTCGAATTGGACCCGACGGTCAGGGCCGAACGGTCCGCCAAAAGGATCTGGGTCAGCCCCCGCGGACCGGTCTTGACCATTTCGTTGAAAACAAGGTTATCGCCAAGATAAAGGCGACGTAACGGACGCCGTGGCGGTTGAGATTCGGCGTCCTGATTGACCGCGGCGGCAACGCCGACCTCGATATCGTCCCCTGCGGCAAGCGCCGGCATGGAAAAAGCAGAAACGGCAAGAACGGCCATGCCCAGCAACGCCGGCAGTGAAAGGTCGAACGGTTTTCTGAATGCCTGCATGGTCATGTCATGCCTCGTTTCAAAATTGCCAGGCCAGACCGATGGTGACGGAATGGTCCGTATAATCGTAAATATCGTAATTCGAGCGGGTATCGCGTAGCTGATAGACAAACAGCACCGACAGATCGTCGCGGACCGGCACGCCCAGCGTGGCCCGGAACAGCCATTCGCGATCCTCGCGATCGCTGGTGCTGAGGGTCGTATCCGGCGCGTCATAGGAACTGTTGCGGAAAGATCCGAGAAACGACAGATCCCAGGGGCGCTCGATCCCCCGGTCGCGCAAATCGAAACGGCCGTTGAGCGCGACATTCGCCCGCCAGATGGTCCGGGACTGGAAATCCTGATCTGCCTGCCGGCGTTCCGCACCGCCGAGCAGGGAAAGAACCGGTGTCTTCAGGCGCCCCCAGTCGAGAGGGGGGCGGTAGATAAAGGTCGCAGACAGCGCGTATTCATTGCCATTACGGCTGCTGAGCGTGGGATTGGCTGCTGTATTGTTATAATGAAGGTTACGGATTTCCCCCCGCCCGGAAAGATACCAGCGCGCCGATAACTCCTTGTCCACCACCCCGCCCAGACCAAAGGTCCGCGAATAGCCGTTTTCATCAAGCGAAACATGGCCCAGCAACAGATAAGGCTTGACCCTTCCGACCCCCCAGTCGCGTTTGGCCAGATCGAAGGAAAGGCCACCACGCAATTCAATGATGCGGGAATTGAGCTGTTCCTCGCTTTTCTGCCCCGACATGAACAGAATGCCGTCTATTTCGATCTTGTCGCCCTGATTGAAGAAATCATAGCTGTACTGCCCGCGCACGAAACCGGTGACGCCGATATCCGATTGGGCCGTTGCGCTGTCATCCAGACGGAAGGTCGTTCCCTTGATATCGATATCCGCATCCGAAGGGGCGCCATTGGCATTGCTCTGGTATCGCAGTCCGAGAAAGGCCGTGCCGGTGAATTTGTGCCGCGACAACTGCTTGTCGATCGCCGCCAGATATTTCTTCACCCGCTCCGCAACCGTTTTGGGCACATCCTCCGCCTCCAGGGCATCGAGGAAATACGACTGCGCCACGACGAAGGACCCCAGGCGGAAATACATCACCCCCAGTTCCAGCTTCACCCTGGGCAGATCGGGGGCAAAGATCAGCATACGCTCCAGCGCCGTGATCGCCCCTTCGTAATCGCCCAGGCGGGCGGACAGGGCGGCATAGGCGAAATTAAGGTCCAGATCGGCGGGTTTTTTCAGCAGCGCGCGGTAGATCGACTGGCGCTTGCGCCGCAAGGCTTCTTCACCTTCTCCCGCCGCTTCATCCCTGCCTGCAGCCGCCGGCGTTTGTGCAAAGACCGTTACCGGGTCCACCGGAAAAAACGAAAGGGCAAACAACAGACAACAGACGCAGCCCTGCCATCGTCGTACAAAAAACATCCGCACAGATATCCCATCCCCTCGATCTGCCCCCCGGACATCATGACGCAACATGATGCTTTATACATAAAACTTCTTTCGTTCCGCTCTATAATGCGAAAAGCACCTGCAAACTCAAACACTATTAATAGTATTTAGCATAAATTAACACACGCCGCTGTGATCCGGAACACATGGCGGGACCGACACTGCCAGGCGCCCTCTTGGCGGGGCTGGCCGAATCTGAAACCATGATGCGGGCATTGGCGGATACAGGGGGAAAAGGAATGAGCACAGCAGACGTCGCCAGCGCCGATGATGCCGGAACATTCGATTTCATCATCACCGGGGCCGGATCGGCCGGATCGGTGCTGGCCAACCGCCTGAGCGCAAACGGCAGATACAGGGTGCTGCTGCTGGAGGCCGGCGGGCGCGACAATTATTTCTGGATCCATATCCCGATCGGTTATCTTTATACGATGAACAATCCGCGCACCGACTGGTGCTACAGCACCGAGGCGGAAGCAGGGCTGAACGGCCGCGCCCTGGCCTATCCGCGCGGCAAGGTTCTGGGTGGGTGTTCTTCGATCAACGGCATGATCTACATCCGCGGTCAGGCCGCCGATTACGATCATTGGCGCCAGCTCGGCAATCCGGGATGGGGGTGGGAGGATGTCGAACCCTTCTTTCTGAAAAGCGAGGATCACGCCTTTGCCCGTAACGAGCATCACGCCCAGGGCGGCGAATGGCGGGTCGAGGCACAGCGCCTGTCCTGGGAAATTCTCGATGCCTTCCGTGAAGCCGCCGCCCAGGCCGGGATCCCGAAAACGGACGATTTCAACACCGGCAATAACGAAGGCTGCGGTTATTTTCAGGTCAACCAGCGCCGGGGCATCCGGGTATCCACGGCAAAAGCCTTTCTGAAACCCGCGATGCGCCGCCCGAACCTGACGGTTCTGACCCATGCGCAGGTGCTGCGGCTGGATATTGAGAGCGGGCGGGCAAAAGGCGTGTATTTCCGCCAGAACGGCACCTTGCGCAAGGCCACGGCCCGATGCGAGGTCATCCTGTCTTCCGGCTCCATCGGCTCGGTACAGATTTTACAGCTTTCCGGCCTCGGCCCGGGCAGGCTGCTTCAGGATCTCGGCATTCCCGTCATCCTCGATCGTCCGGAAATCGGCGGCAATCTGCAGGATCATCTGCAGATCCGCGCCGTATACAAGGTCCGCAACACCCGCACCCTGAACGAGCGGGCCAACAGTCTGCTGGGGCGGATCGGCATGGGGCTCGAATATATCCTGAACCGTTCCGGCCCCCTGTCCATGGCCCCCAGCCAGCTTGGCTGTTTCGCCAGATCCGATCCGGACCGCGCCACGCCAAATCTGGAATTTCATGTACAACCACTATCCTGCGACCGCCTCGGCGATCCATTGCATCCCTTTCCCGCCTTTACCGCCTCGGTATGCAATCTGCGTCCTGAAAGCCGCGGTCGGGTGGATATCAAATCCCCGGATCCTGACGAGGCGCCTTCGATCAGGCCGAACTACCTGTCAGCCGATGCCGACCGCATCGTCGCCGCCGATGCCCTGCGCCTGACACGACGTATCGTCCGCCAGCCCGCACTGGCCCCTTACGCCCCGGAGGAATTTCTGCCCGGCCCCGAATATGACGACACGGATACGGAAGCCCTGGCCCGCAAGGCCGGCGATATCGCCACAACCATCTTCCACCCCGTCGGCACCTGCCGCATGGGCAGCGACGATACGGCCGTGGTCGATCCCCGGCTCAAATTCCGCGGGTTGGAGGGGTTGCGGGTGATCGATGCCTCGATCATGCCGGCAATCACATCGGGCAATACCAACTCACCGACGATCATGATCGCCGAAAAGGGCGCCGCCATGATCCTGGAGGATCATGGCAGATGAACAGAAGAGAATCTGCGCTCAGAGCAGTTCGTCGAGCAGGACCATGACCGTCAGGATATGCGTGATCTCCTCCCCCTTATCATCGGTCAGGGGAACGGTCAGGGATTCGAATTCCAGATCGGGAAAACCATAGGGCGCCATGGTCCCGATCGATTTGATCATCTCCCGATCTTCGATCACCTTTTCCCAGAAGCGGGAAATGGCCGATGCGGCAGGCCAGCCGTTTTCCTCGGTAACGGGCACGCCTTCCCTCAGCCATGGAATGGTGTGCCTGAGATGATGGCCCGCATGGCAACACGTAAAACGGTAGGGCGCATCGCGCCGGTACAGCAACACATCCCCCTGCATTTCGGCCGGGAAGCTGTCCTGATAATCCTGCCACGACGGCAGGGGGCGTTCGCGGGTTCTGGCCCAATAGGCTGCCATTTGCGGCGCATAGGCGGAAAAATCATTGGCCGATGCCACCGGGCGGCGGTATATGGCCTGATATTGGGTATGGTTGAATTCAGACATGGCAATTTCCACGGGGCTTGGAAGATTGCATACGCTACGCGGCAACCGGCGGCACCATGCCGCCTGTCTGTATCCTGGCACAAACGCCGTTAATGCCCCGTAAACGCTGAACCGATACGTAAAAGCTGAACAGAAAAGGGCGCGGAAACCGCCCTGCGCAGATTATATCCGCCCCTTTTCGACAGCGTCGAACGCCTCATGGGTGGAAAGGAATATATGCCCGCCCATCTGTTTCAGAAGCTCGGGGAAACCCACCGCCTCCAGCTTGTCCATGACCGGCCCCTTGACCTCGGCCAAGTGGAACCTCACCCCGGCCATCGACAATTCGGAAATCAGCTTCTCCAGGGTCTCCAGGGCACTGGCATCGATGGCATTGACCGCCGAACAGATCAGCAGCACATGGCGAACCTGCGGATTGTCCGCCGCCTCGCCCAGCAGCCGTTCCTCCAGATAATTCGCATTGGCGAAATAGAGGCTTTCATCCACCCGCACCGCCAGAAGATCGGGCAGCGTGCGCACCTTGTGGCGCCGGATGTTGCGGAAATGCTCGCTATCTCCCACGCGGCCGACAATCGCCATATGGGGACGGCTGGTCCGCCACAAATAGAGAAACAGCGACAGGATGACGCCGACGGCAATGCCTTCCTCGATCCCCATGGCCAGAACGGCAAGGAAGGTCACGACCAGGGCCACGCCATCGCGCTTGTCATAGCGCCACACCTCCACCGGCGTTTTCAGATCGACCAGACCAAGCACGGCGATCACGATGATCGCCGCCAATACCGCCTGGGGCAGATCCGTCAGCGCCGGGGCGAAAGTCACCAGCGACAAGCCGATCAGAGAAGCAGTGACGATCGCGGCAAGCTGGGTGTTGGCCCCGGCCTCGAAATTGACAACGGAACGCGAAAACCCGCCACAGACGGGGCTGGCACCGCTGAAGGCGCCGGCGATATTGGCAAAACCCAGTCCCAGCAGTTCGGCATTGGCATCGATCTTCTGCCGCCGGCGGCTGGCCAGCGCCCGGCCGACGGCAACGCTTTCGACAAAGCTGACAAGCGCGATCAACGCCGCGGAAGGCAGCAGCTTCACCCATGGCACATTGGCGAAATCGGGCATGCCCAACGGCGGCAACCCGGCCGGTATGGCACCGACGACATTGAGGCCCGAGCGTTCATGAAGCATGAACCCCGCCGATATCGCCGTCATCACCACGACCAGAACCAAGGGGCCGGCCTTGACGATCAGCCCGGCCAGGGTTTCCGGCATCCCCCGCGATTTCAGCAGGCGCGGCAGCGGGCCGCGGATGAACAGCAGCAACGCCATCGAGGAAAAACCGATTGCCATCGCCACGCCATTGGCGCTGCCCATCTGTTCGAACAGCTGCATCAATGTCTGATCGATCCGCAGACCGCGGGGAACCGACAGGCCGAAAAGATGCTTCAGCTGGCTGGCGGCAATCAGCAGCGCCGCCGCCGAGGTAAAACCCGACATCACCGGGTGGGAAAGAAAATTGGCCACCCAGCCCATGCGCAGCATGCCCGTTACCAGCAGCATCAGCCCCACCAGCATCGACAGAACCAAGGCGCCGGCAATATAAAGCGTGCCGCCGTCAGGAGCGATATTTCCCAATGCCGCCGCCACCATCAGAGAGGCCACCGCCACGGGCCCGACGGCCAGCGCCCGGGAAGATCCGAACAGGGCATAGATAATCGGCGGAACGATCGATGCATAAAGCCCTATTTCCGGCGGCAGGCCCGCCAGCAGGGAATAGGCCATGGCCTGGGGAATCAGCAGGATCGCCGTAATCGTGCCGGCAATCAGATCGCCCGGCAAATCCTCCCGCCTGTAGTGGAGCAGCCACTCGGCCGCCGGCACATAGCGCTTCAGCCGGAAGCCGCCATTGCCTGTCGCATCGCCTGCGCTCATGTCATGGTTTCTCCGCCGCGGGCCGGTTGGCCCTGCGCCCTTTGTCCGCCTCATCTTCCGTCTGCACGGGGGACGGGGCACAGATGCCGCCTTCGCAAAAGGCGCGGTATATCTGTTCGATCACCCGGCGAATCCGCTCATCCGCCAGGCGGTAATATACCGTCTGACCGTCGCGGCGGGTTTTCACCAGCCCTTCCCGGCGCAGCACGGCAAGCTGCTGCGAAGCCCCTGCCTGCCGCATGCCGAGTGTTGCCGCCAGTTCGCCCACGGAAATTTCCCCCTCCGTCATCAGACACAGCATCATCAATCTATGTTCATTGCCCAAAGAACGCAAAAATTCACTGGCTTGGCGGGCCGATCTTTGCATATACTCTAAATTCATACTTGCTAATATACAGAGATTTGAATATATTGGCAACGGAATTCAACCGGTTGATTTCGACGCCCCGGCGGGCAGATGAACACAAGTGACGGCAGCACGCAAAGAGCGGAGCAGGAAACATGACAACCACCCCCCGGTCCCCAGAGGTAAAGGCCTTCTTCGATCCGGCGACATACACCATCACCTATGTCATCCATGCCCCGGGCGGCAAGCAGGCCGCCGTCATCGATCCCGTGCTGGACTTCGATCCCCGTTCGGGCAAGACCAGCACGGCCAATGCCGAAAGGGTCGCCGCCTATATCCGTGAACAGGGGCTGGAGCTGCGGCTGCTGCTGGAAACCCACGCCCATGCCGATCATCTGTCGGCCTCCCCCTGGCTTCAGGACCGGCTGGGCGGGGAAATCGTCATCGGCGCCCATATCACCGAGGTGCAGAAGGTGTTCAAGAACATCTTCAATCTGGAAAAACAGTTCCTTCCCGACGGGCGTCAGTTCGACCGTCTGGTTGGCGAAGGCGATACGCTGACGCTGGACGGGCTTGAAATCCGCATCCTGCACACGCCGGGGCACACCCCCGCCTGCGTTACCTATGTGGTCGGGGATGCCGCCTTCGTCGGCGATACGTTGTTCATGCCCGATTACGGCACCGCCCGTTGCGATTTTCCCGGTGGCGACGCCGCAACGCTTTATGAATCGATCCGGAAAATCCTCTCCCTGCCCGACGATACGCGTCTGTTCATGTGCCATGATTACGGCACCGAAACCCGCAGGGAGTTCGCCTGGGAAACCACCGTGGCCGAGGAGCGGGCGAAAAACATTCACATCCGTGAAGGCGTCAGCAAGGACGAGTTCATCCGTCTGCGCAAGGAACGCGACAGCAAACTGGCGGCGCCGGTGCTGCTGTGGCCGTCCGTGCAGGTCAATATCCGCGCCGGGCATTTTCCACCGGCAGAAGACAACGGCATGGTCTATCTGAAAATACCGGTCAACGCCATCTGACCCACATCCTGCAGTCTGCGACTGCAGGGACCTCCGCTTCCGGCCGGACATCCTGCGCTCCTCTCTTCCCCTCCCCCCCCAAAGGGGCCGGGATAGCCGGCGGGCCGGGCCGCTGCCTTCAGGGCGGCGGCCCGTTTTCTTCCCTCTATTGCCTGGCGGTGGCGATAGTGGCATGTTACGCGCCGTCGGCTGAAAAACCGGCATGCCTGTTACGGTCACCATGGATTGAGCGGAATGAACACCGACCCCCTGATTCTGCACGGCCTGAAGAATTGCGATACCTGCCGCAAGGCCCGGCAATGGCTGCGCGAGCGCGCACGCGCGGTCGAATTACGGGATTTTCACGACACCCCGCCCACGGCGGAGGAAATCGCCCTGTGGGCGGAAGCCATGGGCGGCGGCCTGAAAGGCATGCAGAAACTGCTGAACAAACGCTCGCGCAGCTGGCGCGAACTGAGCGATGAAGAAAAGGACAAAATCAGGGATGAAGCGGCACTGGCCGAACTCCTGATCCGTTACCCGACGCTGATAAAGCGGCCCCTGTTCACCGGCGGCGGGTTGCGTCAGGCCCTGCAGGGGTTCGACGACCGCATCAAGGGCGAGCTGATGGCCATGCGCTGATGCACCGGGCAGACCGGAGGAGGCAAACGCCGTTTCAGAACGAATTTACAGGCTGTTTTCTTCCTTCCGGATCCAGCCACCATTCATTGCCGCTTGCCGTGTCATGCTGAAGGATCCGGGCTTGCCAGGGACGCAGGAGCGTGAAGGCAGAAATCCCGCCTTCGCGACTGAATGTCGTCAGCCCGATGACGTTTCGTCCCTTTCCACGGCGCACGGGCAGGATGACACATTCAAAAATGTCATAATCGGGATGGCGCTCACGATCATTAACCCGTATGGCGGCGGCCACGCCGTCGAAGGCATCGCGCAAAACCGTGCGCAGCAAAGGCGCATAAGGGCGTGAGAGCGCTTCCCCGACCTTCTTCCCGCGAAGTTCCCTCCCATAAAGACGGCATATCTCGGTTCCGGCCAGACGATATACCGGTTCGCCATGGCAATTGTCTGAAAGTTCGGAAATCCAGATATGCGACAACAGATGCGGAATATCCATCGGATCGATATCCCGCCAATGGGGCAGGCCGCTGTCATCGCGGCGCATCTGCCAGTATCCCATGAGCTGCCGCTGCATCGGGCCGGGATGAAACGCGGCAAACATTTCCGTTGTCCTGTCCGCGTTTCCGTTTCCCGTTCCGCCCGATTGAATCATGCAAACTTTTCCCATTTTCCGTTATTCCGGCAGTAACGCCATGCACCCAGGACCCCCTGCAAAGGCAGGCATCCCTGAAGCGGGGTGGTATATAATATATATAGTCTGCATGCGAATAAAAAACAGGCTCAAAGGCATCGCTGCTTTGGTTAACAAAAATTAACCAAAATATTCATTGAGCAATCCGCTACACAGACCTTACTCAGGAAGGATTAATACATCTTTTTTGGAACAAAAAATGTGAAGAGAATCACACTTATCTGCCTCTGAAAGCATTGACGGGCCGTTCTGCACACTGACTGTTATCGAGTTACCCGCTTTATCTTCAACAAACAGTGAAGAATGACCGCCAAAATAGGCATGATCGGTTATACGGCCGGGAATGTGCAGATCGTCTGCGCCGGCCTCACCGCCAAGGCGGAAATTTTCCGGCCGTACGGCCAGGGTGATCTGCGAGCCGGGGGCCGGATGGGCCATCGCCTCAGGACAGGGCAGATCGACATGCCCCAGGGCATCGGATTCGAGATGGAGAAGATCGCCTTCGGCTCTGACGACACGGGCCATGAACAGATTGATCTTGCCGATGAAATCGGCAACGAAGCGACAGTTGGGCCGGCTGTACAAAACTTCCGGCTCCGCCACCTGGCGCACCCTGCCCGCTTCCATCACCGCAATGCGGTCGGCCATGGACAGGGCCTCCCCCTGATCGTGGGTGACGATGATGAAGGTGATGCCGACCGATTTCTGAAGCCGTGTCAGTTCAAGCTGCATGGCCTCGCGCAGCTTGGCATCCAGCGCCGAAAGAGGCTCGTCCAGCAACAGAATCTTCGGCCGCTTGACCAGGGCGCGGGCAAGGGCAACCCGCTGGCGTTGCCCGCCGGAGAGCTGATCGGGCTTGCGCGCGGCAAAGCCATCCAGCTTCACCAGTGACAGGGCCTCCTCCACCTTGGCGCGGATCTCGCCGCGCGGCGTTCCCGCCACCTTCAGCCCATAGGCGACATTGTCGAACACGCTCATATGCGGGAATACGGCATAGGACTGAAACACCATGTTGATCGGGCGCCGGTTTGGCGGCGTGGCCGATATGTCGGCCCCCTCCAGCAGGATGGCACCCTCGCTCGGCACCTCGAAACCCGCGATCATGCGCAGCAAGGTCGTCTTGCCGCAACCCGAAGGCCCGAGCAGGGCGAAGAACTCCCCTTCCCGGATATCCAGGCTGACGTCATCGACCGCCGTGACCGAAGCACCGAAGCGTTTCGTCACCCCGCTGATGGAAAGTATGGGCTTGTCGTTCTGCATGTCTCAGCGTCCGTCCTGGCTGGAACGGCTCTGCAGCCACATGGCCACGGCCGTGAAGACAATGGTGATGGCGATCAGCACCGTCGAGGCGGCGTTGACCTCGGGCGTCACGGAAAAGCGCACCATCGAATAGACCTTGATCGGAAATGTCACCGTATCGGGGCCGGATGTGAAGAAGGTGATGACAAAATCGTCGAGCGACAGGGTGAAGGCCAGAAGCGCCCCGGCGACCAGCCCCGGCGTCATGAAGGGGATGATGATGTCGCGCATCGTCTGCCATTCGCTGGCGCCGAGATCCTTGGCCGCTTCCTCTTCCTCACGGTTGAAGGAAGCCAGCCGTGCCCGGACGATCATCGCCACGAACGGATAGCTGAAGGTGATATGTGCAATGGTGATCGCCCCCAGATTGAACGGCCAGATCAGATCCGTCGGCCAGCCGATGCGAATGAAAAAGGCCATCATTGCCACCCCCATGCAGATTTCGGGAATGACGATCGGCAGGGCCATCGCCCCCTCCACCGGTGCCTTGAAGGGGAACCTGAAGCGCCACAACAGGATGGCAGTCATGGCGCCGAGGATGACGGAGATGACGGTCGAAACACCGGCGATGGTCAGGGAATTGACGAAAGCCTCGATCAGCCCGTCATTGTTCAGGGCTTTCTCGTAATATTTCAGCGTGAAGCCGCGCCAGACGATGTTCCGGCGCGAATTGTTGAAGCTGAAGATGATCAGGGTGATGATCGGCGCATAAAGAAAGACCAGGCTACCGACGAAAATCAGTCGCAGAAACAGGCGCCGATGATACGCCAGCGGTCCCGGGCGTTCTTCCAGGCGGCGACGGGCGAACAGGGCCATCACGCCGCCTCCATCGCCGATTTTCCCTTGGCAAGAAGCGAACGCAGCGCCAGGGCAAAAAATGTCAGATACATCAGAATGAAGGACAGGGCGGCCCCGAACGGCCAGTCATTGGCCGATTTGAACTGCCGTTCGATCACATTGGCGATCAGCTGGCTGTCGGTCCCGCCCAGCAATTCCGGCTGCAGGAAGGAGCCGAGCGCCGGAATGAACGTGATGATCACCCCTGAAACGATGCCGCTGGCGGCCATGGGAACGACGACGGAAAAGAACGTCCTGACCTGCCCCGCCCCGAGATCGAGACTGGCCTCGATCATCGAGCGGTCCAGCCGCTCCAGCGCCGCGTAAAGCGGCAGAACCATGAAGGGCAGAAAGACATAGACCAGGCCGAAGGCAACGGCGAAATTGTTGTAAAGCAGTTCCAGCGGCTCGAAACGGGCACCGAGAAGCTGATACTGCCCCAATCCAGCAAATGAGAGGGCGGCATTGGCCTGCGTCCACAGCCATTCAAGGGAAAAGTTGATATAGCCGCGCACCCGCAGCACCGCGATCAGCGCATAGGTGCGGATCAGCAGATTGGTCCAGAACGGCAGGACGATCAGCAGCAGCAGCCACGGCTTCACCCGCCGCGGGGCGAAGGAGATCAGCAGCGCCACCGGAAAGGCGACCACCAGACAGATCACGGTGATCGCCACCGCCATGACAATGCTTTTCAGCAGGATCTCCAGATAGATCGATTCCATGGCGCGGGCATAATTATCCAGCGTCCAGGTCAGGGCGACATCGACGATGCCCTGCTTTTCACCGAAGGAGATCAGCCAGATCAGGCTGAGCGGCAACAGAAAAAAGATCGCCAACCAGCCGACCGGCGGCAGGCCGATGATCCAGAAAAAGAGGGGAGAGCGGCGCCAGCTATCCATCAGACGACGCCGCTAGCAACGGCCCTTCCGCCGCGACTGAGGCGGCGGAAGGAAACGGGATCGGTACGACATTGATATTCCGGCGTCGTCTCACGATGCCTGGATACGCGTCCAGGCATCGTTGATCATCCGGTAGTAATCCTCGCCCAGATAGACGGCGCTTTCGCATTTTGCCAGCGTCGCATCGTCGGGGAAAATGGCCGGATTGTTGCGATAATCATCGCTCATCAGGGCCTTGGCCGCCTTGTTCGGTGTCGCATACTGGATGAAATCGGCAATTTCGGCGCCGACCTTGGCATCCAGAATGAAATTGATGAAGGCATGGGCATTGTTCGGATGCGGGGCGCCCTTGGGGATGGCCAGCGTGTCCTGCCACAGCAGCGCCCCTTCCTTGGGCACGACATAGCCGATATCGTCATCCTCTTCCTGAACCTGGATGATATCGCCGTTCCATTCCATGGCCAGATCGACCTCGCCCGACAACAGCAGATCCTGCCCGTTGTCCTTGGCGAAGACCTTGGCATATTTCTTGGCCTTCTTCAGCAGGGCCTCGGCCTCGGCAATCTGCTTCGGATCGGTGGAGTTAAGCGAATAACCGAGATATTTCAGGGCGATGCCGATCACCGTCGTCGCTTCGCTCATCAGGGCGATGCGCCCGGCATATCTGTCATCGTCGAAAACGTATTTCCAGCTGTCCGGAACGCCGTCGACCTTGGACTTGCGATAGCCGATACCGATCGTGCCCCACATATAGGGCATGGTGTATTTGCGTCCCGGATCGAAGCTCGCATCCTGAAACACCGGATCGACATTGGCGAAATTCGGGATCTTGGAATGATCGAGCGGGATCAGCATGCCGGCGCGGATCATCCGTTCCGCGTAATCGTTCGTCGGCACGATCAGGTCGTAGCCCGGATTGCCTTCCTTGAGCTTGGCGAACAGCTCATCGTTATCGGCGAACAGGTCCATCTTGACCTTGATGCCCGTCGCCTTTTTGAAATCGTCCAGCGTCGTTTCGCCGATATAGGTATCCCAGTTATAGAAATTGAGCTTCGGTTCCTCGGCCGCAAAACCGAGTTTCGGCATCAGCGTCACCCCGGCGGCAACCGCCCCCGTGCCTGCGAGGAAGGAACGCCGGGATACCGGCTTCTTACGCAGCGATTTCATGGTTCTCTCCATTTACCCGGCCGGTGGACGAAACCCATCACCCGCCCCCGGCATTTTGATTCTCCCGGTGTTTCCCGCCATGGCGGGCCGACCGCCGGCCCACGGGAAACATCAGCCTCCCAATCATGGCAAGATCGCCCGCCGGCGCAAGCCATGATACCCGATTCTTGTCTTTTTTCAGGCTGCAGGATTTGACCCTGAAATCAGTTCATTGTCAAATTTTCAGAAAAAATACAATGCCAGGGCACAGAGCTGGCGCATCAGCATTCAGCCTGGCACCCGTGCAAAAAGATCTCGATCGCCTGATCGGCCATCCTTTCCCGTTCCTTCTCATCCGGCAGGCACTGGCAATTAAGCAGACAGCCCATATAACGCACCGAAACCAGAGAGCCGAAAAACGCTGAAGCGGCTCGCTCGGGATCCTTAATTTTAAGAGTGCCGTTTTCAGCCCATTTCCGCAGTTCGGCCGCAAACTGCCGCAAGGTTTCGCCAGGGCCGGCCTCGAAAAACTGCCGCCCCAGATCGGGAAACTGCTCTGCCTGGCAGATAAAGACCCGCAAAACGGCAATCTGCAGGGGATCGTAGAGAAAGGTCAGAAGCGTGTGCGCATAACCCCGCAGACTATCGCTGAGACAGGAGCATTCCTTAAGCGCCGTCTGCGCCTGTTCGCGGACGGTCGTGCAATATTCCGTCATCACCTCGGCAAACAGTGCTTCCTTGGAAGCGAAATGACTGTATACAGTCCGCTTCGACACGCCCGCCTCGGCCGCCACCGCATCCATGCTGACATCCCCGTAAGCACGTTCGCTGAACAGCCTGACCGCCGCATTGACGATGTCCTGACGCTTGCGGGCGCTGCGACCGAGCAATTTACCAACAGGGCAGGGCTTCACGCCTTTCTTGTCTGCATTCATAAGCAATCCGTCTCTTTGGGGCCAGGAACGCCCATGCATCCCACAAAGTGGCCTTCCTGCACCCGAACCCGGTAAAAGTAAACTACTCCGGGCAGTTTACTTTTACGTACAAATATGTAAACTGCACAGTGCAGTATACATGAATATCCCGCATTCTGCCGATTTTTGCAATGCGGCATACGAATGGCATGCCCCGCAGCCGAATGCAGGTTTTTGCAACGAGGACGGATATACCATGACCAAACGAGCGGAAAAATGGGCTATCGCCTATGCCAGAGCCGTGGTGCGCTGGCGCTGGCTGGTGATATTCCTGGTGCTGGCAGCAAGCGCGGCCGCCATTGCCGGGGCGGGACGACTGGCCTTCACCAGCGATTATCGGGTGTTTTTCGGCGCCTCGAACCCTCAGCTTCAGGCGTTTGAAGCCCTGCAGAACATCTATACCCGTTCGGACAATATCCTCTTTGTCCTCAAGCCGTCCGAAGGAAAGGTCTTCACCCCGAAACGTCTGGCCGCCATTGCCGAGCTGACCGAAGAAAGCTGGCAGATTCCCAACTCCACCCGCGTCGATTCGATCACCAATTTTCAGAACACCACGGCCGAGGGCGACGATCTGACCGTCGCCGATCTCGTGGAAAATCCGCTCAGCCTCACTGACGATGACCTCGCCTATATCGAAAGGACAGCCCTGAGCGAACCGGCCCTGGCCAGGCGCCTGATATCCGAAGACGGCACAACCACGGCCGTGGCCATTACCCTGCTTCTTCCCCCCGGCGATGACAAGGCCCTGATGGATACCGTTCAGGCCGCGGAAAGAATCGCTGCCACCTTCACCGCCCGCTACCCCGAGTTCCGCCTTGCCGTGACCGGGCTGGCACCGTTATCGGCCGCCTTTCAGCGCGCCAGCATGGGGGACATGCAGTTTCTGATTCCGGTCATGTTCCTGGTGATCGTCATGGCGATCCTTGCTTTCCTGCGCTCCGTCTCCGGCACGGCGGTAACCATCCTTATCACCGCCCTGTCGGCAATGTCGGCAATGGGGCTGGCCGGATGGGCCGGCATTCGCCTGACCCCGCCTTCGGCCAGCGCGCCGATCATCATTCTGACCATCGCCATCGCCGATTGCGTTCATCTTCTGGTGACGATGTTTCATGAAATGCGCCAGGGACGCAGCAAACACGAAGCGATCGTCGAAAGCCTGCGAATCAACATCCAGCCGGTTTTCCTGACCAGCCTGACCACGATCATCGGTTTTCTGTCGATGAATTTTTCCGATGCGCCACCCTTTCACGATCTGGGCAATATATCCGCTGCGGGCGTGTTCGTCGCCTGGGTACTGGCCATGACCCTGCTGCCCGCTGCCATGGCCGTCCTGCCCGTGCGCATCCCCAGGGGCGGCAGCGGGCGCATTCACGCCATGGAGCGGCTGGCCGATTTCGTCATTGCCCAACGCAACGCCCTGCTGATCGGCATTGGCGCCGTCTCGGCCGCGGTGATATCCGCCATTTCGTTGATTCAGCTCGATGACCGCTTTGTCGAATATTTCGACCGGAGCATTCCCTTCCGCGTCGATACGGATTTCGCCCGCGAGAATCTCGCCGGCATTTATCAGGTGGAATTCTCTGTTCCTGCCGAAGGGTCCGGCGGGATTTCCGACCCCGCCTATCTGGACAAGATCGAGGAATTCGCCAACTGGCTGCGCGCCCAGCCCGGCGTTACCCATGTCAATGTCATCTCCGATGTCATGAAGCGGATCAACAAATCCATGCATGGCGACGATGAAAGCTTCTACCGCCTGCCGGAAGAACGCGATCTGGCGGCACAATATCTGTTGCTGTACGAACTGTCCCTGCCTTACGGGCTGGACCTGAACAGCCAGATCAATGTCGATAAATCGGCCAGCCGGCTGACGGTGACCCTCGATGACGTCAAGACCAGCGAAATGCGCGCCCTGGCCCGCCGGGCCGAAGCATGGCTGAAACGCAATGCCCCGCCCTATATGGCGGCGGAAGGCACCGGAGCATCGATCATGTTCGCCTATATTTCCGAACGCAACATCCGTTCGATGCTCCTCGGCACGTTGATCGCCTTTCTGCTGATCTCCGCCTCCATGGTCATCGCGCTGCGCAGCATCAGAATGGGGCTGATCAGCCTGATCCCGAACATGATTCCGGCGGCCATCGCCTTCGGAACATGGGGCATCTTCGTCGGGCAGGTGGGTATTGCCGTTTCGGTCGTCGCCGCCTCTTCCATGGGGCTGATCGTCGATGCCTCGGTGCACTTCCTTTCCAAATACCTCCGCGCACGCCGGGAGAAAAACCTGCCGCCGGAGGATGCCGTGCGCTACAGCTTCTCGACCGTCGGAACGGCATTATGGGTCACCACCGCCATTCTCACCGCCGGCTTCGGGGTGCTGGCCTTCTCCAGTTTCGCGGTTAATGGCGATATGGGGCTATTGATGGCCATTACCATCGTTGTCGCCCTGATCGTCGATTTCCTGCTGCTGCCGCCCCTACTGCTGTTGTTCGAGAGCAGGAAAGCCACGGCCGCCGTCAGACGCCAGCCGGCGGAATAGACGACAACCCTGAAATGAACATGAGGAAAACGACCATGAGAACCCTTTCTTTCGCCCTGTTTCTGGGCCTGAGCATGACCGGCCTGTCCCCCCTATCCCCGGCCCTGGCCGGAGAGGCCGAGGACAAGGGCCGGGCCATCGCCGAGGAATGGGATCGCCGCGATCAGGGTTTCGGCGACACCGTATCGGTGATGAAAATGGTGCTCGAAAACGCCCATGGGCAAACCAGCGAACGGCGCATGCGCTTCAAGACCCTGGAAAACCCCGATCCGAAAGACGGCGACCGCAGCCTGATCATTTTTGACAAGCCCAGAGACATCAAGGGCACGGCCCTGCTCACCTTTTCGCATATTCTGGAGCCCGACGATCAATGGCTCTACCTGCCTGCGGTCAAGCGGATCAAGCGTATATCATCGAAGAACAAATCGGGCCCCTTCGTCGGCAGCGAATTCGCCTATGAGGACTTCTCCGCCCAGGAACTGGAAAAATACAGCTACAAATTCCTGCGCGAGGAACCCTGCGCCGCCGATAGCAAGGATGTCTGCTTCGTTCTCGAGCAGAAGCCCTTGTATGAAAATTCCGGCTATACCCGCCTGATCGCCTGGTATGACAAGGACGAATACCGCCAGCGACGTATCGAATATTACGACCGCAAGGGCAGCCTGCTGAAAACGCTGACCTTTTCCGATTACCGCAAATATCTCGGCCAGTACTGGCGTCCGCACGACATGTATATGGTCAATGCCCAGAACGGCAAGAAAACCCGGCTGATCTTTGAAAAGATCACCTTCCGCAACGGCCTGAGCGAGCGGGATTTCAACCGCAACACCCTGAAACGGGCCCGCTGAACGGAAACATACCGATGACTGTAGACTCAAGTTCAGGATGGGGGGGCGTTCCGGCCCTTCTTCTGTTCGCCCTGACAGCCCTGATCCCTGTGCAAGGAGCATCGGCACAGGAGATCGAAATTTCCGGCTTTGCCGCCGGCGAGGCGCGCCTTTTTCCCGAAGCGGCCAAACAGGCCGGCCAGAAGGACCAGCGCCTCAACCCGTCACTGATCCTGCAGCCGGAACTGGCCCTGACATGGGAGGGCGATGCCTTCCAGCGGGTGGTCTTCATCCCCTTCCTGCGCCTCGATGCGCAGGACGGAACCCGCAGCCATGGCGACATCCGGGAGCTCAACTACCTCTATGCCGGCGATGGCTGGGATATCCGCATCGGCATCGACAAGGTGTTCTGGGGGGTGGCCGAAAGCCGGCATCTGGTCGATATCATCAACCAGACCGACCTGGTCGAGGATCCGGACGGCGAAGACAAGCTGGGCCAGCCGATGGTCAATCTGGGCCTGCAGACGGCCCTGGGCGATTTCAACGCCTTCTTCATGCCCTTCTTCCGCAAGCGCACATTCCCCGGCCGTGCCGGACGGCTGCGCGCGGCCCTGCCCGTCAGCACCGGCACAACCCGCTATGAAAGCGATGCCGAACAATGGCACCCCGATTTCGCCCTGCGTTTCAGCGGCGTATTCGGCGAATGGGATGTCGGCCTGTCGCAATTCTACGGTACCGGCCGCGAACCGACCCTTTCGCCGGCACTGGAAGGCGGCAGGGCCGTGCTGGTGCCCCGTTATCAGATCATCGCCCAGACCGGGCTGGATGTGCAGGCAACGATCGACAACTGGCTGCTGAAGCTGGAGGCGATCCGCCGCAGCGGCCAGGGCGATCCCTTCTTCGCCGTGACAACCGGCTTCGAATACAGCTTTTACGGCGTCATTGCCGATACGGGCGATCTCGGCCTGGTCGGCGAATATCATTACGACGGGCGCGACAGCAAGGCCCCGGCCAGCCTGTATGACAAGGATATCTTCATCGGGCTGCGCTTCACCCTGAACGACGAGGCCGACAGCAGCCTGCTGATCGGCTCGTTGAGCGATCTGGGCAACGGTGCCTCGCTGCTGTCGCTGGAAGCGGAACGGCGCCTCGGCGACGTCTGGAAGATCGAGATCGATGCCACCGCCTTCGCCTTCGCCGATCCGGACGATCCCGCCTATGCCCTGCGCGGCGATCATTATCTGCAGATCCGCCTGTCGCGGTATTTTTAGGGGCACATTCATCCACGATGTCTCATTCGGTGAGGGAGGCCGGCAGGATGCAGACAATCATTTGACTGTTCCATCCGTCATGGTATTGCTGACTGCCGGATGAAATCGGGAATAAGGACATGCCCTCTCCACTTTGGCTGATAGTGCCCGGCTCTGTTCTCTGCCTGGCGGGTTTGCTCATCGCCGGCTGGCAGAATGAGCAAACCCTGCCCTTCAGCCGGCGGCTGGCGAGGCTGCCGGGCAATCTTATCGCCATGCTGCGCGGCCGGCACCATGCGGGGCTGCGCGGCTGGATCGGCCTGAAAGTCGCCATTCTCGGAATCGTCGCCGTTCTCACCGGCATCGCCCTGCCCTGAACCTGAACGCGACCCGGCAGGCCAGAGGCCCTGCTGACCGGTACCATCTGCAAACGGCAGCCTGGGCTCCAAACATCCCTGTGGCATCTCACTGAAACCGGGATCCGCCCGGCCTCTACACCGGCTTACCCACGGGACGCCCAGACAGCGTATAACCGACTTGCTGCATACAGCATCGTTTTTTGATATTGCTAATCATTCTTATTTGCATTATATGTTTTCTTGACCAACCACCCAGGCGAGGAGGATAGCGTGAACGCCGATAACAATGCCTTTTCAAGTGCGCCCTGGCCGGTATCGGTCTCGGAACTCGAGCGGAGCGAGCGGTTCATATCCAACGTGTTCAGGCTGTGGATCCTCGGTCTTCATCTTGGCAACCCGGCACACTGGGCAACGGCGTGGAATGAATTCGCGCTTACATTCGGCACCAAAGACGGCAAGGAAGCCTTGGGGGGATTTTCAAACCTGATCAAAGCGTTTCAGGGCTATGCCAGGAAAAGCATCCTCTACCATCAGCCGGGTTGCCCAAGCCTCGGAACCGATGAAATTCGCGTAATCTGTTTAGTTGCCGCATGCCAACACCATAATTACAGCCTGGCACGACGCCTGGCAGAATGGATGGTGCATCAGGAAGGCGTCGGCGAGATGCTTAAGGCGGCATCGTGTCTCGCCAACAGCATGGCCGATCGGGGCTTGTTATTGCCGATCAGGATCGGCGATCCAGCGCCTCACAACGATCAGCATCTGACAACACATCCTCATATGACCATGCACTGACTGCCGAAAATACCGCATACCCTCCGGTCCGGCTTCCACGGTTGTCCTATGCTCGGGCGTTTCGGGAAGGCGTCCGAGACCCAGGCCGGAGCGGAGGGTCCCCTTCCCGCTCAAGGTTCTCGTGCCTTAGGATCCGGCCCCTGAGGGGAAGAGGACACTAACCGCACGGCCGGCGCCATGCGGAGTTGGCGGCTGCCCGCTCAGTACGGGCTTGCCCGCCCGCCATGACGGGCTTAGGGTCAGGACCCTCCGGATCCCAAGACAGGTTCATGGCAAGGAATGGCAAGGATACGCAACATATTGTTCATCATGGCCGATCAGCTCCGCGCCGATTGTTTATCCTGTTACGGCCATGACATCGTTCAGACCCCGGTCATCGACAGGCTGGCCGCGGAAGGCATGCGCTTTACCCGTGCTTATGTGCAGGCGCCGGTCTGCGGCCCTTCGCGCATGTCCTTTTATACGGGGCGTTACGCCATCAGCCATGGCGCCACCTACAATAATTTTCCGTTGCCGGTCGATCAGCGCACCATCGGCGATCATCTGGCGCCGCTGGGGGTGAAGGCCGTGCTGATCGGCAAAACCCATATGGCCGCCGACCGCGAAGGCATGGCGCGGATGGGGATCGATCTGGCTTCGTCCCTCGGTGTCAGGCTGTCCGAATGCGGTTTCATCCCCTATTGCCGCGATGACGGGCTGCATCCCGATATCTCCGCCGATCCGGATCTCGCCTACAACCGTTACCTGCGCAGCCGCGGCTGGCGCGGGCGCAATCCCTGGCACTGGGTCGCCAATGCCGCCGAAGGGGATGACGGCGCCGTTCTTTCCGGTTGGTATATGCGCCATGCCGATCTGCCGGCCCGGGTGGCGGAGGCGGATTCCGAAACCGCCTGGATGACCGACCGGGCCATCGAATTCATGGCCCGGAATGCCGATACGCCCTTCTGCCTGCACCTGTCCTATATCAAGCCGCACTGGCCCTATATCGCACCCGCCCCCTATCATGCCCTGTATCGCGATATACCGTTGCCCGAAGCGAACCGCAGCGCGGCGGAACGGGAAAATCCCCATCCCGTGCACCGGGCCTTCATGGAGCACGACGAAAGCCGCGCCTTTTCCCGCGACGATTGCCGCAACAAGGTGCTGCCCACCTATTGGGGGCTGATCCGCCAGATCGACGATCATCTGGGCCGGTTATTCGCCTTCATGGAAAAGCAGGGCCTGATGGATAAGACGCTGATCGTTTTCACCTCCGATCACGGGGATTATCTCGGCGATCACTGGCTGGGCGAAAAGGAACTGTTTCACGAGGAAAGCGCCCGCATCCCCCTGATCGTCCGCGATCCCCGCCCCGCAGCCGACGCCACCCGCGGGCACAGCACCGATGCGCTGACCGAAAGCATCGATCTGCTGCCCAGCTTTGTCGAAGCCCTGGGCGGCGTGCCGGATGAACGCTGGCTGGAAGGGCAGTCGCTGATTCCCCTGCTCCATGGCAAGGCACAGGCCAGGTGGCGTGAAGCCGCCTTCAGCGAGGTCGATTATTCGGTGCGCAAGGCACGGCGCGCGCTGGGCCTGAAGCCGCGTCAGGCGCGTGCCTTCATGGTGCGCAGCCGCCGCTTCAAATATATCGAACATGCCTGTTTCCCGCCGGAACTGTTCGATCTTGAAAACGACCCGCAGGAATTGCACGATCTGGGCCGGGATGAGGGTTATGCACAAATCCGTTCCGAACACCGGGATATGCTGCATGACTGGCTGATGATGCGCAAAACCCGTACCGCCATCGACGATGCCACCATCGAGGCCCGCACCGGCGGCGCGGCAAAGCGCGGTTACCTGTTCGGCCGCTGGTGACAGGGACAACGAGGAAAGACAAATGACAGACGCAAGCCCCTGCCCGCATCCGCGATTGCATCCTGCAGCCCTCGCCCTGCTGGGCCTGTTTCTGTGGCCGGGTTCGCCACAGGCGGCATCGCTTCTCGACAGTTATCCCGGATACAGCCCTTATCGGTCGCCTCTTTATACGCCGCCTGCCGCCGACATGTCGGCGCCCACCTCCCCCGCACCGGGACCATATTCCGCAACCATGCAGGACACCCGCCCTGTTCAGGCCGCGGATACGGGTCTGTTTCCGCCGCGCATGTCACGCCCATCCGCCATCCCGGCAGACGGCAGGGCACCGCGAACCCGGGCAGACCGCAAGGCACCGGTCAGGCAGGCCGCCATGACTTCCCCGCCCCTGGGGACGGAGGCCGTTTACCGCCGCCCGACGGCCTCGCAACCCTATGGCCGGCAGAAACCTTTGTGGGAGCTTGGCATCGCCGTCGGTGGCGGATATGTGCCCGATTATCCCGCCGCCGCCCAGAACCACTTCAAGGCGATTGCCCTGCCCTATGTGATCTATCGCGGCGATTTTCTCTCGGCCGGCGAAGGGGCCATCCTGAAAGGGCGCATCGTCAAGACCAGCCGCTTCGAATTCGATGTCAGCCTGAACGGTTCCTTTGCCGCCGATTCCAATGCCAACGATCTGCGCAAGGGCATGAACGACCTCGATTATCTGGGTGAGATCGGCCCGCGGCTGCAGATTCTGATCGCCCGCGCCGTCGATGGCCGGAAGGTCGAAATGGAACTGCCGGTACGCGCCGTGTTTTCCACCGATCTGTCATCGGTGGATTATCGCGGGGTGGTCTTTCATCCCGAACTTGCCTATCAGAACCCCGATTTCATCAATTACGGCATCAAATTCAAGCTCAGCGGTGGTCCGATCTTCGCAACCGAAAGATTGCAGGATTATTTCTATGAAGTACCCGCCGCCTTCGTCACCGCCACCCGCCCGAGATACGAGGCCGGGGCCGGCTATCTCGGCAGCACCCTTGCGGCCAAGGCGGTGATGCCGGTCAGCCAATCGGTCAATTTGTTCGCCCTCGGGGAAATCGGCCTGTATACGGGGGCGGAGAACGCCGACAGCCCCCTGCATGGAGAGGATGTGAATTTTTCCCTCGGTCTCGGGATCACCTGGTCCTTCTATCAGAGCGAGCGCATGGTCACGCGCTGAATCCGATAACGGAGAAATTCGTAAACCGGCAACCTTGACTTTTGCACCCGAACTCTAATACACAAAATTCTTGTTTTATTTGTCGGTTTTTTTTACACTTTCTTAACTTCATCGCATTGTTTACCATATAAGATATTGAATTATAAAAGCTGCGTTTTTTGGTACATTTTTTGCTTTATATGCATCATAAACTGTAACGAACGAGCGGGGTGATGCATAATGCTGAACAAATTGACCGTAGCACTGGCCGGATTGGGAATCGGCTTTGCAGCCGTTTCAGCAGCCCAGGCAGGCATTACCACTGTGCCATTCTCCTTCACCTCCTATGCGGAGAGTGAGCTCGACTATTCCGACAGCGACGACGATAACAATACCGGCAGCGTGGCCCTTGGCTTCACCGTCACCATAGGCGGGCAGAGCTACAGCCATTTCGACATGGATTCCAATGGCTATGTCCAGCTGCTGGGTGCGGCCCAAACACCGGAAAATTACAGCTATGGCAGCATTTCCGGACTGATCGCCCACGAGCCCAGCGCCACCTATTTGCTGGCCGCCTATGACGATCTGAGCACAGATTATTACGGCTATTACGGCTACAAGCTGAACAGCGACAATGCCGTCTTCTATTGGAATACGGAAACATATGACGATGAAGACGACGATCTTCTGAACGAATTCGAAGTCATCCTTTACCAGGACGGTTCCGTGCGCTGGAATTTCAACACGGCGGAATATGACGATTACGATTACGACCTGTTCACCGGTCTCTATTTCGGCAATTCCGGCACGCTGCTGGAAGCGACACGTGATGAAATCCCCACCCAGACATCCTATCTGTACACAGCCGGCACCACCAACGTGCCCGAGCCGGCCAGCCTGGCCCTGCTCGGTTTCGGTCTTGCCGGGCTGGGGCTGGCACGGCGTAAACGCAAAGCCTGATTTAAATCTGGAAAAAGCTTGGGAAAATCAGGCTTATCCGGAAAAAAGGCCTCGTCGGTATCCCCGGCGGGGCCTTTTCCTGTCTGAAATCATTCTGCCGATGTTTCAGCGGAAAATCACGCGACAAGGCCGGCACGCAAAGCCGCCAACGCGGCATCGGCCTTGGCGCGGGCACGCCGCGCCCCCGCCTCGCGCACGGGGCCGAAACCACGGATTTCCAGGGCCGCGGACAGAATATCCCGGCAGGGCTGCGCCTTATCGCTGCGCCAGTGCGCCGCCACGATGCCGAGCATATCGCAATACCATTCAAGCAGTTCCTCGCTTCGCCGTCGCTCGCCGCTCAGGCGCAGGGGGTCAAGCCAGCTGCCGCGCAGATGCCGCATCTTCGCCAGCGGCTTCATGGCATAACGCAGCCAGGGGCCGAAGGCGTGTTTACGCGGCCGCCCCTGTGCATCATGGCCGAGCGGCAGAAAAGGCGGTGCCATGTGATAGCGGACCGTGAAAGGCCCCTCGAAGCGTTCCGCCAGCACCTCATCGAAACCGGTTTCGGTGTACAGGCGCGCCACTTCGTATTCATCCTTGACCGCCATCAGCCGAAACAGCCCGCGCGCTGCCAGCGACGTCAACTCGGCATCCGCATCCGCCGGCAGTGCCGCGCGGAAGGTGGCGATTTCATCGCGGTAACGCTGCGCATAGGCGCCGTTCTGATACTGCGTCAAATAATCGGCAAAGCGCGCAATCAGGGCCTCGGCGCTGTCATCGCGCGGCCTCTCCTGCCGCCAATGATCGCCCAGAAGATCGGGGCGGGCAGCCAGAATGCGCCCCAAGGCGAAGGCCTGCAGATTTCTTTCCACCGCCACGCCGTTCAGCTCTATCGCCTGTTTCAGCGCCGCCTCATTCACCGGCACCAGGGCCAGCTGCCAGGCGAAGCCCAGCATCAGGACATTGGCGAAAATCGCATCGCCCAGCAGGCGTTCGGCGGCGGCATTGGCATCGATTTCCGCGAATTTTCCTGCGGCCAGCGCATCGCGCAGGGCGCGGCGGCGATCCTCCGCCTGCAGATCGGCATCGCGGTTCAGCACAAGATCGCCGGTCGGCATTTCGGCGCTATTCAGCGCCATATGCGTATCCTCGCGATAATGCACCAGCGCCGCGGGCGAGGAGGAAACCACCACATCGCAGCCGATCACCGCATCGGCCGAACGGCGGTCGATGCGCACCTGGTTGATGCCGGCCGGATCGGCAGCAAGGCGGACAAAGCTCAGCACCGTACCGAATTTCTGCGCGAAGCCGGTGAAATCGAGAACGCTGGAGCCCTTCCCCTCCAGATGGGCCGCCATGGTGATCAGCGCCCCGACCGTGACCACCCCGGTACCGCCAACCCCCGTGACCAGAAGATTGTAAGGCTCATCCAGCGCCGGAATGACCGGTGGCTCCAGCTGCGCCGTCAGGGGGGCGGGATCGACCCCGGCCCCGGCAGGCCGGCGCCTGCGGCCGCCCTCAACGGTAACGAAGCTGGGGCAGAAACCGCTCAGGCAGGTGAAATCCTTATTGCAGCTGGACAGATTGACCCGCCGCTTGCGCCCCAGCGGCGTGTCCACCGGTTCGATGCTCAGGCAATTGCTTTGCACGGAACAATCGCCACACCCCTCGCAGACCAGTTCATTGATGACGGCGAAGCGCGCCGGATCCTCCATACTGCCGCGTTTGCGGCGGCGGCGTTTCTCGGTGGCACAGGTCTGCTCGTAGATCAGCACCGTCACGCCGGGCAGCTCGCGCAATTCGCGCTGCACCTCGTCCAGGGCCTCGCGGTCGTGGAAACTGGTGCCGGGAGGAAAATCCGTCTGGTGAAATTTTTCGATATCGTCGGAAATAACGGCAATGCGTTCGACCCCTTCGGCCCGGCAGGTTTGGGCGATGCCGGCCACGCTGACCGGCCCGTCCACCGGCTGACCGCCGGTCATCGCCACCGCATCGTTATACAGAATCTTGTAAGTGATGTTCGTTCCCGCCGCCATCGCCTGACGGATCGCCAGC
>JALXAG010000280.1 GCA_026992315.1 Sneathiellales bacterium | reverse complement strand
GATCCGTCTTGACCGCACCGTATTTGGTGGCGACCGTCGTGCCCTCGATCAGCGGCAGCAGATCGCGCTGCACCCCTTCACGGGACACATCGCCGCCCGTGCGCTCGGTCCGGTTGGCGATCTTGTCTATCTCGTCGAGAAAGACGATGCCGTTGTTCTGGACGGCGTCGATCGCATCCTTGATCAGCGAATCCTCGTCCAGCAGCTTGTCCGATTCCTCGGCGATCAGGATATCGTGGCTTTCCGCCACCGTCATTCTGCGCGTATGGGTCCGGGCGCCGAACCCCTTGCCCAGCAATTCGCCGAGATTGAGCATCCCCATCTGCGCCCCGGGCATGCCGGGAATGTCGATCGTCGGCATCGCGGGGGCCGTATCCATCACCTCGATGTCGATTTCCTTGTCGTCCAGCTCGCCACTACGCAGGCGGCGGCGCATCTCGTCGCGCGTCGCCTCGCGAGCGCTGGGGCCGCAGAGGGCATCCAGCACCCTTTCCTCCGCCGACAATTCGGCACGGGCGCGCACTTCTCGGCGGCGGATCTCGCGAATCATCGACAGGGCGGTCTCGACCAGATCGCGGATGATCTGTTCCACATCGCGCCCGACATAGCCGACCTCGGTGAACTTGGTCGCCTCCACCTTGATGAACGGCGCCTGGGCCAGACGGGCCAGACGGCGGGAAATCTCGGTCTTGCCGACACCCGTCGGTCCGATCATCAGAATGTTCTTGGGCAGAACCTCCTCGCGCAGATCCTCGGGAAGCTGCTGACGCCGCCAGCGGTTGCGCAGGGCAATGGCAACCGCCTTCTTGGCATCTTTCTGGCCGATGATGAAACGGTCCAGTTCGGATACGATCTCACGGGGGCTGAATTCACTCATTGACCGATACTCTCGATAATCAGACGATCATTGGTATAGACACAGATCTCGGCTGCGACCGCCATGGCCTTGCGGGCGATCTCCTCGGCGCCGATATCTTCCCGGTCGATCAGGGCCCGGGCCGCGGCCAGGGCGTAATTGCCGCCGGAACCGATGCCGATCAGCCCGTCCTCCGGCTCCAGAACGTCGCCGGTGCCGGTGAGAATCAGCGAAACCGATTTGTCCGCCACCGCCAGCATGGCTTCCAGACGGCGCAGGTAACGGTCGGTGCGCCAGTCCTTGGCCAGTTCCACCGCCGCGCGGGTCAACTGACCGGGATACTGATCCAGCTTCGCCTCCAGCCGTTCGAACAGGGTGAAGGCATCCGCCGTCGCCCCGGCAAAGCCGGCCAGAATGCTGCCGCCGCCCAGGCGACGGACCTTGCGCGCATTGGCCTTGATCACCGTGGCGCCGAGCGTCACCTGCCCGTCCCCGGCCATGACCACTTCATCGCCCTTGCGGATGGATAATATGGTGGTGCCGCGCCACTTCGACGCGTCGCAAACGTCTGTCCCGTGTCCGTGCATTTCGACCCGCTGTTGTTGTGAAAGTCCGTTGCTGTGATAACGATACGGCGCAGATAGCGAAGGAAACCCTCGCCGCGGCAGCAAGAACAGTGCGAACCGTGACTGCCGCCGGCACCATCAACATGTATCCCGGAGCGGCCCACCGTCAAGGGGCGGGGTGGCATTAAGCGGCCGTTCCTGCTATATGCGGCCAAGGCGGACGGGACGCGCGCGGCGGCGGCAGGCGCGGATTCCGTGGCGAAGCCAACAGCTTGAGGACGGATGAGATGCGAACAGGCAGGTGCAGGCGCGACACGAAGGAAACCCGTATCAGCGCCGAAATCAATCTTGACGGCACGGGACGCTATGACGTGAAGACGGGCATCGGCTTCCTCGATCACATGCTGGAGCAGCTCTCCCGTCACAGCCTGATCGACATCACGCTCAGGGCCGAAGGCGATCTGCATATCGATTTCCACCACACGACGGAGGATACGGGCATTGCGCTCGGCACGGCGCTGGCCGATGCGCTCGGCGAACGCCGCGGCATCAGCCGCTACGGCGCGGCGCTGATCCCGATGGACGAAACGCTGACGCGCGTGGCGCTCGATATTTCCGGCCGTCCCTGGCTGGTCTGGAAGGTGGACTTTACCCGCGACAAGCTGGGCGAGATGGATACCGAGCTGTTCCGCGAATGGTTTCAGGCCTTCGCCCAGGCCGCCGGGCTGACCCTGCATGTGGAAACGCTTTACGGGCTGAACAACCATCATATCATCGAATCCGCCTACAAGGCCCTGGCCCGCGCCCTGCGCCAGGCGGTCGAGACGGACCCCCGCCGCAGCGGCGACGTTCCCTCCACCAAGGGGGTGCTGGGCGGCAGCCTGTGACCCGGCCCGGAAAAGCGGAAAGAACATGACATGATGAAGGTCGCGATCATCGATTATGGCGCCGGCAATCTGCGTTCTGCCGCCAAGGCATTCGAACGCATCGGCCGCGAGGAAGGCATGGACATCGCCGTGGACATCACCGGCGATGCCGATCTGGTGGCCGCTGCCGACCGCCTGGTCCTGCCCGGCGACGGCGCCTTTGCCGACTGCATGCGCGGCCTCGCCGCCATCGACGGCATGGCCGAAGCGCTGGAAGAGGCCGTCATCCGCCGGGCACGGCCCTTTCTCGGCGTCTGCGTCGGCATGCAGCTCATGGCCGAACGCGGCCTGGAATTCGGCGAATGTGCCGGTCTGGGCTGGATCGGCGGTCAGGTCGAGGCGCTTCCCGTGATTGAGGGCGGCCCGCAACTGCCTCATATGGGCTGGAACGATTTCACCCATATCGCCGCGCACCCGGTCCTGGCGGGCATGGGCCCCGGCGATCATGCCTATTTCGTCCATTCCTATCACTTCCGGGCGGCGGATCCCGCCCATGTTCTGGCGGATGTCGAATTTTCCTCGCCCGTGTCGGAAATCTCCGGCGGGCCGGTGACCGCGATCATCGGTCGCGACAATATCATCGGCACCCAGTTCCACCCGGAAAAAAGTCAGGCGACGGGGCTGCGCCTTCTGAAAAACTTTCTGCACTGGAATCCGTGATGACCGATATCGGCGTCGAAAAACTGACGGCCTTTCAGGGCAACGACCTGCAGGAACTGTGCGAAGCCACGGAAGAGGCGATCCGCGACGGCAGCGGTTTCGGCTGGCTGACCCCGCCGCCGCGCGAGGTGCTGGAGGCGCATTGGAGCGGGGTGCTTCTGGTGCCCCAGCGTCACCTGTTCATCGCCCGGCTGGAAGGCACGGTCGCCGGTTCGGTGCAGCTGGTCACCCCCCCGGCCAACAACGAGGCCGGCGCCCATAAGGCACGGCTGGAGACCTTTTTCATCGCCCCGTGGGCCCGCGGGCACGGGCTGGCCCGCGCCCTGCTTGCCCGGGTGGAGGATCATGCCCGGAAGATGGGCTTCATGAGCCTCGATCTCGATGTCCGCGCCACACAGAAGGATGCCATTCGCCTTTACGAGAGATCCGGCTATACCCGCTGGGGAATCCGCCCGGATTACGCCCTTGTCGGCGGCGAGCTGATAGAGGGATACTTCTACAGCAAGAAACTGAGGGAGAAACAGGCGTGAACTTGTATCCCGCCATCGATCTGAAGGACGGTGTCTGCGTCCGCCTGTTCAAGGGGCGGATGGAGGAAGCCACCGTCTTCAACGAAGACCCCGCCGATCAGGCCCGCCGCTTCGCCGAAGCCGGATTTCAGTGGCTGCATCTGGTCGATCTGAACGGCGCCTTCGCCGGGCGACCGGTCAATGCCGCCGCCGTTGAAGCGATCATCGCCGCCACATCGCTGCCCTGTCAGCTTGGCGGCGGCATCCGCGATCTGATAACGATCGAGGCCTGGCTGGAAAAAGGCATCCGCCGCGTCATACTGGGCACCCTGGCCGTGCGCGAACCGGAACTGGTGCGCGAAGCCTGCCGTCTGTTCCCCGGGGCCATCGCGCTCGGCATTGACGCCAGGGGCGGCAAGGTCGCCGTCGAGGGATGGGCGGAGGAAAGCAGCATGGACGCCCTCGATCTGGCCCGGCGGTTCGAAGATGCCGGCGCCGCGGCCATCATCTATACCGATATCGACCGCGACGGCGCCCTGCAGGGCGTCAACGTCACCGCCACCGACGCGCTGGCGCGCGCCGTCTCCATCCCGGTCATCGCCTCCGGCGGGGTGGCGGGCATAGCCGATATCCGGGCCATCAGGGCCCTGGCCAATCCGGGCATCGACGGCGTCATCATCGGCAGGGCCCTGTATGACGGGCGTATCGATGCCGCCGAGGCCCTGGCTATCGCAGCAAACCCGGCGGAGCATACCGATGCTTAAGGCCCGCATCATACCCTGCCTCGACGTCAAGGACGGTCGCGTCGTCAAGGGGGTGAATTTCGTCGATCTGGTCGATGCCGGGGATCCGGTCGAACAGGCCCGCGTCTACGATGCCCAGGGCGCGGACGAGTTGTGCTTTCTCGACATTACCGCCAGCCATGAAAAGCGCGACATCCTGCTGGACATGGTTGCCCGCACCGCCGAACACTGCTTCATGCCGCTGACCGTCGGCGGCGGGGTACGCGAAGTGGCCGATGTCCGCCGGCTGCTGCTGGCCGGCGCCGATAAGGTTTCGATCAACACCGCCGCGATCCGCCGCCCCGAACTGGTGCGCGAAGCCGCGGAAAAATTCGGCTCCCAGGCGATCGTCGTGGCGATCGATGCCAAGCGCACCGCCCCCGGCAAATGGGAGATCTTCACCCATGGCGGCCGCAATCCCACAGGGATAGACGCCATCGAATGGGCCCGGCGGATGAGCGATACAGGCGCGGGCGAGCTGCTGCTGACCTCGATGGACCGCGACGGTACCGGCGAGGGATTCGATATCGAGCTGACCCGCGCCGTCGCCGATGCGGTCCGGGTACCGGTCATTGCCTCCGGCGGGGTCGGCACGCTGGAACATATGGCCGCAGGCATCCGCGATGGCCATGCCACGGCGGTTCTGGCCGCCTCGATCTTTCATTTCGGCACCTTCAGCATCGAGGAGACCAAGCGCCACATGGCGGCGGCGGGCATTCCCGTCCGCCTCGAAGCCGGCAGGGGAGACGAGAACCCATGAGCACGAACCATGAAGCCGGCGCTTTTCTCGACCGCCTCGCCGCCACCATCGAAGCGCGGCGCGGCCGCGACGCCGAGAGTTCGTATGTCGCCTCCCTCCTGCATGGGGGAACGGAAAAAATCGCCCGCAAGGTCGGGGAAGAAGCGGTGGAGGTCGTCATCGCCGCCCTGCGCGAGGGGCCGCAATCCCTGCGCGATGAAAGCGCCGATCTGCTGTTTCACCTGATGGTGCTGTGGGCCGATGCCGGTATCGGCTGGCAGGATGTCATCGGGGAGCTGGAGCGCCGCGAAGGGGTTTCCGGCCATGAGGAAAAAAGGAGCCGCAGCCGAAAATGAGCTACGATCCCGATAATGTGTTCGCGAAAATCCTGCGCGGCGAACTGCCCTGCAAGAAGGTGCATGAAACCGAACATGCCCTGGCCTTTCACGACATCAACCCGCTGACGCCGGTGCATGTGCTGGTCATTCCCAAAGGGGCCTATACGGATTTCGCCGATTTCACCGCCAATGCCGGCCCTGAGGAAATCTGCGGTTTCTGGCAGGCCGTGCACGATGTCGCCCGCATGACCGGGGTCGAGGACAGCGGCTTTCGCATCGTCGCCAACAAGGGTGCCGATGCCGGGCAGATCGTGTTTCATTTTCACGTGCATGTCTTCGGCGGCCGCCCGGTCAGCGGTTCGATGGTTCGCCCGGCCAGGGACTGAAGACCGTCCTTGACCGAAGGCCGCCCCTACCAGACCCAGAACAGCAATACCCAGGATGCGACGGGTGCCGCCAGGGCTGCGGCGCTGGCCGCAACCGCGCCAATGGCCCGCAGCGGCGACGCCCCATAGCCGCGCGCGATCCGCCAGCCCAGCCACAAGGACCACAATGCCGCCCCGCCCAACGCCAGAGCCCTGAGGGCAGGCACCCAGCCCAGAACGAGGCCTTCGGCCGTCAGCAGGGTCACGGTCTGTGCCGACAAGCCGAGAATCACGCCGCAGGCCGCAAACGGTATCAGCGCATGGGCGAAATGGTGAAAGCGCTGCCAGCGCCAGGGGCCGCACAGCCTGACCGCCACGGCCAGGGCAGCGGCGGCGACGGCGGAAAGAAACACGGCCGCAGCCGCGATATACCCCAGCAGCACCGCGCCATCGAGGATGGTCAGAACGTCGTTCTGGCCTGGATAATTCGTCAGAATCCACCAGGGCAGGGATGTTTCCAGCGGCCATAGAATATCCGCCTCGATCAGATGCAACGCCGCCCATTGCTTGACGGCGACGAACCAGGGGCTGGATGCCCATTGAAAGGCGCCTATGGCGATACCGAGCAGACCGATGAGAATCAGCAGACTGTCCCACATGGTGGCGGTGCGGGCGGAAACAGTCTCGATTTCATCGTTCGGATGACGAAGCTGCAACGCCACGGCATTGCGAAACCCGCTGCAGCGCCCGCACATGTGACAGGGCGAGGCACTGGTCATCGTCCTGACCGCCACCAAGGGCGCGCAGTCGATGTTCTGGCGGCGCATGATGGCAGGCGGGCAGCGGTCCCAGGCCTGGCGGTCCACGGCGAAATGCACCGGCGCCAGCTTGGCCAGCAGGCCGAAGACACCGCTGACCGGGCAGAGATAGCGGCACCAGACACGTTTGCCCCGGCCGCAGAAATAGCCCACGGCCATGGCGGCAAGGGTGGATCCGCCAAGCACGATCAGCACCGGATGGGGATATTGATAGACACTGACCATCTGCCCGTAGACCGTCGTCAGCACAAAGGCCGCAAACGGCCAGCCCGGCCAGCGGATCCAGCGGGGAATGGCCCCGCCCCGGCCACGCTTGCTGACGAATTCGGACAGGGCGCCCTCGGGGCAGAACACACCGCACCACAAACGGCCGAAAAGCAGCATGGACAGCAACACCCCCGGCCACCAGATCCCCCAGAAGACGAACTGGGCAAACAGGGTCAGATTGTCCCAGATATGCGCCGCCACCCCGGGCAGGGGCAGAAAGGCCGGCACGATCAGCAGAAATGCATAGAAGCCGACAACCGCCCATTGCACCGCCAGAACGCCCCGGCGATGGCGGCGGAGCCATTCGCCCGCCGCGGCGATGCACAGCCTGCGGCGCTGGCTGCCCAGGGCGGAATCGATACTGCTCATTGCCGGGCCTCTGCCAGGCGCACCGCCTGATATCCCTGCCAGCGCAGCAGGCCATAAACCGCCGCCCAATACACCGCCCATGTCGCAAGCGTGACTGTATCCGGCTGCGAACGGTAACCGGTCAGGGAAGCGATCAGCCCGCCAACCACGCTCATATCGTCAAGCAGCCAGGAGGTATCCCACAGCGGATCCGTATAGGGCAGGATGCCGAGCGAAACCAACGTTCCGACCGCATTGACGAAAATGGCACAGGCCAGCATCAGCAGCAGGGCGGTGCTGACGCGGAAAAACATCCGCCATGACAGGAGGCGTCCGCCCATCTGCAACGCCGCATAGGTCAGAACGGCCAGGGTGAAACCCACCAGCGCCGCCCCTGTCAGGGGCAGGACATCCGCCGAGGATGCACCGGTGAGAACGCCGGAGAGAAAAACGACCGTTTCGCTCCCCTCCCGCGCCACGGCAATGGCGGCAAGCAGGAACACGGCCCAGAAATGCCCGTCCCGGGCGGCATCGTCCAGCCCTTCATGCAGATCCTGTTTCATGCGGCCGCCATGGCGGCGCATCCACAGGACCATATGCAGGATCAGCCCCCCGGCGGCAAACAACAGCCCGGCCTGAAAATAGTCCTGCATCTCGCCATCGAGGAAAGCGCCGGTCCCCATCAGCCCCAGGGCAAGCAGAATGGCGGCGAAGATACCCGCCGCCACACCGCCCCAGAGATAGCGCCGCGCCAGCGCCCTGCCGCCGCCCTGACCGATCCAGGAATTGAGGATGCCGATCACGAGAAGCGCTTCCACGCTTTCCCGCCACAGAATGAAGACCGTTTGTCCGAACATGCGCCTGCCGCCCGCTAAAAATGTTATTCCGCTATGATCACGCCCCGGGCGCTTTTCATATCTTCATGGAACTCGTCGAAGAACTCGTAACGCCCGGGCGACAGCTTGCGGATGACCACAAAGGATTCGGCACCCGGCCCCAGTACCTTCTCCTTGCGCAGGCGCTTGCTTTCGAATTCCGCGGCGCTTTTGCCCGTATTCTTCAGCGTAATCCTGAATGTCGTTCCGGCCTTGACCCTGATTTCCGTGGGCGTGACGACGCCATCCTTCATTTCCACCGCATAGTCGGGCATTTCGCCCGCCATCGCAACAGCGGGCAGCACCATCGATCCGCCCGAAAGAACGCCGGCCAATACAGCAGCGAATACGGCAGGATGTTTGTACAGGGGGAAGCGTTTCAGCATTTCGGTCTCCGTTTCTGTCTTTTTTCACTTTTGGCCAATTATGTAAACGCGCCGGGCCGATGGCCGCCAGCCCGGCACACCGGGGTCAATAAGCGCCCTTCTTTCCGGTTCCGGCATAGACGAATTCGTAATGCGTCTTGAAGGGCTTGAACCATGGCGCCACGCCGGTTTCCCGGTCCACATGGCGGCCGAACATCACGGCCTTATTGGCGGAAGGAGGGAATATCTCGAAGGTCAGGGCGTATTTTCCCGGACCGAACATTTTGACATTCCGCCCGTAATGGAGTCCGTCATTGGCGATCATCGGCATCAACACGCCGGTTTGCGTCTGCGCGGTGCCGATCTTTTTCAGCTCGTATCTGACAACCAGGTACGGTGCCCATTCACCTTCGGCCAGCCCGTTGGGATTGTCGGCCAGGGCGTGAATATCCGCTTCCAGATGAATATCGGTTTCCGAGGCGGGCGGCATCTTTCCGGCCGGCTCCATGGTGACCGGCTGCAGATACACGGCCGCAATCTCAAGCCCGCCACCTTGCTGCGGCTTGCCGATCGGATATTCGACTGCCGCCGCCTGCAGCACCGGCACGGCGAAAAACGCTGCCGCGGCAATCACACTACGCTTCAATCCGTTCATTCCGTCGATCCTTTTTTCTAGACCATATGCCATGGCTGCACCTGTTTTTCAGGCATGGTGCCCATGACTTTTATTTTTATCTATATACACCCGGATGATATTGCAAGTCATTATTAATTGCACGATATTCATGCAGTCATATATATGTGCGACGGACCGAAGACAGGCACGGACCGGCAGCGATGCCGGGACAGCCGGGTCATCCTGCGTTCCGAAGGTAGGGAGGGGAAATGTTTCAGGGCTGGAGGGCGTTATCCATATCCAGCCCGGCATGGCGCACGCGGCGCAGGAACAGTTCGGCCATTTCCTCCCCTTCCAGGGATTTGAGAAAGGTAGCCAGAACCGTGGCGTGCCCCGCCGCCTGGGGGTGATATTCCTCTTCCAGCAGCGGTATCATGATCAGAAACTGATCGCTGTAATATTCGAATGCCTTATAAAGATCCTGTTCGCAATCGGTCATGGCCCCGGCATAAGCCATCCTGTCGGCATAGCTATGCGCCGTGGCAACGAACAGGCTGAGATTGCCGGCCCGTTTCACCGCTCCCGGGCGGAGGGCTTCGCGCAGATTCAACGGCGGATAGGGGCTGCGCGGCGTTGTCGGCGGCAGGGGCAGCTGGGCCATGCACTGGCTGTAGAGGGAGGAGAGATAACCGCGCATCAGTTCCGAAACCCGGGCCCGCTGGGCCAGCAGACGCTGCCCCCACGGGCCGCGGCGTTCGACATTGAGCTCACCGGTAAAACGAATGAAATGGCGGGCGAAGCGGATCAGCGGGCGCAGAACGTCTTCCGGCCTGTCCGCAACCGGACAATAGGCAGGAATACTGGCGATAATGGCATCGTTATCGTCGAGCAGCTTGCCGACCGCCAGGGAAAATTCGCTCTCGGCAAGCTGTACGTCATGGCGAAACCGCGAAATGGAGCGGATCAGCCGCAGAATGTGATAGGGATGCGCCATGCGCAGCATCGCCGCTGCACACAACAGGGAAAGATCGGCCGGATCCCCTTCCTGCATATCCTCGAACAATTCGCGCAGCTCCTCGACCGCCTCGCCGCTGAACTCTCGCACCAGCCGGGGGACGATCCGATGCATGCGGGCAACATCATGGCGTTGGCCCATCATCCGCATCAGCGGGGTCAGCACATCTCCACGAAAGTTCGACTCGATCTCCAGCGGAAGGTTTCGTCGCTGCTCATGCAACTGCCGCAGCAGGTTCAGACACTGGTCATGAAGAATGTCGGCATGGCGGGCGATCTGCAGCGGATCCTTGCCGGCAATGGCAGCGTCGATGGCCGCCGTGTGCCGGACCAGTGCCTCATCCAGGGCCTCCTCACTGCCGAGCCAGCGCCATAAGGGCAGAATGATGCTGCGCGGCAGAAGCGGTACCCGGCTGTCTTCTGCCTCCTTCGGGTCATCGACCAGAAGGTCCTCGAACGGGGTGCAGAACACACGCAGTGCCGACAGTTTACGCGGCGGCATTGCCTGTTTGTCGTCGGCCAGGCAGCGCAGGATCAGGCGGCTGGTCGGATCGTTCTCCGACTGGTTGCGGCGGATTACCGCTTCCCTGGCGAGCTTGCGCCGTTCCTCCAGCGACAGATTCCGGACGAATGCATCCAGATCCTTTGCCACCTCATCCAGTTCGATCATCTCCGCCCCCGCTGCATGACCCTGTCTTTATACCCCACGGGCAGGGAATACCAAAGCCGCCCGGCATCTTTTGCCGGAAGGGAAAGAATCTCCCCCTTCTTTAACCGCCCCCCGCGGAAAATCCGCCCCGCCCGGCCAGGGAAAAGGGCGGGAATCCGGGCTGCCGCAAATTTGGCATTCCTTTTGCTTGAAAAGGGGCGAGCCAACAGGAACGAGGCATGGCAATGACGATAGACAGTGTAATCGACGTGTTCGCAGCCACCGGTGCCGGTCTGTCCAGAAAGGATATGCCCACCCCGGCAGAGGAACCGTTCCGCGATTACCTGGAGCAGGCCGACGACAACCGCATCGAAGAAAGCGATGCCCCGTCCGCACAACGCCCCAGGGAAGAGGCGCAGGCCTCCCGCACGGACCCGCGGGATGAAACCCAGGCGCAAGCGGCAGATACCGCGCATGAAAGCCGGGATGAAACCGCCACCGCCCCCCATAAGGTCAAAGACAGCGAAAACAGCGAAACCGCCGCGCAGGAAGCCCGGGCGGATTCCAGCAAGGCAGCGCAGACGACCACCCAAAAGAACGGTGCAACGGATGCGGAACAGTCGGCGCGGCCCGAAATTGCCGCCCTGGCGGCGCTGGGACTGGGCGGCGCACCGCAGGCCAACACCCCTGCGGCCGCCACGACAGCCACGGCGGAGTCAACAGGCAGCAAGGGCCGGGGCACCGTCGCCTCCTTGCTTGCCGGTACAGGCGCAGAGGCTGACGGGGAGGCCGTGCCAGAGTCTGAAATTGCCGCCAGGCCCCGCCGGGCACAGGCGAAGGAAGATCAGGACCCCCTGCTCGCCCGTCTTGCCGCCACCAAGGGCAAGGCCAATGGCGGCAGCAGAAGTGGTCAGAAAATCGCCGTGCAGGATTTTCTGAAACAGGTGCAGAACGCGATCCCCGCCAACGACACCCCTGCGGCTTCCCGGCAGAACCCCAATCTGCCCCTGCAGGCCGCGCCCGGTCCGGCGCCGGCGGCCATCGCCGCCACGGCACAACAACCGGCCGAGGCAGCCGCGCTTCAGGGCGGCAATGGCAATATTACGGGCCTTCCGGCCGCCAGCGCCCCGGGGCAGACACAGGGGCTGCAGGCCGCAAAAGCTGTACAGCAAAGCCCCGTCCTGCAACAGCCGGCGGCCCAGCAGGTCGCCATCCAGATCAGCCGCGCTGTTGGCGAAGGACAGAACCGCTTTGAAATCAGCCTGCATCCGCAGGAACTGGGCAAGGTCGAAGTCAAGCTGGAAATCGGCCATGACGGCCGGGTTCTGGCCACAGTGGCGGCCGAACGGCCCGAAACCCTTTCCATGCTGCGCCGCGACGCCTTCGCCCTGGAACAGGCGCTGCAGAATGCCGGCCTGAATGCGGACAGCGGCAGCCTGCAGTTCAGCCTCAGCGGCGAGCAGGCCGGACAGGGCTTCGCCGCCGGCGATGACGGCAAGCCACAGGGCGGCGGGCACGGCGTTCTTTCCGGAACGGAGGAACCCGCCGATATGCCCGAGGCGCCGCGGCGGGTGATTACCACCAGCGCCCTGGACATCACGGTCTGAGGAGGGAGCGATGGAAGTTCAGTCCGCCACTGCAGCAGTAACGGATACAACCGGAAAATCCCAGGCCAAGCTTGCGGAAAACTTCGACACCTTCCTGACCCTGCTGACCACCCAGCTGAAAAATCAGGATCCGCTGAACCCGATGGATTCGACCGAATTCACCAATCAGCTCGTCCAGTTTTCAGGCGTCGAGCAGGCCATCAGCACCAACAAGAATCTGGAAAAGCTGATCGCTCTGAATGAAAGTGGCAATGCCACCTCCCTGCTCGGCTATCTCGGCAAGGATGTGAGGATCGAATCCGATCAGGCCCTGCTTCAGTCCGGCACGGCGAAATGGGAATACACGCTGGATGAGAACGCCAGCGAAGCCCTGCTGACCGTGACGGACCTCAACGGCAAGATCATCTATACCGCACCGGCAGTGAAAACGGCCGGCAAGCATGAATTCGTCTGGGACGGGAAAGACAACGCCGGGCTGCAGGTTGCCGACGGAGCCTACCGGCTGGGCGTCAGCGCCCTCGACATCACCGGCGGCAAGATCGGCACCGGCATCACCACCACCGGACGGGTCAGCGCGGTGGAAACCGCAGATGGCGAGGATCTTCTGACCATAAACGGCCTGCCGGTCCCGGCGGACAAGGTGCTGTCCGTCCTGCTGCCGGAGGAAGACGGAATCTGATGCCAGTCAATGAGAACGAACATCCCGGCGCCCCCAGGGGCCGGGGACACACCCGCAAGGTGACAAGGAGCACATCATGAGTATTTTCGGCGCACTTTTTTCCGGCGTGTCGGGGCTGAATGCCCAGGCCCAGGCCATGGGCATCATCTCCGATAACATCTCCAACGTGAATACGATCGGTTACAAAAAGACCGCGACGCAGTTTTCCACGCTCGTCACCCAATCGGCCACCGTATCGCGCTATTCCCCGGGCGGGGTCAGATCCGCTCCCAATCAGCTGATCGACCGCCAGGGTCTGCTTCAGGCCTCGGCCTCGGCCACCGACCTGGCGATCGCGGGAAATGGCTTTTTCGTCGTCAATACCGAAGCCAACCCCACGGCCATATCGGGCGATTACCGCTATACGCGCGCCGGCTCCTTCTCGCCCGATGAAAACGGCAATCTGCGCAATGCCGCCGGCCTTTACCTGCGCGGCTGGAAGATTGACGACACGGGCAACATCACCACCAACCGCAGCGACCTGACCGCGACGGAAACCGTCAATATCCGCGGTTTGACCGGCTCGGCGACGCCATCGACGGAAATCACGCTGAAGGCGAACCTTCAGGCCAGTCAGTCGATCAATACCGCGGTCTCCGGCGGAACCTATTCCGCCGGGGATATCGCCAATGGCACAACCACCCCTGATTTCGAGCGCAGCGTACAGATCTTCGACAGCCAGGGCCAGACCCATACCCTGACCTTCGGCATGCTCAAAAACACCACTGCCAATCAGTGGCTGACGGAAATCTATGTCAAGCCGGCATCGGATGTGAACACCACCGCCCACCCCAACGGCCTGATCGCCAGCGGCACCATCGCCTTCAACGCCGACGGCTCCCTGGATCTGACCAATACGAGCAATGCACTGAAATCCCTGACCATCCAGTATGCCGCCTCCAGCGGTGTCAGCAATTCATCACTGACCATCGATTACGGCACCGACGGCAAGACCGACGGCTTTACCCAGTTCGACGCTCCCTCGCAGCTTATCTCATCGGATGTGAACGGCGCCGTCTTCGGCACGCTGCGTGGTGTCGAGGTCAACGAAGATGGCGTCATGACCGCGATCTTCGACAACGGCACCCGCCAGGATATTTACAAACTGCCGATCGCCACCTTCCCCAATGCCAACGGTTTGGGCAACAAATCGGGCAATGCCTATATCCAGACATCGCAATCGGGCGACTTCACCCTGAATGAGGCCGGTATCGGCGGTGCCGGCAAGATCGCCCCTTCGGCGCTGGAGGCATCGACCGTCGATCTGGCAGAGGAATTCGCCGATATGATCATCACCCAGCGGGCCTATTCGGCAAGCGGCAAGGTCATCACCACCGCCGATCAGATGCTGGATGAACTGATCCGCCTGAAACGATAAGGCGCTTGCCCCCCTGAAACGAAAGCAAAGAAACCCGGCCCCGCGCCGGGTTTTTTCCGCCCTGCAACAATTAACCAACCGGATTAGCCTTTTTTTAAACCCCGCATTCTATCTTCATCTCATCATTCGAGTCGTCCCAAAGCGGTGATAAGCCGCGTCATATAATGGGGGCCGTCACCGGCCCGCCGGTCCAAGAGAGAGTATGAGTGAGGTTGAAGAGGCGATGACGCATTATAATACGAATGACCGCCGCCCAATGGTGATCGGGCCCGACGGAACGGCACTGACCCGTGCCGATCTGCCGCCCCCGGACACCAAGCGATGGGTAATTCGCCGCAAGGCAGAAGTGGTCGCCGCCGTACGCGGCGGACTGCTGAGCCTGGATGAAGCGTGCCGTATCTATTCGCTTTCGGTCGAAGAATTCCTGAGCTGGCAGCGGGCAATCGACAAGCACGGCCTCGCCGGACTGCGGGCAACCCGCCTGCAGCAATACCGGGGCAGTGTGAATGCCCTTGCGGAATGATTTCTATACCTGAAGTTTTTTTATTAACGAATATCAGGAAACAGGAAATCACAGGCTGACCGCATCGGGATCTCCGGCGTTTGGGCGCCGGTTTTCCCTGACCCCAATAGATAAAATTTTAGCAAAATATTCAATGTATTAGCCCCACCCTCCGCTTACTAGGCAAAAATTGCCGGGAATTAACGACCTATTTACCCAATTCACCGAAACTGGTTCGCACAAGGGCGCAAGCCCGCAGAAACAGAGAACAGAGGCGACCAGTGGACGGTTTTGCATCCTTTCTGCGTAATTTCGGCATTGTGCGCCTGGGCATCATGGGCGTCGTCGCCATTGCTGTCCTGGGTTTCATCAGCTTTGCCGCCATGCGCTTCGGCCAGCCCGGCATGTCGCTGCTCTACAGCGGTCTCGATCTGGATGAATCCGGACGGATCGTTACCCAGCTCGAAGAGATGAAGGTGCCCTACGAGCTGCAGCAGAACGGCACCGCCATATACGTTCCCGAACGGGACGTCCTGCGCATCCGCGTTCAGATGGCCGAGCAGGGACTGCCGACCGGCGGATCTCTCGGCTATGAACTGTTCGACCGCACCGACACCCTCGGCACAACCAGCTTCGTGCAGAATGTCAATCTGGTTCGGGCCCTGGAAGGGGAACTGGCGCGAACCATTCGTCAGATCGACCGCGTCAAGGGAGCGCGGGTTCATCTGGTACTGCCCAAGCGCGAGGTTTTCGCCCGCAAGGACCGCAAACCCAGCGCCTCCATCGTATTGAAACTGCAGGGGGGCATCACCCAGAACCAGGTCATGGCCATTCAGAACCTGGTTGCCGCCGCCGTACCCGAACTGACGACGGACCGGGTTTCCATCGTCGATTCACGGGGAAACCTTCTGACCAAGGGAATGGAAGGCGACGGGCTGAGTGCCATGGCCAATCGCCTGACGGAAATCCGCATCAACCATGAAAACCGCCTGAAATCGGCAATCGAGCAACTGCTCGGGCGCACGGTGGGCATCAACAATGTCCGTGCCGAAGTAACGGTAGAGCTGGATCAGAGCCGTATCACCACCAATTCCGAAGAATACAACCCGGACGGTCAGGTAGTCCGCTCCACCCAGACGGTCGAAGAAACCTCCGAGGAAATCGACGGCGGACCGGCCAATGTCAGCGTGGAACAGAACCTGCCCGGCGAACAGGCCCAGAACGGCCCCGGCATCCAGTCCAAATCGGCCCGCACCGAGGAAACGACCAACTTCGAGATCACCAAAACCGTCCGCAACACCACGCGCGAGGCCGGTGCCATCAAGCGGATTTCCGTCGCTGTTGTCGTCAACGGCACCTATATCACCGACAAGGACGGAAACCGCACCTATCAGCCGCGCAGCGACCAGGAAATCGAGGCCCTGACCGCCCTGGTACGTTCCGCCATCGGCTATGATGCCGAACGCGGCGATACGGTCGAGGTCGTCAACCTCGAATTCGCGGAACTGAACACCGACAGCGATGCCTTCTCCGCCCCGCCCGGCGTCATTCTGGGGCTGAGCAAGACCGATATCTTCAAGATCGCTGAAATGGTCGTCTTCGGCATCGTCGCCATACTGGTGCTGCTGCTGGTGGTCCGCCCGCTGCTGACCAAGGCAATGACCATCGGTATGGAAAGCAACCCAGCCCTGGCCCATGCCGGTGCCGGGGAAGGTGCGGTTGCCCTTGCCGGACCCGACGGCACCCCGGCCCTCGCCGGGCCTGGCGGCGAGGGCGGGGAAATGGGGCAGCTTACCGGTCCCGATGAGGAAGGCTCCGAATCCATGATCGACGTCGCCCAGATCGAAGGGCGGGTGAAAGCTTCCTCGATGAAGAAGATCGCCGATCTCGTCGATAAACATCCCGAGGAAGCGGTCAATATCATGCGCAACTGGCTTTACGACGATCAGTAGGGAGGGGCAATCATGGCTGACAATCTCGATTACCGCACCCTGACCGGCACCCAGAAGGCTGCGATCATGATGCTGTCCCTCGGCGAAGAGCATTCGGCGAAACTGTGGGCACAGCTCGACGATGAAGAAATCAAGGAAATTTCACAGACCATGGCCAATCTGGGCACGGTCAGTTCCGAAATCGTCGAAAAGCTGTTTGTCGAATTCGCCAACCGCATGTCCAATGGCGGCACCCTTGTCGGTTCCTATGAAAGCACTGAACGGCTGCTGATGAACTCCCTGCCCCCTGATCGGGTCGAAATCATCATGGAGGAAATCCGCGGGCCGGCCGGGCGCACCATGTGGGACAAGCTGGGCAATGTGAACGAAACCGTTCTGGCCAATTATCTGAAGAACGAATATCCCCAGACGGTTGCCGTCGTACTTTCCAAGATCAAGCCGGAGCATGCCGCACGCGTCATGGCCGCCCTGCCGGAAGATTTCTCGCTTGAGGTCATCAACCGCATGCTGCGCATGGAAACCGTACAGAAGGAAGTGCTGGACAAGGTGGAAGAAACGCTGCGCCTGGAATTCATGACCAACTTGGCGCGCACGTCGAGGCGCGATTCTCACGAGATCATGGCCGAAATCTTCAACAATCTCGACCGGCAGACGGAAACGCGCTTCATCTCGGCGCTCGAAGAACGCAACCGCGAATCCGCCGAACGCATCAAATCGCTGATGTTCACCTTCGAGGATCTGATCAAGCTGGATCCGGCCGGTATCCAGACCCTGCTGCGCGTGGTCGAAAAGGACAAGCTGGCCCTGGCGCTGAAGGGGGCGTCGGATTCGCTTCGCGACCTGTTCTTCTCCAACATGTCCGAACGCGCTGCCAAGATCATGCGCGAGGATATGGAGGCCATGGGCCCGGTTCGCCTGCGCGATGTCGAGGAAGCCCAGGTGGCCATGGTCAATCAGGCAAAAGACCTGGCGGCCAAGGGTGAAATCATGCTTGCCGATAACAAGGGCGAAGACGAGCTGGTGTACTGATCAAGATGGCGGAAGTGAAAAAATTCCTGTTTGATCTCGATTTCGACGCCAGCACAGCGGCGGCCGAAAAACCCGAGGAACCCAGCTTCTCCGCCGAAGAGCTGGAAGCAGCCCGTCAGGCTGCCTATGCCGAAGGCGAAATCGCAGGACGTGCTGCAGCCCGTCAGGAGGCTGAAGCCACCGTCGCTGCCCTGCTGGAACAGGCGAGCAGTCAGTTACAGAACCTGATGGCAAAGACACAGACCGTCCAGCGGGACATGGAACGTTCCGCCGCCCGGATTGGCCATGCCGTCGGCACGGCCCTGGCCAGGGAGCTGATGGCGGCACATCCGCTGGCGGAAATCGAGGCCATGCTCAGGGAATGCATGAGCGAACTGCGGGAAGAACCCCGCTTGGTGATCCGCACCCATGAAACCCGGTTGGACAGTATCCGCGAACCGATGGAACGACTGAAGGCATCCGCCGGCTTCACCGGCGATATCGTGATTATCGCCGACGATGCCTTATCCCCGGACAGCTGCCGTCTGGAATGGGCCGATGGCGGCGCCGAGCTGAATACGGACGATATCCGCACCGCCGTCGATGAAGCCGTGGAACGATTTTTAAGCACGGATACGGGCGGTAACGAACTGCCCGACAATCAAATTGACACATATCAGACCGCCACAACGGTTGGTGACAATGATGGAGTAACGGATCATGGCTGAAGGCGAAGATCTCGATCTTGAGGAGCTGGAAGAAGGGACCGATACCCCTGCCGCCGAGCCCGCCGAAGAAGAATACGAGGAAGAGCAGGGCCGCACGGCCGCTGACCTGGAAAGCGTATTCGATATTCCGGTCAAGGTGTCGGCCATTCTCGGCAAGTCGAAGCTACAGGTCAGCGAGCTGCTCAAGCTCAGCAACGGCTCCGTCATCGAACTGAACCGCAAGGTCGGCGAGGCGATCGACATCTATGTCAACAACCGCCTGGTAGCCCGCGGCGAAGTTGTCGTCGTCGAAGACCGCCTGGGTGTGACCATGACGGAAATCATCAAATCGGACCGACACTGACCCGACAGAATCATCGGAAATAGACAGCATCGGCCCCGCAGCGGAAAGGATGGCTTAAGTGAGCGATACGGCAGGCAGAACGACAATGGCAGCAGCGGCAGGCGCCCGCAGTGGCCGCCGTGCCCCTTCCGCACGGGCCGAAGTCACGGCACGGATCGATTACGGCACCATCATCGGCCTGCTGGCCGCCTTCGCCCTGCTGATCTTTGCGATCTGGATGGGGGGCTCCTTTGCCGCCTTCCTCAACCTGCCCTCGCTGCTGATCGTGGTCGGCGGCACCCTGGCCGTGACCCTGATCAGCTATTCCTTCCGCGAAGTCCTGACCGCCACCATGCTGATCCGCAATGTGCTGATCGACCGGCAGCAATCCTCGCATTCGGCGGCAACCACCATGCTCGGTCTTGCCGATCAGGCCCGTCGCCAGGGGGTTCTGAGCCTGCAGCATATCCACCAGAAATACCGAGCCTTTCCGTTCCTCTACAAGGCGCTGCAAATGGTGATCGACGGCATGCCCGCCGCCGAGGTCGAGAAAATTCTGACCCATGAACTGGAAGCCATGCGCGAACGCCATCACAAAGCGGTGTCGGTGTTGCACAAGGCCGCTGAAACCGCCCCCGCGATGGGGCTGATCGGCACGCTGGTCGGGCTGGTGCAGATGCTGGTGAACCTGTCGGACCCGGAAGCCATCGGCCCGGCCATGGCCATCGCCCTGCTGACCACCTTTTACGGGGCGGTCATGGCGAACATGATTTTCGCACCATTGGCCGGCAAGCTGGAAAACCTGTCCGACCGGGAATATCTGACCAACACCCTGTACATGCTTGGCGCCTGTTCGATCAGCCGCCAGGAAAACCCCCGGCGCCTGGAGCTGCAGTTGAACGCCCAGCTTCCTCCGGCCCAGCGCCTTGCATATTTCGACGAATAAGTCTGTAGGGAGAACCACGAATGCGACTTCTCATCATCGGATCCCTCAACGGCCAGTTCGGCGCTGCCAGCAAAATCGCCATGGACCGCGGCGCCAAGGTCGCCCATGCCGCCGATATCGATGCCGCCCTGCAGGCGCTGCGCAGCGGCCAGGGAGCAGATCTCGCCATGGCCGATGTCGGGCTGGATATCGCCAGGCTGGTCGACAGCCTGGCCGCGGAACGGATCAACCTCCCCGTCGTCGCCTGCGGCACGGAATCCGATGCCGATGCCGCCGTCGCCGCCATCCGCGCCGGGGCCAAGGAATATGTTCCCCTGCCCCCCGAAGCCGATCTGATCGCCGCCGTCCTCGCCGCCGTGGCCGAGGAAAGCAAATCTGTCATCTATCGCGACCCGGTGATGGCCGATGTCATACACCTGGCCGATCAGGTGGCGCCCTCGAAGGCCTCCATCCTGATCACGGGGGAAAGCGGCACGGGTAAGGAAGTCATGGCCCGTTACCTGCATCAGAAATCCGATCGCAGCAACAAGCCTTTCGTCTCGGTCAACTGTGCCGCCATACCGGACAACCTGCTGGAAAGCGAATTGTTCGGCCATGAAAAGGGGGCTTTCACGGGTGCCGTGGCCCGGCGTATCGGCAAGTTCGAGGAGGCCGACGGCGGCACGCTGCTTCTGGATGAAATCAGCGAAATGGATATCCGCCTGCAGGCCAAGCTGCTGCGCGCCATTCAGGAACGCGAAATCGACCGCGTCGGCGGCACCAAGCCGATCAGGGTCGATATCCGCATCATTGCGACATCGAACCGCGATCTCGCCGCCGAAGTCAGAAAAGGCACCTTCCGGGAAGACCTTCTGTTCCGGCTGAACGTCCTCAACCTGCGCATCCCGCCATTGCGGGAACGCCCCGAGGACATTCCGGCACTGGCCGAACATTTCAACGTCAAATACAGTGAAGCCAATGGCGTGCCCCTGCGTCCGCTCAGTGAAGAAACCGTGGATCTGCTGAAACGGGCGCAATGGTCCGGCAATGTGCGCGAACTGGAAAACACCATTCACCGGGCCGTGCTGCTGGCCCAGGGCGACAGCATCACCCCTGACGCCATTCGCGCCCCCGACGGGCGGCCGCTGGCGATGATGCTGGAAACACAGAACAGCAACGCAGGAAGCGAGGATGCACCGGCAGAGACAGCGGGGAAAACCGCCGAAAGCCTGGTCGGGCGCACGGTCGCCGATGTCGAACGCGATCTGATCCTGGAAACCCTGAACCACTGCCTGGGCAACCGCACCCATGCCGCCAACATTCTCGGCATTTCCATCAGAACCCTGCGCAACAAGCTGAAGCAGTACAGCAATGAGGGGGTTCCCGTGCCCATGCCCGGCGACGGCAATCACCGTGCCGCACTCTGAAGAACGGCTGACGAGATGAACTCCAGCAACGGTGGTCCCGCATGAGCGACGCAAACCCGCAGCCACAAAGCGGCGGCACCGGCTTTTCATTTGCCCTGCCCGTACAGTTGAGGCGCCCGGACATTGCCCTGGCGCTCGGCGTCGTCTCCATCCTGATCATTCTGATTCTGCCGATGCCGGGCTGGCTGCTCGACGGCATGCTGGCGCTGTCCTTCACCTTCGCGGTGCTGGTGCTGATGACCTGCCTGTTCATCGACCGGCCGCTTAACTTCAGCTCCTTCCCGACGGTGCTGCTGATCGCGACCATGCTGCGCCTGTCGCTGAACCTTGCCTCCACCCGCCTTATCCTGTCCAGGGGGCATGAGGGCACGGATGCCGCCGGCCATGTCATTCAGGCCTTCGGCAACTTTGTCATGAGCGGCAATTTCGTGATCGGCATCATCGTCTTTGCCATTCTGGTCATCGTCAACTTCATCGTCATTACCAAGGGATCCGGGCGCATCGCCGAAGTGGCCGCCCGCTTCACCCTGGACGCCATGCCCGGCAAACAGATGGCCATCGACGCCGATCTTTCCGCCGGGCTGATCGATGAGGAACAGGCCCGCCAGCGCCGCCTCGAACTCGAACAGGAATCGACCTTCTTCGGCGCCATGGACGGTGCGGCGAAATTCGTTCGCGGCGATGCCATCGCCGGGCTGCTGATCACCTTCATCAACGTTATCGGCGGCATCATCATCGGCGTTGCGCAAATGGGGCTGAGCTTCGGCGATGCCGCCCAGACCTATACGCTGCTGACCGTCGGCGACGGGCTGGTATCGCAGATCCCGGCTCTGATCGTTTCCACCGCTGCCGGCCTGCTGGTTTCGAAAGCCGGCGTCACCGGCACCACCGACAAGGCGCTGTTCGCCCAGCTTGGCGGTTATCCGCAGTCCCTCGGCATGGCCAGCTTTCTTGCCGTCGCCATGTCCCTGCTGCCGGGCATCCCCATGATTCCGTTTCTGGCGCTGGCGGCGGCAACGGGCGTCGGGGCCTGGCAACTGCAGAAGCGTCAGGCGGCCGAGGCGGAAGAACGCGAGGTTCAGGAACAGGAAGAGATGGAGATCGCACCGGCAGAGGAACCGATCGCCGAATTGCTCTCCATCGACGAACTGCGTCTCGAACTGGGCTACGGGCTGCTGTCGCTGATCAACGAGGAAAGCGGCCACCGCCTGACCGATCAGATCAAGGCCCTGCGTCGTCAGCTCGCCACCGAAATGGGCTTCGTCATGCCATCGGTGCGCATTCTCGACAACATGCAGCTTGGCGCCAATTCCTATCTGATCCGCGTCAAGGAGGTCGAAGCCGCCCAGGGCGATGTCCGCCCCGGCAAGCTGCTGGTCATGGATCCGCGCGGCGAGCCCATCGCCCTGCCCGGCGAGGAAACCACCGAACCGACCTTCGGCCTGCCGGCCATGTGGGTCGAGGAAACCCAGCGCGAGGAAGCCTCCTTCCGCGGTTATACGGTGGTCGATGCGCCGACCGTCATCATCACCCATCTGACGGAAGTGCTGAAGGACAATATGGCGGATCTGCTCAGCTATGCCGAAACGCAGAAACTGCTCGACGAACTGCCCGCGCGCCACCAGAAACTGGTCGCCGATCTGATCCCGCAACATATCAGCCTTTCGGGCGTGCAGCGGGTTCTGCAGAATCTGCTGGCGGAGCGCATCTCCATCCGCGACCTGCCGACCATTCTGGAAGGCATTGCCGAGGCCACCGGCTATACCCAGAACCTGACCATGATCACCGAACATGTGCGGGTGCGGCTGGCACGGCAGATCTGCAACGCTCATGCCGGTGCCGACGGTTATCTGCCCATTGTCTCGCTTTCTCCCGAATGGGAAATGGCCTTCGCCGAAAACCTGAGCGGCCAGGGCGATGACAAGCAATTGGCGATGCCGCCGAGCAAACTGCAGGAATTCATCGCCCGCGTCCGTCAGGTCTATGAGGAAATGGCCATGGCCGGGCAGGAGCCGGTTCTGCTGACCAGCCCCGGAATCCGCCCCTATGTGCGTTCGATCATCGAACGTTTCCGCCCGTCGACCACCGTCATGTCCCAGAACGAGATCCACCCCCGTGCCAAGCTGCGCACCCTGGCCCAGATATAGGTAGATCATGCGTATCCGGACCTTTACAGCCCCGACCATGACAGCCGCCATGCAGAAGGTGCGCGAGGCCCTTGGCGAGGATGCCATCATCCTTGGCACCCGCGAGGAACGCGGCATCGGCGTGCATATCACCGCGGCCCTGGAACAGGGTGCGGCCGCGGCCAGGGAAGACGCGGCGCTGGAGGATTTCATCGCCAGCGCCCCCATGGAGGAAAGCGGCAACTCTCTTCAGGGCGAAGAGGAAGAGGATTGGGTCACCCCGGAAATCGATCTGCTGGTCCAGTCCCTCGCCTATCACGGCCTGCCGCTGGACCTGTCCGAACGCCTGTGCCGCAGCGCCGCCTATCACGATCAGGGCGATGTCAGCCTGGCCCTTGCCGCCGCCATCGACGAAATGTTTTCCTTCACCCGCATCCGTTTCGGACGGCGAATCCTGCTGGCGGGACCGCACGGGGCGGGAAAAACCGTCACCTGCGCCAAGCTGGCCGCAAAGGCGGCATTGCAGGATATTCCGGTCAGCATCTTCACCATGGATACCGAACGCGCCGGCGGTTACGAACAATTATCGGAACTGGTCGGGCTGATGCAGCAGGATGCGGTGCCGATCACCGCCGAAAGGGACATCCGCACTGCGTTCATTGCGCCATCGGGGGCTGAAATCCAATCGGCGCTGATCGACACGACCGGCATCAATCCCTTTGACGAGGACGATCTGAACGGCATCAGACGCCTGGCGGAAGCCGCCAATGCCGACATCGTAACGGTTCTGCCCGCCGGCGGCGATATCGCCGAAATGGCCGATATTGCCTGCGCCTTCCGGGCCATCGGCTCGCGCAGCGTCATTTTCACCCGGCTGGATGCGGCACGGCGTTTCGGCGGCCTGCTCGCCGCCGCCCATGCCGCGCGTCTGGCCATCGCCGAAGCCGGCATTTCCCCCTATATCGCCGAAGGGCTTCATGGCCTCAATCCCGTTTCCATGACGCGCCTTCTGCTATGCGATCCCTCAGCCAACGATTTCGCTGAAAACCAGGACAGGGCAACAGCATGAGTGTCTCCCCCATCCCGCTGCAACGGCGCAGCCGTCCCGCCACCCATCCCGCCGCCCAGGCCAGAGGCGCCAATATCATCACGGTCGCATCCGGCAAGGGCGGCGTCGGCAAGACCTGGCTTTCCGTATCCCTGGCCCATGCCCTGGCCCGCGCGGGCAGAAAGGCCTTGCTGTTCGATGGCGATCTGGGACTGGCCAATGTGGATATCCAGCTCGGCCTGATGCCGGAAGTGGATCTCGGCCAGGTGGTCGGCGGCCATATCGGCCTGGAGGGCGCGATCACCCGCTACGAGAACGGCGGCTTCGATATCATCGCCGGGCGATCCGGTTCCGGCGTTCTCGGCAATCTCAACACCGCCCGGCTCGGTCCGCTGAGCAATGAACTGCGCCAGCTCGCCACCCGTTACGACAAGGTGGTCCTCGATCTCGGCGCCGGTGTCGATCAGCCGGTGCGCGTGCTCTCCGGCTCCGCCGGGCCCAAGCTGGTGGTGACGACGGACGAACCGACATCGCTGACCGATGCCTATGCCTATATCAAAGTCAGCCACGGGCGCGACAAGAACGCCGATCTGCGCATTGTCGTCAACATGGCCTCCGGCCACAAGGCGGGCAAGGCAACCTATGACAAGCTGCTCAAGGCCTGCCGTTCCTTCCTGAACATTTCTCCGCCTCTGGCCGGAGTCATCCGCCGCGATGCCAGGGTGGCAGAGGCCATACGCCGCCAGTCTCCCCTGCTGACGCGTCATCCCAACTGCGATGCCGCCCGCGACATAGAAACCCTCGCCAGCAAGCTTGGCGGGGCCTGAGAGGATGCCATGGCAGATCCGCTCATCCCGGCCCCGCCGCCCACCCCTGTCGGACAGGGCGACCGGCGCCCGTCCAGGGAACAGGCGGGCACGGCGCCACAGCGGGCAAATGCCCGGGAGGCCGCGCCTTCCCTGATCGAACTGTCCGCCACCCTCTCGGGCATCAGGCGCGGGGAAATCCTCACCGGCAAGGTCATCCCCGCCGAGGGACAGCAGGAACCGCCGGTTCTGCTGCTGCAGACGCCCAGGGGCACCTTCCGGCTGGCCTCCGCCTTTCTCGATAATGGCGGGCGCATCGAAGCTGGAACGCCGATCCGCTTTCTTGCCCTGAAGGTCGGCGACAGATTGCTGGCCCAGTTTCTGCAGATCGGCAGCATCGCGCCCGATCCGCCGCCAAAGATGGAACTGAAGCTCATTGCCCTTGCCGGCGCTACGGCAGACAAGCCACCTGGCGGCCAAGGGCAAGAAAGCCCTCTTTACAGCGGCCGCCTCGTCGGACCGCCCCTGCCGTTACCGGGCGGCAACCGCATTCTCAAGACCGGTCAGGACATCCGCCTGTCGATCAGTCCCTCCGGCGGCACGGCGGAACCCGGCAGCATCGAAGCCACGGTGCGCCGCGGCAGCCGCAATAACGAGCTGGTACTGCGCATCGGTCGTTCCACCATCGCCGTTCACCGCCCGCCCGCCAATCTGCGCCCCGGCGATACGGTGCTGGTTTCCTTCCCCGCGCAACCCTCGCGGCCGGACGCCGCAGCCGGACAGGAAAACCGGACCACCAATCCCGGCGCGCCCCCCGGTTCGCCCTCCCTTTCGCCTGCCGGTCTGCCCGGCAAAAGCGCCGAAGCGCAACGCTGGCCGTTGCTGGAAGAAATTCAGGCGGTTCTTTTACGTCACGCACCCGAGCTGGCGCGCGGCCTGCAATCGCGCCTGCCGCAGCCGGGGCCGAAGCTTACCAGCACCATGCTTTTTCTGCTTCAGGCATTGGGCGGCGATGCGCAGGCCTGGCTCGGGGCCGCCACGGTTCAGAAATTGCGGGATCTGGGGCGGGAGGATCTGCTGCGCCGGCTGAGCCATGAAAAACAGCCCCCGCCCGCGCCCGAGGAACGCTCTAACAGCGGTAATACGGATATGCGCAGCCTGTTTCTGCCCTTCCTCGCTGACGGGCGCATCGAGCGCATCCTGCTGCACTACCGCCAGGGGCAGGAGAAACGCCGCAAGGACGGCGGCGGGGAAGACCCGCGCGAAACCCGCTTCATGCTGGATCTGGAATTCTCGCGGCTGGGGCGCTGGCGCCTGGACGGGCTGGTGCGGGCCCGGCGCTTCGATCTGATCATCCGCAGCCAGCGCACGGCGCCCGAACACATGCGCAGGCATATCGAAACGATCTTTCACGATGCCCTGTCGCTATACGGCTATGGCGGCGAGATCGCCTTCAGCACCGATGCGAATCTGCCGCCGCTGCCGCCCCCAGGCGGCGCACCGCATCCCGATATCTACGCCTGAGCGCTTTATCTCTTCCGGCTCCTCCGGCGTTATGGCTGAGGAGCGTCTTCCGGATCGTCCCCGGGCAGGCGCTGATCCATCTCGCGCGAGGGCTGATCGCAGCCGGCACAGCCGACCACCTTGGCCGGAACACCGGCAACCGTGCAATTTTCCGGTACATCGCTCAGCACCACGCTGCCGGCGCCGACCTTGGCGCAGTGGCCGATGGTGACATTGCCCAGCACACTGGCCCCGGCCGCCAGCAGCACGCCATCGCCCACCTTGGGATGACGATCGCCGCTCTCCTTGCCGGTGCCGCCCAGCGTCACCCCCTGCAGCATCGAAACATTGTTGCCGATCACCGTGGTCTCGCCGATCACGATACCGGTGGCATGGTCGATCATGATGCCGTGGCCGATGCGCGCCGCCGGGTGGATATCGACGGCGAAGGCCTCCGACACCCGGCTCTGCAGGAACAGGGCCATGGCCTCGCGCCCCTTGTTCCACAGCCAATGGGACACGCGATAGGCCTGAAGTGCCTGAAACCCCTTGTAATGCAGGAAGGGCTGCAGAAAACTGGTACAGGCGGGATCGCGGTCGCGCACGGCCACCAGATCGGCGCGCACGGCTTCTCCGAGGCGGTTGCGTTCGAGCAAGGCCTCATCGAATACCTGGCGCAACAGCATGGAGGGGACCTCCATACTGCCCAGTTTCTGCGCCAGATGGTAGCTCAGCGCCTGTTCGAAACGTTCATGATTGAGCACGGTCGCGTGCAGGAAGCTGGCCAGAACCGGCTCCGCTTCCGCCATGGCGACGGCTTCTTCGCGGATCGATGCCCAGACGGGATCGCAGGTGGCAAAACGTTTGGCGGTCTGGGGCATGGCATTTCCCGATCGTCAGATTTTCCAGACGGCTCTCATAAGCCGTGTCAATAAAGTTTAGGCAGCAGACAACGGATTTCAAGTATCACGGCCCGCTCACGCTCTTTTCCCGCTGCAAACCGGCATCGAACAGGCGCCGCCGCTTCCAGATAATCCGCCCGACGAACGCAAGGCAATACCGGCAAAATACCCCAAACAGGCAGCACCCGCACCGGCTTCATACGCGATTATGTGACCGGCACAACCGGCGGCACGATTTTTGCCGCAGGGAAGAACAGGATCACGACGGTGCCTTCGCCGGGTTTGCTTCGGATCGTCATCTCCCCGCCGAGAATCTCCGTCAGGCGTTTGGCCAGGGGCAATCCCAACCCCGTACCGGAAAACTTGCTTGAAAGCACCGTCTCCACCTGCCCGAACGGGCTCAGGGCAATGGCGATCTCCTCCTCGCTCATGCCGATGCCATTGTCGCGAACGGAAATGCCCATACCGCCGTTTTCCTCCTGCCAGCAGCGGATCCATAACCTGCCGCCCGGCTCGGTGAATTTGATGGCGTTGCTGACCAGATTGATCAGCACCTGTTTCAGACGCGTGGCATTCCCGCGCAGGACCGGGCAGGGAACCGGAATATCGGTTTCGACATGAATGTTGTTGCGGGCTGCCGGAACCCTGGTCAGGGCCAGTGTCGCTTCGATGACCGTGGCAGGATCGACGTCCTCTTCCTCGATTTCCATCATGCCGCTTTCGATCTTGGACAGATCCAGAATATCCTCGATCAGCGTCAGCAGATGCTTGCCCGATGCCCGTATATCCTCGACATAGGATTTGTAGGCATCGTTGCCGAGCGGCCCCATCAGCTCCATCTGCATGACTTCGGCAAAACCGATGACCGCATTCAGCGGCGTGCGCAGTTCGTGGCTCATATTGGCGAGGAACTCACTTTTCGCCCGATCCGCCAGGCGGGCCTCCTCCACGGCTTCCTCCATCTGCCGGCGCGATTGGGACACCCGGGCCGACATGCTGTCAAAGGCACTGCTGAGCGCCGCAAATTCCTGTGGCTGCAATATGCCGCCCGGCGCGACCCTGACATCGTCATCGCCGGCGGCAATACGCCGTGCTGCATCGGTAATCCGTCCGATCGGCCGGGTCAGCACCCCTGCCAGCAGCCAGCCGACCAGCGCCGCCAGAACGATACCGATGGCACCGAACTGCAGAACGGCCCGACCTGTGGATGCCGCTATGTCTTCGAATTCGAACAATGGCTGGGGAACCATAACCCCCCACCCCGTACGCCCGACAACCGTATATGCCGTAACCATCCGGGCTTCGACCGCCGGCGAGTAAAACTGCATGATGCCGCTTCGCCCGGCCATCATTGCCCTGACCACCGGCAATGAGGACAGATCCTTATGCGCCAGGCGCCATTCGCGCTTTGGATGGGCCAGAACCCGACCGTTGACATCGACGATGGCGGCATGGCCCTTGCGCCCGAACTGCACCCGCCGCTGCATGGCGGCAATATTCTCCGTGCCGATCAGGACCAGAATCAATTTTCCCTGATCAGAAAGCATGAAGGCGAGCAGGTCCCCGTCAGGAACGGCAACCGCGCCGACAGGCAGGAATTGCAATTTCGCCGATGCCCGTGCGCGCAAATCGGCAGTCATGGATGCGCTCATGGATGTATCGGGCCGCCAGCCCTTGCCGCGTCCCAGACGGGCGCGCCAGCCCCCTGCCCTTTCTGTCTCGATATAGACTTCATTGACCGCCTTGTCGGCGGCCAGATCGTTCAGCGCCGTGGGCAGGGGCCCGCTCTCTTCGGCGATAACCCTGACCAGGCTGTCGAGATCGTCAATATAGGAGGCAATGGCATTAGCGAGATTGTCGGCCCTGAGCCGCAGCTGCTCCTGCGCGGCACTGACCTCCCGGGAGAGAACCGTCCTCTCCATGAACACCCAGATAAACGGCAGGGGAACGATCGCCACCGTAATAAAAGCCAGGGTCAGAATGGTGCGTAATTTCAAGCAGCCCTCCGGGGCAGTTGATTTTTCTTTATTCTTAATCGCGATTGCACCACAAGGATATTACAGCAAAGAACGCTTCTTTAACAGCATCGGCTCCCTCCCCGGCGAAAGCTTCAGCAACCGGCGCCTTTCTTGTTTCTGAAGCCGGTCAGGGCGATTTCATCGAGCATGGCCTGTTCGCGGCGGTCGGCCTCCCGTTTTTCACGGCGGAGGTGGTTTTCCAGAAGCTTTTCAAACTTTTTCACTTCGCGAAACGCCGCCGCCGTGCGCTCGCGCTGGGTTTCGATACGTTCGTCGATTTCCGCAATCGCCATCTTCAGATCCTCACGGCGCTGCAACAAGGCATTGGCATAGGCGCCGAAGGCGAACAGGGCCGGATTGGCCGCGCCATCGGCTGTGGCATCGGCAGCGATCACCGCACCGGCCAACGAGGCCTCCTGTTGCTGCTGCTCATCCAGTTCCCTGAGGGCAGCCAGCATTTGCGCCCGTTCCTCCTCCATGGCCGTCAATTGGCGCCTCTGGCGGTCCAGTTCCAGATTGCGAAGGCGAATCAGAGTCTTCAGCGCCTTCATTCGCCATCACCCGTCGGAGGGGGCTCAGCCATCCCGGCACCGGGAGCCGGCATGCCCAGGATTTCGGCCAGACGGGCATATCCTTCCTCCAGGCTTGCCGGTTCGTCCTTGCGCTGCGACAGAAAGGCCTCCAGCGCCGGCTGATAGCGGATCGCCTCGTCGATACGCGGATCGGCCCCTTCGCGATAGGCGCCGATGCGAATCATCTCGGCCATGTCATCATATGCGGCCAGCAATTCCCGCGCGCGGGAGACGAGGGCGTTCTCCTCCTCATTGTTACAGCCGGGCATGGTGCGTGATATCGACCGCAGAATATTGATCGCGGGGTAGCGCCCCCGCTCGGCGATCGAGCGTTCCAGCACGATATGCCCGTCGAGAATGCCGCGCACGGCATCGGCTATCGGCTCGTTGTGATCGTCCCCTTCCACCAGCACCGTGAACAGGCCGGTAATGGCGCCGCCGCCCGTTCCCGGTCCGGCACGTTCCAGCAGTTTCGGCAGTTCGGCAAAAACGGTGGGCGTATATCCCTTCGCCGCCGGGGGTTCGCCGCCGGAGAGGCCGATTTCCCGCTGCGCCTGAGCGAATCGGGTAACCGAATCCATCAGGCAGAGAACCTGTTTGCCCTGATCCCGGAAATATTCCGCCAACGTCAGGGTCATATAGGCGGCCTGGCGGCGCATGAGCGCCGGCTCATCGGATGTGGAAACGATGACAATACTGCGTGCCAGCCCTTCGGGACCCAGATCGTCCTCGATGAATTCCTGCACTTCGCGGCCGCGTTCGCCGATCAGCCCGATCACATTGACATCGGAGGCCGTATAACGGGCCAGCATCGACAACAACACCGATTTGCCGACGCCGGAGCCGGCGAAAATACCCATGCGCTGCCCACGGCAGCAGGAAAGAAAGGTATTGATCGCGCGCACGCCCAGATCCAGCTTACCGCCGACGCGCCCGCGCTCATGTGCCCGGGGCGGCGATGCGCGCAGGGAACAGGCCTTCAGGCCATGATGCAGCGGCGGGCCGCCGTCGATCGGCTCCCCCAGGGCATTGACGACCCGGCCAAGCCATGAGGCATCCGGATAGACCACCGGATCCGCCGTGCCGACCAGCGCCTTCGATCCCATGCCGATGCCATCCAGCGCCCCGAAGGGCATCAACAGCGCCCGGTTGGCCTTGAAACCGACCACCTCGCTGTCGATCAGGCTGTTATCGCGGCGCATCAGATGAACACGGGCGCCGATGGACAGGCGCCTTTCCACCCCGGCCACCTCGACCAACAGGCCCTGAATGGCCGCCACGCGCCCGTAAATGCGATAAGGGGGAATGCGTTTCAGATCGGAAATCAGCCCGTGCACGCTACACCTTTGCCTGAATCGAAAGCGGAATCACTGCCATGGGCCGATCTTGACCATGGCATTTTAAGAATGTGTAAAATTTTATGAAAATACCGCTTGGACCATCCGGCCGGGCATCATTGCAGGCGGGGCGGAATTGCCGATGTGCCGAAGACGAAGGCAACCTCCCTGCCGCCATCGGCCGACCGTTTCACATTTTCATGGTCTTTGGCGCGGCGTTAAGGAATAATTAAACTTAACCGTTAACACTTTAACCAAGTTAGGCACGAATATGTCTAAAATCCGGTCGGCCGGATCTCGCCGCCAAAGGATCGGCCAGGAAACTGGCCAGGCAGCAGAAAGCGGCCGTACGGGATGAAGGACAGGGCAGAACCGGCCCGAATACCGGTGGCGCATACGGAATTGATCCGCGCCGGTTTCGGGCAGGCAGGAAGGATCAGGCGAAGCGAACGATTGGACGAAGCGCCTGCAGCGAATGTGCAATTCCTGCTTTGCCGCGTGCTTCCGGCCATATGGCGGAGGAGAAAGACGATATGCGGGTTTTATTGATCGAAGACGATTCAGCCATGGCCCAGAGCATCGAACTGATGCTCGGCAATGAAGGCTTCAATGTCTATTCGACGGATCTGGGGGAAGAAGGGCTCGATCTCGGCAAGCTCTATGATTACGACATCATCATTCTCGATCTGAACCTGCCTGACATGCATGGATACGA
>JALXAG010000279.1 GCA_026992315.1 Sneathiellales bacterium | reverse complement strand
TATGGCAAATCCCTGCGCACGGTAAAAACCTGTGTTGGCAAGGAATGGTGCCGTTTCGGCACCCAGATGTCGATGAGCATGGGCGTTACGCTGGAGCGGATGTGCTGGGGAAGCTGGACGCCGCATAAGGTCAAGCTGGCGGTGTCCGGCTGCCCGCGCAATTGTGCGGAAGCGACGATCAAGGATTTCGGCGTCATCGCCGTGGACAGCGGCTGGGAGCTCTATGTCGGCGGCAACGGGGGAATGAAGCTGCGCGGCGCCGAATTGCTGTGCAAGGTCGAAACCCCGGAAGAGGTGAAGGAATATTGCGGCGCCTTCCTGCAGCTTTATCGCGAGCAGGCCCATTATCTGGAACGCACCGCCGCCTGGATAGAGCGGGTCGGCCTCGATTTCGTCAAATCGGCGGTAGCGGAGGACGAAGAGAAGCGCGCGGCCCTGCATCGGCGGTTTCTGCATTCACAGAAATTCATGCAGAAGGATCCCTGGGCGGCCCGCGCCCATGGGCGCGAATGGAAGGAATTCGTCAAACTGGCGGTGGTGGCATGAAAAAGGAGGATCGGATGGCCGGAAGATGGATCACGGTGGGCTGGATCGGGGATATTCCCCAACTGGGGGCGCGGGTGGTGTCCTCCGCCGAGGGTGATATCGCCATTTTTCGCGGCAGCAATGACGAGGTTTTCGCCGTCTATGACCGTTGTCCCCATCAGGGCGGGCCGCTGTCGGAGGGGATCGTGCATGGCCATACGGTCACCTGCCCCTTGCACAACTGGCGCATCGATCTGAAGAGCGGCGACGTGCTCGGCCCCGATGAGGGCTGCGCCCGCACCCTGCCCGTGGCCGTCAAGGAAGGGGTCGTGCGCATTTACATCGCCAGTACGGCCACCGGCACCGATGGCTGAGCGAGATGGCTGAGACGGTGCGGACCACCTGCCCCTATTGCGGGGTCGGCTGCGGCGTGATCGCCGCGCCGGATAAGGATGGCGGCGTCGGGATTTCCGGCGATCCCGATCATCCGGCCAATCGCGGGGCCTTATGCACCAAGGGCATGGCCCTTGGCGATACCCTGGGGGCGGAAGGCCGTCTGCTCTATCCCGAAAGGGGCGGGGCGCGCATCGGCTGGGACGAGGCGATTGGCGAAGTGGCGCAAACCTTCCGGCGCGTTATCGAGGAATCGGGGCCTGAAGCAGTGGCTTTCTATGTTTCGGGCCAGTTGCTGAGCGAGGATTACTACGTCGCCAACAAGCTGATGAAAGGGTTCATCGGTGCCGCCAATATCGATACCAATTCGCGCCTGTGCATGGCCGCGGCCGGGGCGGCGCAGACGGCCGCTTTCGGCGAGGACGCCATGCCCGGCTGTTACGAGGATCTCGACCTGGCCGATCTGGCGGTGCTGGCCGGTTCGAATGCGGCCCTGTGTCATCCCGTTCTGTTTTCCCGTCTGCGCCGCGCCCGGCGGGAGAGGGGGCAGAAGCTGGTGGTGATCGACCCGCGGCACACGGCCAGCGCCGAGGAAGCGGATCTGTTCCTGCCCCTGCGCCCGGGCAGCGATACGGTGCTGTTCAACGGTCTTCTGGTCTTTCTGCACAATCAGGGTGTGCGCGATGACGGTTTTCTCGCCCGCCATGTCGATAACGCGGCGGAGGCGCTGGCGGCGGCCCGGGCAGAGGCTGCGGATATTCACACCGTGGCGGCCCGCACCGGGCTTGCGGCAGTGGATGTGCGCCGTTTCTATGAATGGTTCGCCAGCCACGAGAAGACGCTGACCCTGTATTCGCAGGGGATCAATCAATCGGTTCAGGGGGTGGATAAGGCCCGCGCCATTTTCAACGTTCATCTGCTGACAGGGCGTATCGGGCGGCCCGGCATGGGCCCTTTTTCCCTGACCGGCCAGCCGAACGCCATGGGCGGGCGCGAGGTTGGCGGGATGGCCTCGACCCTGGCGGCCCATATGGGATTTTCGCAGGAGGAAAGGCAGCTATTGGGCCGGTTCTGGCAGACCGATGCCGTGGCGGCCGGCCCGGGGCTGAAGGCGCTCGATCTGTTTCGGGCACTGGATGAGGGGCGGATTCGCGCCCTTTGGGTGATGGGAACCAACCCGGCCGTCAGCCTGCCGGAAGCGGATCTGGTACGCCGTGCCCTGGCCGGGGCGGAGTTTCTCGTCGTCTCCGATTGCGAAAGGCGCACGGATACGGCGGACCTTGCCCATATACTCCTGCCCGCCGCCCCCTGGGGGGAGCGCAGCGGTACCGTGACCAATTCGGAACGGTGCATTTCCCGCCAGCGGGCCTTCCGGCCGCCATTGGGGGAAGCCCGGCCCGATTGGCGCATTATTTCCGATGTCGCCGCCGCCATGGGCCATGGCTGGGCTTTTTCCTATCGCGGCCCGGCGGATATCTTTCGCGAGCATGCCGCCCTCTCTGCCTTTGAAAATCATGGCCGCCGCCTGTTCGATATCGGCGCCATGGCCGATATCGGCGATGACGATTACGAACGGATGACGCCTTTCCAGTGGCCCAGACCGAAGGAGCGGGAAGTTTCATCGAAGCGCCTGTTCGCCGACGGCCGCTTTGCCACCCGGGACGGGCGGGCGCGCATGGCGGCGGTCGGGCTGCGCCGGCCCGCTGCCCGCTGCAACGATGCCTACCCCCTGCTGCTGAACACGGGACGGCTGCGCGATCAGTGGCACACGATGACGCGCACGGGCCGGGCGGCGCGTCTTGGCGGTCACGATCCGGAACCGTTTGTCGCCGTTCATCCCGAGGATGCCCGCGCGCTCGGCCTGGCCGATGGCGGGCTGGCGCGGCTGGAAAGCCGCCATGGCGATGCCTTGCTGCGGGTGCGCTGCGATTCCGGTCAGCGCCGCGGTGAGGTCTTCGCCCCCATCCACTGGTCGGATGTCAATGCGGCCCGTGCCGTCATCGGCCGCCTGACGGAAGGCGAGGCGGATCCTCTTTCCGGCCAGCCGGGGGTGAAGATGACCCCGGCGGCCCTCTATCCCCTGTGGCCGCAATGGCAGGCGGTGCTGCTGCATGAAAGCGGCGATGTGCCATCCGTGGGCGATTACTGGGCGCGGCGGCGGATTGGCGGCGGTTATGCCTTCGAACTGGCCGGGTTTGCGGCGGTGGCGGAGATGCGCTCGCTCGCCCGGGCGCTACTGCGCGGCGATGAAGGGCAATGGCTGGCCTGCGAGGATGCGGGGGCGGGATATGGCCGTTATGCCCGTTTCGAGGAAGACCGGCTGGTGGCCCTGCTGCATGTCGGCCTTACGGTCCGCCCGCAGATCTGTGCCTGGCTGGAAGGACGTCTCGGTCAGCCATGTCCGGATTTTCACGACCGCATGGCGGTGCTGGCCGGGCGGCCGCCGGATGGCGATGCCGCCTCCGGACGCATGGTCTGCGCCTGTCATCAGGTTTCGGAAAAGGATGTGATCGAGGCGATCGCCCGCGATCGCCTCGACAGCGTCGAGGCATTGGGACATGCTCTTGGCGTCGGTACCGGCTGTGGCGGTTGTCTGGACGAGGTGCGGGCATTGCTGGCCGATTGCGCGGCCTGAAATCATCCGCAGGGCCGGAGCCGGCGATTGATACGTATCCGAAATTGCCCTGTTCGCCGAACTGGTCTACATCTTGTCCATGATATGACATATGCATGGGGAGGAGAGTATGACAGCCTATTGGGTGGCGCATGTGAATGTGCATGACGAGGCGGCTTATGGCGAATATGCGCGCCGGGCCGGGCCGATCCTCGAACAATTCGGCGGGCGTATTCTCGCCCGGGGCGGGCGCACCGTCACCCTTGAAGGGCGGCGTTTCGAACGCAATGTGATTGTCGAATTTCCCGATGTCGAAGCGGCCGAGGCCTGTTACAACTCGCCGGAATATCAGGCGGCCTGTGCCCTGCAGAAAGGCGCGGCGGAACGGGACATCGCCATTATCGAAGGGGTCTGATCAGCCGCGTTCGCGGGTTGGCAGGATCAGCAGCCGTGCGGCATTGGCATGGGCGGGCAATGACAGCATGAAGGCGAGGGTCTCGGCGATATCCTCCGGCGCCAGCAGCTCCGGCTGTTCCGCATAGAAGGCCTCGGCCCGGGCCTGATCGCCGCCATGGCGGGCGGCGGCGAAGCCGGTGCGGGTGGCCCCGGGCTGAATCTCGCCGATGCGCAGATCCGTATCCCGGTAATCGGCGCGCAGGGCCTCGGTAAAGGCGCTGAGGCCGTGTTTGGCGGCCGCATAGGCGGTGCCGCCGGCATAGGGGCGGATCCCGGCCACGGAACCGATATTGACGATATGCCCGCCGCCGCGGCGCAGCATGCCGGGGATCAGGGCATGGGTCACGGCCATGGCGGCGCGCAGGTCGATGGCGAGAATATCGTCGATATTGGCCTGGCTCATTTCGGCAAAGGGCCGCCGGCCGCCATGATCGTGCCCGGCATTGTTGATCAGGATGCCGATGTCCCGCCAGTCATCGGGCAGGGATTCCTCGATAACGGCGGCAATATCCGCCATGCCGAGATCGAGGATGAGGGGCCGGAAGGCATCGCCATGCCGCTGCGCCAGTTCTTCCAGTGCCGTCCGTCGCCGCCCGGTGCCGATGACGCGATGTCCCATCGCGATCAGCCTGGCGGTGATGGCCCGGCCGATGCCGCCGGTGGCGCCGGTGACAAATGCAATCGCTGGGGATGAGGATGACGACATGGGGAAAGCATAAGGGCATCTGCCGCCGCCGGGCAAGGCGGGCATGCGGATGCATGGGTTTCCGCCATTGCGGCGTCGGATCCCAGGGCCCCGAATCAGGGCCAGGGCCTTAGCTGTTGGCCCAGACCTTCAGGCCGATCTCGACGCCGATCCACAGGAACAGGCCCAGGATGATCGCCAGCGGCAGGCGTATGGCAAGGGCCCGCATGACCTGCTCGAAAACCTGTACCTTGCGGGCGTATTCCTCGGCCTCCCTGGCTTTTTCCTCCGCCTTGCGCTTTTCCTCCAGCAGTTGGCGGCGTTTCTGTTCCGCCAGCGACACCCGCTCTTCGCGCATGGCGGCAAGCGATTCCTCACTGACGGGAATGACGATTTCACTGATTGCACCGCTTTCGAAATCGGCTTCGGTCTTGACCAGCTGGCATTCCTTGCCGCTGTTCTTAAGCTCAAGCGCTTCCTTCATCGCCAGTTCAGGGTCTTCGTATTCGGCCTGTTCCGCCCAGTCGTCGCCTTCCCAGACCTGCAGCTTGAATATTGCGGTGCTCATTTCTTGCCCGATTTCCGATTTCGAGGATCGTTTTGCGTGGTGCGATCAATAGGCACAGGATGGGGCAAATTGTTTAATCGAACCCTAAATTATGAGACCGTAGTCCCAAAATTTTCGATGCCCGCGGCCGGGATTATTCGTTTTTCAGGCAGGCGGAAATGGCGAGGGCATTGGCGCGCATCATGCGTGCATAAGCGCTGCCGTCATCGGGCGGGGTGCCGAGAGGATCGAGAATACCGATACGCAGGCCGAGCCGCCGCGCGATGCTTTGCACGGCGTCTTCACCGAATTGCGGCTCGGTAAAGACGCATTGGCTGCCGCTTTTGCCGGCGGCGCGGTACAGCGCGCTGAGGCGTCTTGGCGAGGGGGGCGTTGCCTCCACATCGCGCAGGGCGCCCAGGGGATGCAGATCATAAGCCCGCTCAAGATACTGAAAGGCATCGTGAAACAGAATATAGGGGGTCTTCGAGACCGGGGCCAGCAGGCGGCGCAGCTCGGAATCGAGCGAGACAAGCGAGGCCCGCACCCGGTCGCGATTGCGTCTGTAAATCGCACCATGGGCAGGATCGAGGGTGCTTAGCTGTTGATACAACGCAGCCGCCAGCAACATCATGTTGCGCGGATCCAGCCACAGATGCGGATCGAAGGGTTCGCCCGGGGCGGCGGGTCCTGCTGTCTTTCCGTCCCACAATCCGGCCTGGCGCCGCCGCAGGCGGACGATCCCGGGCAGATCGGCCAAAACCAGCACCGCCTGTCCGGCGCGGGGGCGGACGAATCCGTCGGCCTCGCCACCGATGCGGACGATCAGTCCGGCTGTGGCAAGACGGCGGTGATCCGACGGTTTCAGCCGGTAATCATGGGGCGATGTGTTGCCGGCGATCAGCAGGGCGGGGGCAGCGCCCGTTCCCGCCATCATCGCGGCGGCAATGCTGTGCAGCGGGCGGATGGTGACGATGACCCTTGGCCCTTCGGCGGCGGCCAAAGCGGCCTGCGGGTAAAAAAGCAGACCCGTCAATATGATGAAAGCGGCCTTAAGGCACCCGATCCGGCAACGAAAAGGCGGGTTTTTTGCGGTGGCGACCGGAAGGCGGATCATCTGCGCAGTCTCTATTATGTTATAACATAACATTTTTTGATTTATAGGCATCGCGGAACTCTTTTGTCAAGCGCCTGAACACCCCGGCCCCTGCAGCGCTGTTTTGTGCGAAAGGGAAGGGAAGAAGTTCATTTCCGCACTTGATCTGGCCTGTCAATGCGTCAAGATATCCCCATCACCAATTCGGGGAGTGCACAAATGAAAAAAATATTTCTTGCCGCCGCGGCATTGTTGCTGGCCGGTGGCGCTGCCCAGGCAGGGGAAATCAAACCTGCCGTTCTGTTCGATATGGGCGGCAAGTTCGACAAATCCTTCAATGAAGGGGTTTTCAACGGAGTCGAAAAATTCCGCAAGGAAACCGGCATCAAATACCGGGAATTCGAGATTACCAATGAATCCCAGCGCGAACAGGCGCTGATGAATTTTGCCCGGCGCGGCGGCGATCCGATTCTCGGCGTCGGTTTCGGCCAGGCCCCGGCCATGGAGAAGGTCGCCAAGAAATTCCCCAAGCAGCGTTTTGCGATCATCGACATGGTGGTGGATCTGCCCAATGTGCAGTCGATCGTCTTCAAGGAGCATGAAGGTTCGTTCCTTGTCGGGGCGCTGGCGGCCATGGCCTCCAAGACCGGCAAGGTCGGTTTCGTCGGCGGCATGGATATTCCGCTGATTCGCAAATTTGCCTGCGGTTATGTGCAGGGGGTGAAATACATCAATCCCAAGGCCGAAGTATTTCAGAACATGACCGGCACGACGCCGGCGGCCTGGAACGATCCCGTCAAGGGCGGCGAGCTGGCCAAATCGCAGTTCGACCGGGGCGCCGATGTGGTTTATGCTGCCGCGGGCGGTACCGGGCTCGGCGTTCTGCAGGCGGCGGCGGATGCCGGAAAGCTGTCGATCGGCGTCGATTCGAACCAGAATTATCTGCATCCGGGCTCGGTTCTGACGTCGATGCTGAAAAGGGTCGATATCGCCGCCTATAACGTGTTCAAATCGGCGATGGACGGCACCTGGAAGCCGGGCATTCAGGTTCTCGGCCTGAAGGAAGGCGGTGTCGGCTGGGCGCTCGATCAATACAACAAAAGCCTGATCACGCCGGAAATGAAGGCACGCATGGACCAGATCGAAGCGGATATCATTGCCGGCAAGATCAAGGTTCATGACTATATGTCCGACAATAAGTGCGACTTCTGAAGTAGGCCGTAATGACCGGACAGAACATTCCCGGCGGTAGTACCGCCGGGGACGCCCCCTGCGCGGCGCAACCTGCGCAGGGGCACGACTTCGCCATAGAGCTGCGCGATATCAACAAGCATTTCGGACCGGTTCACGCCAACAAGGATGTGTGCCTGCGCGTGCGCAAGGGCAGCGTGCACGGCATCATCGGCGAGAACGGTGCCGGAAAATCGACGTTGATGAGCATTCTCTACGGCTATTACCAGGCCAGTTCCGGGACCATTTTCATCAATGGCCGCGAAACGAAGATCCGCGATCCGCAAGCGGCCATTGCCGCCGGCATCGGCATGGTTTTCCAGCATTTCAAACTGGTGGATACCTTCACGGTGCTGGAGAACATCGTTCTCGGTGCCGAAGGCGGCTTTCTGCTGGCCGAAGGGGTGCGCGCCGCCCGGGCCGCCCTGCAGCGGCTGGAGCGGGAATACGAACTGCAGGTCGATATCGATGCCGTGGTCGGCGATCTCTCCGTGGGGTTGCTGCAGCGGGTCGAGATTCTCAAGGCGCTGTACCGCGGCGCCGATATTCTGGTTCTTGACGAACCTACCGGCGTGCTGACCCCGCAGGAGGCCGATCATCTGTTCCGTATTCTGGCGGCGCTGAAGGCTCAGGGAAAAACCATCGTCTTCATCACCCACAAGCTGCGCGAGATCATGGCAATCACCGATTACGTGTCGGTCATGCGCCATGGTGAAATGGTCGCGCATCGGGTAACGGCGGAAACCTCGCCCGAGGAACTGGCGGAACTGATGGTCGGGCGCAAGGTTCTGCTGCGCGTCGACAAGACACCGGCCCATCCGGCCGCCACGGTGCTGGAAACCGACAATCTGGCGATGACCGATGCCAACGGGGTGCAGCGTCTCAAGGGGGTGAGTTTTTCCGTCCGCGCCGGGGAGATCGTCGGCATTGCCGGCGTCGCCGGGAACGGGCAGAGTGAATTGCTGGAGGTTCTGGCCGGGATGCAGCCGCCTTCGGGCGGGCGCTTTGTCTTCAACGGTCATGCATACGATGCCGCTCATCCGGCCGACGCCCGCGGGATTCGTGCCCAGGGGCTCGGCCATGTGCCGGAAGACCGCAACCGCTTGGGGCTGGTCAGCAGCTTTTCGGCGGCGGAGGCGGCGATTCTCGGCCGTCAGGACGATCCGCTCTTCAACGGGCTCATCTTGATGGATGAACGGCGCATCCGGGAGAACTGCCTGCACCTGATGGAAAAATACGATGTCCGCCCGGTCGATCCGGCCTTGCCGGCGGCGAATTTTTCCGGCGGCAATCAGCAGAAGATCGTACTGGCGCGCGAAATCGAACGCGATCCGGACCTGCTGCTGGTCGGACAGCCGACACGGGGTGTCGATATCGGCGCCATCGAATTCATTCACCGGCGGATCATCGAGATGCGCGATGCCGGCAAGGCGGTGCTGCTGGTGTCGGTGGAACTGGATGAAATCATGTCGTTGTCCGACCGTATTCTGGTGATGTTCGACGGAATCATCGTCGGTGAGGTCGATCCGGCGGAGGCCGATGAAAAACTGCTGGGTCTGATGATGGCGGGGGTCGATCCCCGCCGGGACGGGCCGTCAAGGGAAGGGGCGCAGGCGTGAGTACCGCATCGAGTGTTCTGAAGGAAGGGCGCCTGCCGCGATGGGCGGAAATCGCCCTGCTGCCTGCGATCAATGTGATCGTGGCGCTGCTGGTCGGCGGGCTGGTCGTGGTGCTGATCGGCGAAAACCCCCTTGAAGTGGTGAAGGTGCTGCTCTGGGGCGCTTTCGGTTTTCAGGAAGCGATCGGTTATACCCTCTACTACACCACCAATTTCATCTTCACCGGCCTGGCGGTGGCAGTGGCCTTTCATTGCGGCCTGTTCAACATCGGCGGCGAAGGCCAGGCCTATCTTGGCGGGCTGGGGGTCGGGCTGGTGGTGCTGGCCTTCGACGGGCAGCCCTTCTACGTCATCCTGCCGCTGGCGATGATCGCGGCGGGCCTGTTCGGCGCGGCCTGGGCCTTTATTCCCGCCTATCTGCAGGCCAAACGCGGCAGCCATATCGTCATCACCACCATCATGTTCAATTTCATCGCCTCGACCCTGATGGTGTATCTGCTGGTCAATATCTTTATCAAGCCGGGGCAGATGTCGCCGGAAAGCCGTGAATTTGCCGAGAACGCCTGGCTGCCCTTCATCCACGAGATGCTCGGCTGGTTCGGGATATCCTTCGAGCCCTCGCCGCTGAACATGTCCTTTCTGTGGGCGCTGGCGCTGTTGGTGCTGGTGTGGCTGTTCATCTGGCATACCCGCTGGGGATATGAGCTGCGCACGGTCGGTCAGAACGAGAATGCCGCCCGTTACGCCGGCATTTCCCCGGTGCGCAACATCATCATTTCCATGCTGATTTCCGGCGCGCTGGCCGGGTTTCTCGGCCTCAATGAAATCCTCGGCGTGCAGCACCGCCTGCTGCTGAACTTCACCGCCGGTTACGGTTTCGTCGGCATTGCCGTGGCGCTGATGGGGCGCAGCCATCCGGTCGGCATTCTGCTGGCGGCGCTGTTGTTCGGCGCGCTCTATCAGGGCGGGGCGGAATTGTCGTTCGAATTTCCCAGGATCACACGCGATCTGGTGGTGGTGATCCAGGGGCTGGTCATTTTGTTCGCCGGCGCGCTCGAATATCTGTTCAAGCCGCAATTGCTGGCGATATTCCGGCGGATTGCCCTGATGCGGGCCGGGGGTTGAGATGGATTATTTCACCTTGTTCATTCTGATACTGGATTCGACGCTGCGGGTTTCGGTGCCTTTGGTGCTGGCATCGCTGGCGGGTTTGTTTTCCGAACGCTCCGGCGTTGTCGATATCGGGCTGGAGGGCAAGATGCTGGCGGCAGCCTTCGCTTCCGCCGCCGCAGCCTATGTGACGGGATCGGTCTGGATCGGCCTGCTGGCGGGGGTCGGCGTGTCGATGGCCCTGGCGATGGTGCACGGCTTCGCCTGTGTCACCCATAACGGCAATCAGATCGTCTCCGGTGTCGCCATCAATATTCTGGCCTCGGGGCTGACGGTCATTCTAGGCATCGCCTGGTTTTCGCGTGGCGGACAGACACCGCCCTTGCCGCCATCGGCCCGGTTCCAGTCGCTCGAATTTCCGGGGGCGGCGGCCCTGGCCGATGTGCCGGTGATCGGCGGCATCTATTCGGAGCTGCTCAGCGGACACAATATCCTCGTCTATGCCGCCTTTCTGGCGGTGCCTCTGGTCTGGTGGATCCTCTATCGTACCCGCTTCGGCCTGAGGCTGCGCGCCGTCGGCGAAAACCCGGAAGCGGTGGATACCGCCGGTATTTCCGTGGCGAAAATGCGGTATATGGCCCTGGCCTGCGGCGGGGTGCTGACGGGGGTTGCCGGGGCCTATCTGGCAACGGCGCAGAGCGCGGGCTTTATCCGCGAGATGACGGCGGGAAAGGGCTTTATCGCCCTGGCGGCGCTGATTTTCGGCAAGTGGCGTCCGGTGCCCGCGATGCTTTCGGCATTGTTGTTCGGCTTTCTCGATGCCGTCGCCATCCGCCTGCAGGGGGTGTCCCTGCCGCTGATCGGCGAAATTCCCGTGCAGTTCATCCAGGCTCTGCCCTATGTGCTGACGGTGGTGCTGCTGGCGGGCTTCATCGGCAAGGCGGTGGCCCCCAAGGCCATTGGCGTGCCCTATGTGAAGGAACGCTGAAATGGCATCGTCCCACGATGCGGCCGTTGCAACGGTTCTCTCCCGCCTCGGCGGTCGAAGGCCGGCCGTGGCCCTGGTTCTGGGCAGCGGCCTCGGTGCCCTGGCCGAAAAGATCGAAAACCCGCTGATCGTTCCCTACGATCAATTGCCGGGCTTCCCCGTGCCCACCATTCAGGGCCATGCCGGGCGGCTGGTCATCGGCGATCTTGGCGGTTGCACCGTTGCCTGCATGCAGGGGCGCATGCATCTGTATGAAGGCCACGATCCCCGCGATCTGGCCATACCCGTACGCCTGCTGCATGGCATCGGCTGCAGGACGCTGCTGCTGACCAATGCCGCCGGCTCCCTGCATGAGGATATGCCGCCGGGCAGCCTGATGATGATCACCGATCATATCAATTTCACAGGCATCAGCCCGCTGGCCGGTGCCAATGACGCGGCGGTGGGCCCCCGCTTCTTCGACATGACCCGCGCCTACGATCCCGAACTGCAGGCCCTGTTGCGCGATGCCGCGGCAGGGGAGGGGATCGATCTGCATGAAGGGGTGTATTTCTTCTGTCTGGGGCCGAATTTCGAGACCCCGGCGGAGATCCGCGCCATACGTGTTTTGGGGGGCGATGCGGTCGGCATGTCCACCGTGCCCGAATGTCTGGCGGCGGTGCATTGCGGCATGCGGGTGGCGGCGGTCTCGACGATCACCAATCTGGCGGCCGGCATGACCGGAAATGCCCTGAGCCATGCGGAAACGCTGAGCGAAAGCGCCGAGGCGGCATCCCGGCTGGAAAGGCTGCTCCGGCGCTTTCTTGCGCAATTGGGAGACGGGCAATGAGCCGCGCCATCGTGCTGATGCTCGATTCCCTCGGTATCGGCGCGGCACCCGATGCCATGGCCTTCGGCGATGACGGGGCCAATACGCTGGGCTCCATCGCCTCCCATCGTGCCCGCAACGGGGGGAAGCTGCATCTGCCGCATTTGTCCCGGCTGGGTCTCGGCGCGGCGCTGGAAGGGGCCAGCGGCGTGCATGTACCAACGCTGATGCCCGGATCCGCCGGTCCAAAAGCGCGCTGGGGCTGGGCGGCGGAGCGTAGCCGGGGCAAGGATACGCCAAGCGGCCATTGGGAGATGGCCGGCGTGCCGGTGCTGTTCGAATGGGGCTATTTCCCCGATCCGGAAAACAGTTTTCCCCCGGAACTGATCGAGGAGCTGATCGAGCGGGCGGGGCTGCCCGGCGTGCTGGGCTGCTGCCATGCTTCGGGCACGGAGATCATTGCCCGGCTGGGAGAGGAACATATCCGGACCGGCAAGCCCATCGTCTATACCTCAGCCGACAGTGTATTTCAGATCGCGGCCCATGAGGCGCATTTCGGCCTCGGGCGGTTGTATGAAACCTGCCTGATCGCCCGCAGGCTGGTCGATGCATACAATATCGGCCGGGTGATCGCGCGGCCCTTTATCGGCAAGAGCGCGGCGGATTTTCAAAGGACCGGCAATCGGCGCGATTATGCGGTGCCGCCGCCCGCCCCGACATTGCTGGATCGGTTGCAGGAGGCCGGGCATGAGGTGATCGCCATCGGCAAGATCTCCGACATCTATGCCCATCGCGGCATAACGCGCAGCATCAAGGCCGATGGCAACGAGGCGTTGTTCGATGCAACCCTGACCGCCGTGGCGGAGGCCCCTGACGGGGCACTGATATTTACCAATTTCGTCGATTTCGACATGCTCTACGGCCATCGCCGCGATGCGGAAGGCTATGCCCGGGCGCTGGAGGCCTTCGATGCCCGCCTGCCGGAACTGCAGGCCTTGCTCGGCGACAGGGATATGGTTGTGATTACCGCCGATCATGGCTGCGATCCCTGTTTCGCCGGTACGGATCATACGCGCGAATATGTGCCGGCGATCCTCTTCGGGCCGGCGGTGCCGCCCGGTCCGGCGGGGCGGCGCGACAGCTTTGCCGATATCGGCCAGACGATCGCGGCCCATCTGGGGATCGCGCCGCTCGATCACGGAAAAGCGATGATATGACGGCGGCCCGGGACGTGCCGAAAGCGGAATTGCATTGCCATCTGGAAGGCGCCGCCGGCCCCGGTCTGGTGCGCCGTCTGGCAAGGCGCAACGGCATGACGCTGCCGGAGGGGCTGTTCGACGATCGCGGCGGTTTCCTGTGGAGCGATTTCCGGCATTTCCTGAAAGCTTACGATCTAGCCTCCGCCGTCATCCGGACGCCGCGGGATTATCGCGATGTGGTCTATGAATATCTCGGCGCCTGTGCGGCGGAAGGGGCGATCTATGTCGAGGTGATGTCCTCGCCCGATCATGCCGCCGCCAATGGCATGAGCTATGGTGCGCATCTTGACGGTATTGCCGCAGGCATCGAGGATGCCGCACGGGATTTCGCCATAACCGGGCGGCTGATCGTCACCTGTGTACGCCATTTCGGCCCCGAGCGGGCAATGGAGGTGGCCCGGCAGGTGGTGACCCATCCCCATGACTATGTGGTCGGTTTCGGCATGGGCGGGGACGAGGCGCAATTCTCTCCCGCCGATTTCGCCCCGGCATTCCGTCTGGTCCATGACAACGGTCTGTCCTGTACCGTGCATGCGGGCGAGGTCTGCGGTGCCGAAAGCGTGCGCGCCGCACTCGACAGCCTGCCGGTGTCGCGGCTGGGGCATGGCGTGCGGGCGGTGGAGGATCCGGCCCTGATCGAGGAGATTGCCGCCCGTGGCATCATGCTGGAGGTCTGCCCCGGCAGCAACATCGCAACAGGTGTTTACGATGATTATGACAGCCACCCGCTGCCGCAGCTGTTGCAGGCGGGGTGTCGGGTGTCGCTAAACTCGGACGATCCGCCCTATTTCCATACCAGCATCGGGCGGGAATATGCCCGGGCGGCGGAGCATTTCGCGCTCGATGAAACGGCGCTTCGCAGGATCACGGCCATGGCGATCGATGCTGCCTTTGCCGATGAGCGGGTGAAGGAAGCCCTGCGCAAACGGTTGTGATCCCTGACGGATGACTTTACAGCAGCCCGCGGGTGGAAATTTTTTCGAGAAGCTCGAATTGTCCTGGCGGGAAACGGATGAAATGGGCGGCCAGCTCGCCGGCATCCCTGTCGATGCGCATGACTTCGATATCGGCCTGAACGGTCACTGCCTTGCCGCGGACTTCGCTCGAGATTTCCACGCTGCATTCCTGGCCCGGTTTCAGCGGCCCCGCATAACCATCGATCAGGAAACCGCCGAGGGACCAGTTTTCAGTCAGATATTCCGCGCCCTGCAGCCGGATGTGCAGCCGTGGCGATGTGCGGCGTTTGTCCCGGCGGCGCTTGCGGTGGTCCAGGATGCCAATGATTTTCGAAGGCATGAACGAAGGCCCTGATCCTGATGTTTTCCCGAATACAGGAACATCAGTTAGCCTTCGCCAGTGTAAATAATTCGTGAACGTTTGCCGATTCCGGTGAGGATTTCAAACGGTGCGGTATCCGCCCAGTCGGCCACTTCTTCCAGCGGGACATTGCCGCCGATCAGATCGGCCATCTTTCCGGGGCGGAGCAGATGGTCGGGAATATCGGTAACATCGGCCATGATGACATCCATCGATACCCGTCCGACGACAGGGGCGCGGTGGCGGCCGATGGCGACTTCGGCGCGGTTGGAGAGGCTGCGCATATAGCCGTCGGCATAACCGGCGGCGATGACGGCAATGCGCGAGGGCCGTTCGAGGCGCACGGTCAGTCCATAGCCGATGCCCGCCCCTGCGGGGGTGTCGTTCACCTGCAGAATCGGCGCGCGCATGCGCACCACTTCACGCATCGGATTGGCCTGACCGGGCCGGGGATTGACCCCATACAGGGCGCTGCCGGTGCGTACGAGATCGAAATGATAATCCCGGCCCAGAAAGGTGCCGGCCGAGTTGGCAAGGCTGGCCGCGGCGTCCGGCAGCGATGCCAGCGCCTGGCGGAAATTCTGCAACTGCATCAGGTTGAAATCGGATCCCGGTACTTCGGCACAGGCAAGATGGCTCATCCAGAAACGCACATCCAGACCGTTGCGGATATCCGCATCCTCGATCAGGCGCAATGCTTCCTCGGGCTTGAAGCCGAGGCGGTTGAGCCCGGTTTCGAGCTGAATCGCAGCCGGGCGGATGCGACGGTCGTGCCCGGCCCAGATTTCGGCATCGCGACGGTTGCTGATGACCGGAATCAGGTCGTAGGCGGCGAAATCGGCCGGCGAACACAGGGAAAGACCGTTCAGGACATAGATGGCGGCACGGCGCTTGCCCATGGCCCTGCGCAGGCAGGCCCCTTCCTCGGGCTGGGCGACCATGAAAATGCGACAGCCCTGGCGATAAAGGGTTTCGGCGATATGCACCATGCCCAGCCCATAGGCATCGGCCTTGATGACGGCGGCAAGCTCCGTCCTGCCCAGCATCGTTCTGAGGAAATGATAGTTGCTGGACAGGGCGCTGAGATTGACATCGATCACCGGGCCGGAAATGGCATGGAAGGAGGCGGTTATGCCGCGCCCCGGCATGGGCGGCGTAGTCGGGCGCTTTTCATTCGTCGGCTGCGGCGGGTGTTCGGGAGCCCGTTCAAGCCGGATCGTGCGCTGGGGGTGGGACGGGCGGTGCCGTGAAACCACGTCCGCGGCCGGAAAATATCCCCCTCTTTCCACAGCCTGCTTGATCATCTTTTCCTCCCGTTCCCCTTGTGACAATCTTTGCACATGAAACATAAGTTATAGTTGTCGGGCGCAGATTCCCCTTAATTCACCCGTCGTACCGGTCATTCTGATTTGATCCGGCGCACACTGACGAAAACCGCGATTATTCCGGATATGGTTCGAGCCGCTTGTTCGCCTTCGGGATGCGACACTCAGAATCAGGACATTATTCCTTTGCCGATCTGTATATGGCTAACGAAGTGATCCTTCCGGAAAAGCATATTCCTTACGTTGTGTGCTATGACATGACATGTATACAATAAGACATATGAATATGCAAAAAAAATTCTAAAGGCTGACTTTGGGGGCAAGCGCCGGTAATCTGTTTTCCCGGAATTGCAGGATTTTGCGTGGTGCCGATTTTAACGTAGCGGAGGGGTCAATGGCGAGATTTGGCGTTGCCGCCAAAGCCTTTGCTGCCATTGTTTTGGTATTGGGGTTTTCCCTGGTGCTGATTTCCCTGCTGAATTATTTCAAGTATGAAAAAACATTCAGCGCCCTGCAGCGTTCCAAATTCGAGGTCATCGCCCGGGATCTGAAGGCGGCGGCGGAAACAGGCATGAATATCGGCCTTCCGCTGCCGGCCCTGAAGAACATGCAGGATCTGATCACGCGCGAAAGGCGGCGGGACGAACAGATTCTGAGCATCGAGATTTTCGATACGGACGGCACGGTGCTTTACAGCACCCGCCCGGGCGGGGCCGGTGCGAAGGTGTCGCCGAAGCTGCTGGATGCCCTGCGCCATGCCAAAGGCAAGGCCTGGGAGCTGAACGACAAGGACAGTTTTCTGGTCGGCGTGCCGATCAGCAATAATTTCGGCAGGCTATCCGGCGGGTTGGCCATTCGCTATGCAAAATCCTATTTCGATGCCGAATTACAACGAATCGGCCGCGAGCTGGCCGAATATTCAGCCATCGTTTTCGGCATTTCGGTTTTTGCCGCCGCCCTGGCCGTATTGCTGCTGACCCGGGGCATGAATCCTTACGGGCAGACCGGCACTGCCATCTCTGAAACGGAAAGCGATGAAACCGCGACCGGGGAAGGTGGGGATGCCGCCGATGCCGGGCAGGGCGCAGCGGAGGATGCAACGGCCGATCCGACCGGGGATGGCAGCCATGACGGCAAGGGAGAGGATGTGCATGCCGGGGGATCGAACGTCGTGCCCCTGCTGGTCGGCAAGGAAAGGGAGCGTTCATGAAGGCTGCAACCGGCAGCGGGCTCAATGCCAGGCTGTTCGCCATCACCATCGTCGCGTTGCTTGTGGCATCCCTGGCCGTATCGGTTATCGCCCTGCGTCTGTTCGAGCGCAATCTGGTTCCCGAACTGGAAAGCAAGGCACAGACGATCGGCCGATCCGTTCTCGCCCCCATCGAAAAGGCGCTGGGCTACAGAATTCCCTATGAAAAGCTGCGTGGGGTCGATGATCTTTTTGCCGCCGCCATGCGCGATAACGGCGAACTGCGCTATATCGCCGCGACCGACAGGCAGGGCAAAATCCTCTATTCCTACGGTAATCTGCCCGAAAACTGGCGGGAAGGCACGGTTCGCGCGGGCAGTGGCGGGGCATTGGCCGGTGCCGCCTATTACGATACACAGTTGCCTGTAAGGGGGCCGGATGGCGTGGCAGGCTTTCTGCATGTCGGGGTGGATCGCGCCTTCATCTCGCGGGCGCTGGAGAGCATGTTTTTCGATGTCTTTATCGTCTTCATCGTTTCTGTGCTGATCGCCTTCGAACTGCTGTTGTTTCTGATCACGACCAGCGTGTCGGGGCCCGTGCACACGCTGCACGGGTTTTTTGCCCGTGTCGATCAGGGCGGGGGCAGAAGGGCACCGCTGAGCTGGTTGTGGGGAAAATTTTCCAATGCCTATTTCGGGGCCATGCATCCCCCCGTGGCAACGGACGGCGATGACCGGTCGCTTTCCCCGGCGTCGCCGCGACGTTCCCTTGTGTTTATCCGCACGCCGCTGTTTTTGTTTGCCATTGCCGAGGAACTGTCCCGGCCCTTTCTGCCGGTCTATATGCGCGATCTCTACCGTCCGGTACCGGGATTGAGCGAAGAAGCCGTGCTCGGCCTGCCGATTGCCGTTTTCATGGCGGTGGTGGCCCTGATCCAGCCTCCGGCAGGGTATTGGTCCGAACGGGTCGGGCGGCGCACCACCTTCATCACCGGGGCGGCGCTCTCCTGTATCGGGCTGGCGATGACCGGTTTCGCCGGCGATCTCTATCAGTTGCTGCTGTGGCGCATCATGGTGGCGGCAGGCTATGGCATCGTGTTTGTCGCCTGTCAGGGCTATGTGATCGACAATACGGATACCCGCAGCCGTGCCCAGGGCATGGCGATTTTCGTCGGCGGCATTATGGCCGCGGCCATTGCCGGGCCGGCTATTGGCGGCGTTCTCGCCGACCGCATCGGTTTCAGGGCCACCTTTATCGTCGGCGCCGGGCTGGCGCTGCTTTCCGTTCTGTTCGTGCTGCAGTTTCTCGGCCCCGACCGGCACCGCGAACATTCCGTCAGGCGCATCACATGGGCGGATGCGCTCAGCGTGCTCGGCAATTTCCGCTTTCTGGCCCTGGTGGTTTTCGGCGCCATTCCGGCGAAGATGATCCTGACCGGTTTTCTTTTCTATCTGGCCCCGCTCTATCTGACGCTGCTCGACAGCAGCCAGTCCGAGATCGGCCGGGTCATGATGGTGTATGGCATCGCCATGATCGTTCTGTCGCCCCTGGCGGCGCGGCTGGCGGATCTGTATGGGCACCGGGTCCTGTTCGTCGCGCTCGGCGGCCTGATATCGGGCCTTGCCATGGCGGGTATTCTGCGCGAGGAAAACTTCTGGATGATCCTGTGGGCGGTGGTCGGTCTGGGCATCGGCCAGTCGGTCAGCATCGCCCCGCAACTGGCCCTGGTGTCGGAGGTTTGCGCCGCTGAATGCCAAAGGATCGGCCAGGGAACGGTTTTCGGCGTTTTCCGTCTTCTCGAACGGATGGGGGCGGCTTTGGGGCCGTTCGCCGTTGCCGCCATGCTCAAGCAATGGGGCTATGCCTGGGCGATGGCCGGTATCGGAAGCATCGTAGCCATGGCAGGCATCCTGCTGGCGCTGGTGTTTGCGTTTTTTCCGGCCCGGACAGGACGGGAGGTGCAGAAATGAAGGTGAGCCGGCGCAGCCTGTTGTCCGCCATGGCCACGACGGCCGCGGCGGCGGGGTTCGGATCCCTGGCGGGGGCGGCACCGCCTTATCGCATCTATATGCTGTTATGGCGCGGTCCGACCGAGGTGGAGACCGGATTCAAGGATTATCTGGCCGAGCACAATATTCCCGTGGAGCTTACCGTGCGCAGCCTGGAGCGGGAACGCAGCCGCATCCCCGGCTTCGTGGCCGAGATCCGCCGGCTGAAGCCGGATCTCGTCTACACCTGGGGGACGCCGACGACACTGGGGGTGGTGGGGCCTTACGATGCCGTCGATCCCGCCCGCCACATTACCGATATCCCGGTGTTGTTCACCATGGTCTCCTCGCCCGACGGCGCCAGGGTGGTGCCTGATTTTTCCTCCTCCAGGCGCAATGTCACCGGTGTGACCCACATCGTGCCCCTGCCGACGCAGATCAAGGCCATTCAATCCTATGTGACGCTGAAGACGCTGGGCTCGATCTACAATCCGCTTGAGGAAAATTCCGTCGCCATTACCGGCCGGCTGATCGATCTCGGCCGGAAAATGGGGTTTTCCGTGCTCGACCTGCCGGTTCCCCTCGATGGCGATGGCAAGCCGGATCCGGATGCCCTGCCGGGGCTGGTGAACAAGGCGGCGCAGGCCAGGGTCGATATGCTCTATATCGGTCCGGATACGTTTATCGGCGTTCACCGCCGCCGTTATACCCGGCTGGCGCTGGAGGCGGGGCTGCCGACCTTTGCCGCGGCCGAACTGTCGATCCGCAGCGCCGATGCGCTGATGGGGCTGGTGTCGCGCTATTACAATGTCGGGCGGCTGACCGCCTTCAAGGCACAGCAGATTCTGGTGGAAGGGCGCAATCCGGCGGACATGCCGATCGAAACCCTGAAACGCTTCAGCCTGATTATCCGTATGAAGGTGGCCCGTCGCCTCGGCATCTATCCGCCGGTCAATCTGCTCAACTATGCCGAAGTGATCGAGGATTGATCATGGCCTGCCGGGGTGAATTGCTGACGGAGGGGGAAGCGCAGGGTCTCTACCTGGATCGCCTCGGCGAGGACGATCTCGCCGCGATCGTCGCCCTGCACAAGGCGGCGCTCAGAACGGCCCCCGTTGCCGGTCTGGTCAAGCCCGACACGGACGATTTCTTTCGCGAGCATCTCGGTTTTCGCGGGCGGATATGGGGCCTGTTCGACGAAAAGGGGGCGATGATGGCCTATGCGGTGCTCGGCCTGCCGCGTCCCGGGGGCTATAATCTCGGCCCCGATGCCGGGCTGGCGGAAAAGGACTGGCCCGAAGTGGCCCATCTGGCAGGCGCCACCGTCGATCACGCCTGCCGCGGCCGGCGCATTCAGTATTTCCTGACCCGCTTCCGCATGGAACAGGCGCTGGCACTGGGCCGCCGCCATGTCGTCTCGACGGTCGATCCGCGCAATTACGCCAGTTGGCGCAGCCTGATGAAATGCGGTCTGCATATCAGCGGCCTGGCGCGTAAATACGGCGGGCTGGCCCGCTTCGTCCTCTACCGGGACATGGCGGCGGACATGGTGGCGGCGCAGCCCCGGCCGGCGGGGCAGGAACGCCTGGTCGCAGCAGAGGATCTTGACGGGATTGCACGGCTTCTTGGCGATGGCTGGACCGGCACGGGCTGGCATCAGGACGATGCCGGGCAGATGCGGGTGCGTTTTTCACGCTTCTGAGGGCCGGGATCGTATCGGCGGCATATCCCCGGCATGGGATATTGGCGGCGGCGTTCTTTCCGTGTTAGGTTGCCTCTCCCGAGAAGAGGGAAGTCCGGTGCGGCCGTGCGATCGCTGTTTTTGCAGGATCCGGTGCGGCCAAGACCGGCGCTGCCCCCGCAACTGTGAATATCCGGCCGGAAGGCGCAGCCGCCAGACGGCCAGGGGACGGGCGAAACCCACTGGACGATCCGTACAGGTGAAACCGGGAAGGGGCCCGTTGCCGGGATATGAGCCAGGAGACCTCCTCGGGGCTGGCCGCGGAACCCTCGGTGGGAGACGTTCCGTGCGCAGGATGCGCCCAGGCGGACCGGCATGCCGGATCCCGCGGCCAGGAAATGCCGTCGCTGCAGTGCAGTGAAGGGTCGGGCCGCAACGATGCCGCAACGATTGAGGAGGCGCGCATGCCGGAATACAGGAAAATTCCCGCAACCATCATCACCGGATTTCTCGGCGCCGGAAAGACGACGCTGATCCGCCGCCTGATCGATCAGGCAGAGGGGCGGCGTCTGGCCTTCATCATCAATGAATTCGGCGATCTCGGTGTCGATGGGGAAATCCTCAAGGGCTGCGGCGATCCCGGCTGCACCGGGGAGGATGTCTACGAACTGGCCAATGGCTGCATCTGCTGCACCGTGGCCGACGATTTCCTGCCGGTGATGGAGAATATTCTGAACCGGGAAGAAAAGCCCGATCATATCATTATCGAAACATCCGGTCTGGCCCTGCCCAAGCCGCTTGTGCGCGCCTTCAACTGGCCGCAGATCCGCACCCGGGTAACGGTGGACGGGGTGATCGCGGTCATCGACGGGCCTGCTTTTGCCGATGGTCTGTTCGCCGCCGATCCGGCTGCGGTGGAGGCACAGCGCCGGGCCGATCCGATGCTCGATCATGTCAGCCCGCTTGAGGAATTGTTCGAGGATCAGATTGCCTGTGCCGATCTGATCGTCCTGAACAAGGCGGATATGATCGACCGGGACACGCTCGAAGCGTTGACGGCCGATCTCGGCAGGCGGGCCCGGCCCGGCGTGCGGGTGCTGCCGGCCCGCCATGGCGATATCGACATGACGGCGCTGATCGGCCTCGACGCGGCGGTGGAGGAGGATTTGCATTCCCGTCCCTCCCATCATGACGGAGAGGACGATCACGAACACGATGATTTCGACAGTTTCGTGGTCGAACTGGCGGAGATCGCCGCCATCGAACCGCTGACCGCCCGGCTGAAGGATCTGGCCGTCAGCCACGATATCCTGCGCATCAAGGGATTTCTCGCCGTGCGGGGCAAGCCCATGCGCCTGCTGCTGCAGGGGGTCGGCAGCCGTTTCCAGCATTATTTCGACCGTGACTGGCAGGCCGGCGAGGCCCGGCGCGGCCGTCTGGTGGTCATCGGGCTGCACGGGATCGACCGCCAGGCGGTTCACGAGGCCATTACCGATGCCGCAGCACGGGCGGCGGCCTGAACATGCATCTTCTGGCGGCGAAACCGGGACAGGTCGACGATGGCAGCGAGGCCGTCGATCTCGGCCAGAGCCCCGGCGATATCGTTTTCCTTTCGGCGGCGGATACAGAGCTTGCCCTGCTGGCCGCGGCACAGCGCCATCGCCCCGAGGATGCGCCGAGCCTGCGCCTGGCCAGCATTCTGCAACTGGGGCACAATCTGTCGGTCGATATCTATGCCGAGGATATCATCGCCCATGCGAAGCTGGTGATCGTCCGTCTGCTCGGCGGTGTCGATTACTGGCGCTACGGGGTCGAGGAAATAACCAGGATCTGTGCTGAAAACGCCATTCCGCTGGCCATGCTGCCGGGGGACGATCAGCCCGACCCGGTGCTGAGCGCCCATAGCACGCTGCCCGCGGGCGATTGTCATCGTCTGTGGCAGTATCTGGTTCATGGCGGTGCCGGAAATGCCGCCGCCTTCCTCGACTTCGCCGCCCATCTGCTGGGGCGCGGCGGATCGTGGCGCGAACCGGTGCCGGTACTGAATGCAGGCATTTACGGGGCGGAGGATATCGAGGCCCTGCGCGCGGGCTGGCGGGACGGGGCGCCGCTGGCGGCGCTGGTCTTCTACCGGGCACTGGCGCTGGCGGGCAATGTGGCGGCGGTGGATGCCCTGATCGCGGCGCTGAAGGGGCAGGGGATGAATGTTCTGCCCATTTTCGCCCAGAGCCTGAAAGAACCGGTATCGGCAGGAATCGTCTCGGATCTCCTGCGCAGGAATCCCCCCGACATCATTCTGAATGCCACATCCTTCGCCGTCTCCGCCCCGGGCGCGGGCAGGCGGCAGGGGCCCTTCGATGTGGCGGACTGTCCGGTTCTGCAGGTGATTTTTTCCGCCAGTGGCGAAGCGTTGTGGCGGCAGGGGAAAAACGGTCTCGGCGCGCGCGATATCGCCATGAACGTTTCCCTGCCCGAAGTGGATGGGCGCATCCTTGCCCGGGCCGTTTCCTTCAAGGGAGAGGCCGAGCGGGACGAACGCTGTCAGATATCGCTGGCGGGCTATGTGCCCGTGGCCGACCGGATCGGTTTTACCGCCCGGCTGGCGGCCGCTTGGGCGCGGCTGCGCCATAGCCCTGCGGGGGAAAGACGCGTGGCGCTGATTTTGGCCAATTATCCCAACCGCGACGGCCGTCTGGCCAATGGCGTCGGGCTGGATACGCCGGCGGGAACGGTGACGGTGCTGCGGGCACTGGCGGCGGCGGGTTACGATACCGGTGCCGGTCTGGAGGATGCGGCGGCGCTGATGGATGTGCTGCGCGCCGGGCCGACCAATGCCCCGGGGCGGCGCCACGGCGGCATCGTCATGACGGCGGAGGACTACAGGCGACAATGGCAGACCCTGCCCGCAGAAGTGCGCCGGGCGATCGAAGGGCAATGGGGGGCGTTCGGGGCGGATCCGTTCTTCGATGAGGACCGTGGCGGTTTCGTGCTACCCCTGCACCGTTTCGGCAATGTCTGGATCGGCATCCAGCCGGCGCGCGGCTATAACATCGATCCGGTCCGCACCTATCACGATCCCGATCTGGTGCCGCCGCATGGTTATCTGGCCTTCTATTTTTATCTGCGCTCCCGCGCCGGCGTGCAGGCCGTTATTCACATGGGCAAGCACGGCAATCTCGAATGGCTGCCGGGCAAGGCCGTGGCCCTGTCCGCCGCCTGTCTGCCGGAAGCGGTGCTGGGGCCGCTGCCGCATATCTATCCCTTCATCGTCAACGATCCGGGCGAAGGCACCCAGGCCAAGCGCCGGGCTGCCGCCGTTATCGTCGATCATCTGACGCCGCCGCTGGCGCGGGCGGAAACCTACGGTCCGCTGGCCGATCTCGAACGGCTGGTCGATGAATATTACGATGCCGCCGGGGTCGATCCGCGCCGCCTGGCCCATCTGGCCGATGAGATCCTGTCGCTGGCGCGCATCAGCGGTCTGGGCCGCGATGCCGGAATCGGCGAGGATGCCTCCGCCGAGGATGCGCTGAGCAAGATCGACAACTATCTTTGCGAACTGAAGGAACTGCAGATCCGCGACGGGCTGCATGTATTCGGCCAGGCACCGGAGGGCGAACAGCTTGCCGGGCTTTTGGTGGCGCTGACCCGCCTGCCGCGTCATGACGGGCATGGGCGCAATGCGTCCCTGATCCGGGCTCTGGCGGCGGATCTGCAGCTGGGCGAAGGGTTCGATCCGCTCGACTGTGTCTTTGCCGATCCCTGGACCGGCTCCCGCCCCCCGGTCCTCGGCGATCTTCCGTGCGGCGCCTGGCGCAGCCATGGCGATACGGTGGAGCGGCTGGAAATACTGGCCCTGGAGCTGGTCGCCGGGCGGCGGCGGCCGGAGGATGGCTGGGGACAGAGCCGTGCCGTGCTCGGTTACATCGATGACGAACTGCGCCCGCTGCTGCAATCCTGCGGCGAGCGGGAAATCGCCGGGCTGCTTCGGGCGCTGGAGGGGCGGTTTCTCGAACCCGGCCCTTCGGGCGCGCCGTCCCGTGCCCGCCCCGATGTGCTGCCCACGGGGCGCAATTTCTATTCCGTCGACAGCCGCACCGTCCCGACCCCGGCGGCCTGGGCGTTGGGATGGAAAAGCGCCTCCCTGCTGCTGGAGCGTCACCGTCAGGAGCATGGCGACTGGCCCCGAGCCCTGGCACTTTCGGCCTGGGGCACGGCGAATATGCGCACCGGCGGCGACGATATCGCCCAGGCCATGGCGCTGATCGGGGTGCGTCCGCAATGGGATCAGGGCTCGGGCCGGGTCAACGGTTTCGAGATCCTGCCGCCCGATATCCTCGATCGCCCGCGCATCGATGTGACGCTGCGCATATCCGGCTTTTTCCGCGATGCCTTTCCGGCACAGATCGATCTGTTCGACAGTGCCGTGCGCGCCCTGGCAAGGCTCGATGAGCCGGAAGAGATCAATCCCATCGCCGCCCGCATCCGCCGCGAGGCGCGGGAGCTTGCGGCATCGGGCATGGAGGCGGTGCAGGCCGAACGGCTTGCCGGCAGCCGGGTATTCGGCTCCAAACCCGGGGCATACGGGGCCGGGCTGCAGGCGATGATCGACGAAGGCGGCTGGCAGGACGATGCCGATCTGGCCGGGGTTTATCTGGCCTGGGGCGGTTATGTCTATGGCGGCGGGCAGCAGGGGCGCCCTGCCCATAAGCAATTCTCCCGCCGTCTCGGCGAGGCCGAGGCGGTGGTGCAGAATCAGGACAACCGCGAACACGACATTCTCGATTCCGACGATTACTATCAGTTCGAGGGCGGCATGGCCGCGGCGGTGCGCCATCTGTCGGGGCGGCAGCCTGCCATCTATCATAACGATCATTCCCGCCCCGAACGGCCGCGCATCGCCACCCTGCGCGAGGAAGTGGGGCGCATCGTCCGTGCCCGCGCGGCCAATCCCAAATGGATCCGCGCCGCCATGCGCCACGGCTATAAGGGGGCTTTCGAAATGGCGGCGACGGTGGATTATCTCTTCGCCTTTGCCGCCACCGCCAGGGTGGTCGAGGATCATCATTTCGATCTGCTTTTCGATGCCTATCTGGGCGATGCGGCGGTGGAGCGGTTCCTGCGCGAGCACAATCCCGATGCCCGCCGGGAAATGGCCGAAAAGTTCAATGAAGCGCTGGAACGGGGCCTGTGGCGGCCACGGCTGAACCATGCCCGCGCCATCATCGACGAAATCAGGGGAGAGACAGCATGAGCGAAACCGGCGACCGCCAGGAGGATGCATTCGCCCGCGCCAATGAAAAGGCGCGCAAGAAAAAGGCGGCGCGCGACAAGATACTCGCGACCAAGACCATCGAAAAGGGATTGCTGATTGTCCATACGGGCAAGGGCAAGGGCAAGTCCACGGCCGCCTTCGGCCTGGCGGCGCGGGCCATCGGCAATGGCATGCGCGTCGGTATCGTGCAGTTCGTCAAGGGCAAATGGGAAACCGGCGAGCGGGCGGTGCTCGAACGTTTTCCCGATCAGGTGACCATCCGCACCATGGGCGAGGGCTTCACCTGGGAAACCCAGGACCGCGCCCGCGACATCGCCGCCGCCGAACGGGCCTGGGAGGTCTCGAAGGAAATGATCGATGCCTGCCGGGGCGATAACCCGGCCTATGACATGGTCATTCTGGACGAGTTGAACATCGTGCTGCGTTATGAGCATCTCGATCTGGAGGAGGTGGTCTCCTTTCTGGAGGGTCGCCCGCGCGACCTGCATGTGGTGGTCACCGGGCGCAATGCGAAGGATCGCCTGATCGAAGCCGCCGATCTGGTGACCGAGATGACGCAGATCAAACATCCCTTCCGCGCCGGGGTGAAGGCACAGAAGGGCATCGAATTCTGATGACGGCGGCGCTGATGTTTCAGGGCACGGGCTCGGATGTGGGCAAAAGCCTGCTGGTGGCCGGGCTGTGCCGGGCCCTGCATCGGCGCGGCCTGCGGGTGCGCCCGTTCAAGCCGCAGAATATGTCGAACAATGCCGCGGTGGCCGATGGCGGCGAAATCGGCCGCGCCCAGGCCCTGCAGGCGCGCGCCTGCGCCGTGGCCGCGCATGTCGATATGAATCCGGTTCTGCTGAAACCGCAGGGGGAACGGCAAAGCCAGCTTGTCGTGAACGGGCGGGTCCGGGGCAGTTTCTCGGCCCGTGACTATCACCGCCATAAGCCGGCGCTGCTGGAAGAGGCGCTGGCGGCCTATCGCCGTCTGGCGGCTTCCGCCGATATCGTGCTGGTCGAAGGGGCGGGCAGCCCGGCGGAAATCAATCTGCGCGGACGCGACATCGCCAATATGGGATTTGCCGCCGCCGCCAATCTGCCGGTGGTGCTGATCGGCGATATCGACCGTGGCGGGGTGATCGCCCAGATCGTCGGTACCGGCGCGGTGCTGGCGGAAGAGGATCGCGCGCGGATTTGCGGTTTTATCGTCAACAAGTTTCGCGGCGATCCGGCCCTGTTCGAAACCGGCATGCGGATGATCGAGGAACACAGCGGCTGGCCGGGGCTGGGGCTGGTGCCCTGGTTCGCCGATGCCGCCCGCCTGCCGGCGGAAGACAGCATGGCCCTGGGCGCGGGCGGAAATCCGTCCCCCCCCGCGTCCGCACATCGCCGGGTGAAGATCTGCATTCCCCGCCTGCCGCATATCGCCAATTTCGACGATTTCGATCCGCTGCGGGCCGAGGCGGATGTGGAGCTGATTTTCCTGCAGCCGGGCGAGGCCCTGCCCGGCGATGCGGATCTGGTCGTCCTGCCCGGTTCCAAGGCGACGCTGGCCGATCTGGCCTTTCTGCGCGCCCAGGGCTGGGATGTGGATATCCGCGCCCACTGGCGTCGCGGCGGTCATGTGCTGGGCATTTGTGCGGGTCTGCAGATGCTCGGGCGGCGGATCGCCGATCCCGACGGTATCGAGGGGATCTCCGGCACGGCGGATGGGCTGGATCTTCTGCCCGTGGATACGGTGCTGACGGGCGAAAAGGTCCTGCGGGAGGCTCGCTTGCGCTGTGTGCGCAGTGGCCATGTCCTGCATGGGTATGAAATGCATGTCGGCCGCAGCCAGGCGAGGGAAGCCGAAGCGCCGTTTCGTGACGAGAACGGCGCCCCTGCCGGTGTCGTCAGCGCCGACGGGCGCATCATGGGCTGTTATCTTCACGGCTTGTTTGCCGCCGATGACTGGCGGCGGGATTTTCTGCGCCGTCTCAATGGCGGTTTTCAGGCCACAGGGGCATATGAGGAGGGGATCGAGCGGGTACTCGACGATCTGGCCGATCACCTGATCCGCCATATCGATATGAAACGGCTGCTGGCCGTGGCGGGGCTGGCCCGATGATCGCCGGCTTACAGGGTTATCGACAGCAGGCGCAGCGCCAGCGCGACGGTCAGCGCCGCGGCAATCAGCAGACGGGCGGAATCGAGCAGCGAGACGGCGCGGCGGATGGCGCCGGCATCGGCCGGGCCGCTGCCGCCGATGAAGGGATCCTCCACCACCCGTTCGCCATAGCGGCGCGGGCCGGCCAGGGCCAGATCCAGCGCCCCGCCCATGGCCGCTTCGGGCCAGCCGGCATTGGGGGAGCGATGGTGACCGGCATCGCGCAACGCGGCGGCCAGAGCCGCCCGGCCCCGGCCGAGCAAGGCGCCGGCAGCGGCCAGCAACAGGGCGCTGAGACGGGCGGGGATGAAATTGGCGGCATCGTCGATGCGCGCCGCCGCCCAGCCGAAATGACGGTAACGGGGGCTGAGATGGCCGATCATGCTGTCCAGGGTGTTGACGGCCTTATAGGCGCACAACCCCGGCAGGCCGCCGATCAGCAGCCAGAACAGCGGTGCCGCCAGCCCGTCGGAGAAGTTTTCCGCCGCCGATTCCACCGCGGCCCGGGCCACCGCGGCCTCGTCGAGGCTGTCGGGATCGCGGCCGACAATCGCCGAAACGGCGCGACGTCCGTCCGCCAGGCTGCGTTCCAGCCCGGCGGCGACGGCGATGACATGTTCCTTGAGGCTGCGTCCGGCCAGAAGGGCGGAGGCCGTCAGCCCCTCGATCAGCCAGCCGGCACCGGCCCGTTCGTCCAGCCAGCCGCCGAGCCGGGCAATGGCCGCACCGCCCAATACGGCGGTCAGGACGACGAACAGGGCGACGGCAAGCCCGGCCGCGCGGTTCATGACGGGGCGGCGGTCCGGACGGTTGAAACGGGTATCCGCCCAGCCGATCAGCCGGCCGATCAGCACCACCGGATGCGGCAGGCGGCGGTAAAGGGCGGGCGGATCGCCGATCGCCGCATCGAAGGCCAGCGCCGCAAGGGCGACCAGCAGCGCCCGGGCAAGGGGATCGGTTATGACAGGCCCATGGATCATGGGTGCCGATCATTCAAAATTACGACACATGTGCAAGGGCATTGTTGCCGGCGTATTCGCGGGTTATGAGTTTGCAGGGAAAGGCAGGCAGAGATGAGCAAGACCGGAATTATGCTATGCGGCCACGGCAGCCGCGATGAACGGGCGGTGGCGGAATTTGCCCGCCTGGCGGCGCTGCTGCGCGAACGTCTGGCGCCGCAGCCGGTCGAATACGGCTATCTGGAATTCGCCACCCCGATCATTCGCGACGGGCTGGACCGTCTGCGCGAACAGGGCTGTGAGCGTATCCTCGCCGTGCCGGGCATGTTGTTCGCCGCCGGCCATGCCAAGAACGATATCCCCTCGGTGCTGAACACCTATCAGGCTTCGCATGAGGGTGTGGAGATTCATTACGGGCGGGAGCTGGCGATCGATCCGCGCATGGTCAAGGCCGCCGGGGCGCGGATCGAAGAAGCGCTCGATGCCGCCGGGGGCGACATCCCCGCCGCCGATACGTTGCTGGCGGTGGTGGGCCGCGGCGCCTCGGACCCGGATGCCAATTCCAATGTCGCCAAGGTCATGCGCCTTCTGTGGGAAGGTTTCGGTTTCGGCTGGGGGGAAACGCTGTATTCGGGCGTGACCTTCCCGCTGGTCGAGCCGGGGCTGGAGCGGGCCGCCCGTCTCGGTTTCCGGCGGATTGTCGTTTTCCCCTATTTCCTCTTCAACGGCATTCTGGTGCAGCGCATCTACGATCACACCGATATCGTCGCCGCCCGTCATCCCGATATCGAATTCGTCAAGGCCGGCTATCTGAACGATCATCCCCAGGTGATCGAAACGGTGCTGGAGCGCATTCGCGAGATCGAGGAAGGGCGCAATCTGATGAATTGTCAGATGTGCAAATACCGCGAACAGATACTCGGCTTCGAGGCCGAGATCGGCCTGCCGCAGGAAAGCCACCACCATCACGTGGAAGGGCTGGCCGCGCGCGAAGGGCAGGGCGGCGGTCACCATCACGGCCATGACCACCACGGTCACGATCACCACCACGACCATCATCACGGGCATGATCACCACCATCACCCCTATCCCCATGCCGATCACCCGCTGGGGCCGGTGACGCTGAAGAAGCTGCAGGACGGTTCCTGATCATGGATTACCTGCGCGATCCGGCCGCCATCTATCGGGAATCCTTCGCCCGGATCGGGGCGGAGGCTCCGTTGCCGGGGCTGGAGGGGCCCGCGCGGGCGGTGGCCATGCGGGTCATCCATGCCTGCGGCATGATCGATATCGCCGACGATCTGTATCAGAGCCCCGGCGCGGCCGAAGGCGGGCAGGCGGCGCTCAGTCGCGGCGCGCCGGTGCTGGCCGATTGCCGCATGGTGGCCGAAGGGATCATCCGTTCCCGCCTGCCCGCTGCGAATGCGGTGATCTGCACCCTCAACGACGACGGCATGGCCGAAGCCGCGAAAAAGGCGGGAACGACGCGTTCGGCCATGGCGGTGGAGGCCTGGCGCCCCCATTTGGGCGGGGCGGTCGCGGTGATCGGCAATGCGCCGACAGCCCTGTTCCGCCTGCTGGAGATTGTCGAGGAGGGCGCCCCGCCCCCGGCGCTGATCATTGGCATGGCCGTGGGCTTTGTCGGCGCGGCGGAGGCCAAGCAGGCCCTGATCGATAGCGGTCTGCCCTGCATCGTCGTGCGCGGGCGCCGCGGCGGCAGTGCCATGGCGGCGGCGGCACTCAACGCGCTGGCCACGGGCGGGGAGGGGTGAATGGAACGCTGGCTGAGCATCGTCGGTATCGGCGAGGATGGCGTCCCCGGCCTGGGGCGGGCGGCGCGCGAGGCCATCGCCTCGGCGGAAATTCTGTTCGGGGCGGAACGTCATCTGAACATGCTGAAGGCGGAACCGCTGCAAGGCCCGGATTGCAGGCTGGTTCCCTGGACCACGCCCTTTCGCGAGGCGGTCGGCCAGATTGCCGCCTGGCGCGGGCACAAGGTGGCGGTGCTGGCCACGGGCAATCCGATGTATTTCGGCATCGGTTCGAAGCTGGTGCGGGATTTTCCGCTGCATGAGATGCGCATCCTGCCCGCGCCGTCGGTCTTTGCCCTGGCCTGTGCCCGTCTCGGTTGGAATCAGGCCGATACGCGCTGCCTGTCGGCCCATGGGCGCCCGGTGGAGGCGATCGTGCCGGCGCTGGCACCGGGATTGCGGCTGCTGATATTGACCAGCGACGGCACCACCCCGCGCAAGCTGGCGGCGCTGCTGTGCCGTACCGGGCAGGAACGGGCCTTCATGGGGGTGCTGGAACATCTGGGCGGCGAGAAGGAACATATCCGTGCCGGTATCGCCGACGACTGGAAGGAAGCGGCGGATTGTGCCGATCTGAACATCGTCGCCGTCGAATGCGTGGCCGATCCCTCCCGCCCCTATCTGCCGCCGCTGCCGGGTCTGCCGGACGATGCCTTCGCCCATGACGGGCAGTTGACCAAACGGGAAATCCGCGCCGTGACGCTGGCGAAGCTGGCCCCCGCGATCGGGCAGCATTTGTGGGATGTGGGGGCCGGCTGCGGTTCGGTCGCCATCGAATGGGCGCGGCTGGGTCAGCATTTCACCGCGACGGCCATCGAACGGCAGGCCCGGCGCTGTGCGCTGATCGATGAAAACCGCCTGGCGCTGGGCGCCCCGCAGGTGGAGGTGGTGGAAGGGGAGGCGCCAACGGCCCTTCAGGGGCTGCGCCGGCCCGATGCCGTTTTCCTCGGCGGCGGTTGCAGCCGCCCCGGATTGCTGGAACATTTGTATGAATGCCTGAAACAGGGCGGGCGGCTGGTCGCCAATGCCGTGACGCTGGAGGGAGAGGCGGCGCTGAGCGCCTTTTACCGGCATCATGGCGGGAAACTGTGCCGGCTGTCGGTCAGCCATGGCGCGACGATCGGCGCCTATCATGGCTGGAAGCCCGCCCGAGCCGTAACCCAACTGGAAATCGTCAAATCATGAACGGAACAGTCTACGGCCTTGGCGTCGGACCGGGGGATCCGGATCTGATCACACTCAAGGCGCTGAATATCCTGCGCCGGGTGCCGGTGATCGCCTATCCGGCGCAGGATATTCAGCGC
>JALXAG010000278.1 GCA_026992315.1 Sneathiellales bacterium | reverse complement strand
AAACACATGCCGGAAGACAAACCGGAAGACAATGGGGGCCCGTCCCGGGGCCGTGTCGGCCTGTTCGTCACCTGTCTGGTCGATCTGTTCCGCCCCTCGGTCGGCTTTGCCGCCATCGCCCTGCTCGAACGGGCCGGCTATCGGGTGTTCGTGCCCGAAAGTCAGACCTGCTGTGGTCAGCCGGCCTATAACAGCGGCGACCGGCAGGATGCGGCGGCGCTGGCGCGCAATGTGATCCGCGATTTCGCCAATTTCGATTATGTGGTGGCGCCGTCGGGTTCCTGCGCGGCGATGCTGCGTCATCATTATCCGGATCTGCTGCGCGATGACGATGATTTTGCCCCCCGTGCCGTCGCCCTGGCGGAAAGAACATACGAACTGACGGCCTTTCTTGCCGATATCGCCGGTTACGATCCGCAGGGGATCGGTCTTCGGAAAATCGCAACCTATCACGACAGCTGCAGCGGCCTGCGCGAACTGGGCATCAGGGAACAGCCGCGCCGCTTGCTGCAATCGGTCGAAGGGCTGGCACTGCGCGAAATGGACGATCCGGAGGCCTGCTGCGGCTTTGGCGGCACCTTCTGCGTCAAATACGGTGAAATTTCCACGGAAATCGTTGCGCGCAAGGTCGCCGATGCGGCGAAAACCGGCGCCGAGATGCTGCTGGCGGGCGATATGGGCTGCCTGATGAACATGGCCGGCCGTCTGCGCCGCGAAGGCCGGAATATCGAGGTTCGCCATGTGGCGGAAGTTCTGGCCGGCATGACGGAGGATCCGCCCATCGGTCAGGGGGAGGAACGTTGATGCAGCCGACATCGCATGATTTCACCGCCAATGCCCACAAAGCCTTGCAGGATGAAAACCTGCGCAAGGCCCTGAAACGGGTGGAGGCCGGTTTTACCACTGCCCGCGCCCGTGCCGCCGCCGCCTTGCCGGAATTCGAAGCCCTGCGCGATCAGGCGCGCGACATCAAGAACCATGTGCTGGAGAATCTCGATTTCTATCTCGAACGTTTCGCCGCCAGGGTCGAGGAACAGGGCGGCCGGGTTCATTGGTGCGCCACCCCGGCCGAAGCGCGCGAGACCATTCTCGCGCTCTGCCGTTCCGTCGATGCCCGTACCGTGACCAAGGGCAAGTCGATGATCGCCGAGGAAATCGCCCTCAATCCCTTTCTGGCAGAAAACGGGGTGGAGCCGATCGAAACCGATCTTGGCGAATACATCATCCAGCTTGCCGACGAACCGCCCAGCCACATCATCGGCCCGGCGGTGCACAAGACCCAGGATCAGGTGGCGGATCTGTTTCTCGAACATCATCGACGATACGGCAAGAACAAACGGCTGGAAGAGGCCGAGGACCTGGTCGCCGAAGCGCGCGAAGTGCTGCGGGATAAATATCTTGCCGCCGATGTCGGCATTACCGGGGCCAATTTTCTTGTTGCCGAAACCGGATCGACGGTGATCGTCACCAATGAAGGCAATGGCGACCTGACCCAGCTTCTGCCGAAAATGCATATCGTTGTCGCCAGCCTTGAAAAAGTAGTGCCGACGCTTGAGGACACGGCCACCATTCTGCGGGTGCTGGCCCGTTCGGCCACAGGGCAGGAAATGTCGGTCTATACGACCTTTTCCACCGGCCCCCGGCGGCAGGGGGATGCAGACGGCCCGCCGCGTTTTCACGTGGTGCTGCTGGATAACGGCCGCAGCGAACTCGTCGGCAGCGACAAGGGCGAATTGCTGCGCTGCATCCGCTGCGGCGCCTGCATGAACCATTGTCCGGTCTATCAGGCGGTTGGCGGCCATGCCTATGGCTGGGTCTATCCGGGGCCGATCGGCGCGGCGCTCGATCCGTATTTTCTGGGGCTGGAGGAAACGCGCCATCTGCCCAATGCCTCTACCTTCTGCGGACGCTGCGAGGAGGTCTGCCCGATGCGCATTCCCCTGCCGCGCATTCTGCGCCACTGGCGCGAGCGGGCCTTCAGCCACCATATCGCCCCGCCGGCGGAACGCTGGGGGGTGAAGCTGTGGGCGGCGCTGGCGGCGCGTCCGGCGCTGTATCGCGCTTTTACCCGCGTCGCCTTATGGGCTCTGCGTCTGTTTTCGGGCAGGAAAGGAGCGCTTCGCCGTCTGCCGTTTCTCGGCGGCTGGACAGACGGGCGCGATCTGCCGGCCCCGGCCGGTCCCGGTTTTATCGATCAATGGCGCGCGCGGCAGAAACGGGGCGGAACATCGGGGGAGCACGACGGATGAGCACGGATGCCAAAACATTGATTCTGCAAAGAATCCGCCGTTCCATGGGCCGGGGGCCGCTGCCGGAGGAAGCGAAGCTGTCATTGCAACGGCGCCTTGCCGATCCGCGGCCCAATCTGATCCCGGCGCGGGCCCGCGCCGATCATGGTGCCCTTGTCCGTCTTTTCATCGAAAAGGCGGAGGCGGTCGGCGCCACCGTCGAGCGCATCGGCGATTCCGACCGGCTCGGTGCCTGTCTGGCCGATTTTCTCAAACGTCACAACCTGCCGGGCCATGCTGTCGCCGCCCCGGCCTTGCAGGGTTCGGGGCTGGAGAATACGGAACTGGTCACGCTGCGTTTCGGTGTGCCGGAAGCCAGCGATCAGACCGGAATTGCTCCGGCCTTCCGCGCCATCGCCGAAACCGGCACGCTGGCGATGATTTCAGGCCCCGATATCCCTGCGACGATGAATTTTCTGCCCGACAATCATATTGCGATCCTGCATGAAGCCGATATTGTCGGGGCGATGGAGGATGTTTTCGCGGCGCTGCGGAAGAAATACGGATCCGCAACGATGCCGCGGACGCTCAATTTCATCAGCGGACCGTCGCGTACGGCGGATATCGAACAAAAAATCGTCGAAGGGGCGCACGGGCCGCGTCGCCTGCATATCGTGTTGATCGGGAATGGGCAGAAAAACGCCGAAACTGACGGATGAGGATCTGAAGCTCTGGCGTGCCTATACCCGCCAGGTCCGGCCCTTGCGGGAGCGCCGGAACGAGGATGACGTCCCTTTGTATCGTTGCATGCCCGGCAAGGGAAAGAAGGATCAGGAGAAAGGCGCCGGGATGGCGATGGCAACGACGAAGCGGCCGGTGAGGCAACCCCGCCCTTGCGGACAATCCGCCGCCGGGGAACAGCCCCCCTCTTCCCGTTCGCGACAGGATTTTCCCGCCGCCCCGTCCCGCGGCAGCATTGCCGGGCTCGACCGGCGCAATGCCGAAAGGCTGCGCCGGGGCAAGCTGCCGATAGACGGGCGGATCGATCTTCATGGCATGACCCAAGCACAGGCCCATGCGGCGCTGCATCGCTTCGTTCAGGCATCGGCCCTGTCGGGGCGGCGCTGCCTGCTGGTCATCACCGGCAAGGGCCTGCGCCATGGCGCTAGCGACGATATGTATGCGCCGGAACCGGGCATTCTGCGTCGGATGGTCCCCCGCTGGCTGAGCGAGCCCGGCATCGCCGGCCATGTGCTGGCGGTGGAGAGCGCGGCGCGCCATCATGGCGGCAGCGGCGCCTATTACATATTGCTGCGCCGTCGGCGCGCATCGGGACCCGGCTCATGACCCCCTTCGGCGAAAAAGTGCGTGCCCTGCGCAAAAAGCGCGGCATCACCCTGAAGAAAATGGCGGCGGATTTGCAGATTTCAGCCGCTTATCTCTCGGCGCTGGAACACGGGCATCGCGGGCGGCCGACCTGGTCGCTGGTGCAGCAGATCATCGAATATTTCAACATCATCTGGGACGAGGCCGAGGATCTGCACCGCCTTGCCGCCCTTTCCCACCCCCGGGTCACGATCGACACCGCCGGGCTGAGCCCGAAGGCAACGGAGCTGGCCAACCGCCTGGCGGAGCGGATCGGCGAATTGCCCGAGGCCCGGCTGAATGAAATTCTTTCCCTGCTGGAAGAATAGGCAAGGGCGGCGGAACGTGCCACGCTCGGCTTAATTCAGCCAAGATCTTCTAGCGGTCGAAGCGTTCATCCATATAGGCGAAGTCATCGGTTTTCCGATAGGCGGCGGCGGCTTTCTGCAGGCTGGCCGTTGCGGGGGTGCCGCTGCCTGACGCGGCCCCTGCCCTTTGCGTCTTCGCGGCGGGGGCATTGGCATCGGCAAGCTCGACCCTTTCCGTGATCCGCGGTCCGAACCAGGCTATCCGCCCGTCATCGCCGGATCCGGCCGTGGCGCGATAGCGGCCGCCGATGCCGGTCTGGGTGTCCGGGCGCGGATTTTGCCAGGCGATATCGGTGCGGCCGATCGCCGGCCGGGTTTCGTTTGGCGTTTCATCCTCGCCCAGCAGGGCCACGGAAATGGTTTCGCCGATATCCCGGCCGGTCTGTTCCTCGACGATGACATTGGCCAGCGCCGAAACGAAGCCGAGCGGGCCGCCATAGAGGGCACCGCCGGCAAGACGGGCTTCCGGGTCGATGTCATCGCCGGTGATGCGCCGGTAGATGGTGGAGATGATCGGGATGTGCTGGAGCGGATTGATCACATCGAGGAAATCGCCGAAGCTCAGCGTTCCCGGGCTTTCCCCCCGCCTGTTTCCGGTATCCGCAGCCGAAGCGGGCACGGCCCGGGGGCGAGAGGCAGACACATTCCCCGCAGGCACATTTCCCATGGTGCTGATATCGGCTGACATTCTTCCGCTCCTTGTTTCGCCATGGATCAAGCAAAAGCCGTGCCAGGGCGGAGGCTGCGAAAAATGGCGGCCATGCGCGATCACCAGGCCTCCGGATGCGGCGATGAGGGGGAAGCTTCTGCCCCGTTGCGGCAATTCCTGCAGGGAAGACATGCCCGGGCGAATGACCGGGCCGGGTGCCGGACCCTACAGATAATGGCCGCTGCGGCGTTTCTTGGTCGCCAGATAGGCTTCGTTATGGCTGTTGGCGGGAAACTTGTGCGCCACCCGTTCGACGACGTCGATGCCAAGCTGGCGAAGCTGGCTCACCTTGTCCGGATTGTTGGTCATCAGGCGGATCGCACGAATGCCCAGGTGATCCAGCATGCGCTTGGCCGGCAGGAAGATCCGTTCATCGGCCTCGAATCCCAACCGTTCATTGGCATCGACCGTATCGAAGCCGAGATCCTGCAGGTGATAGGCGCGCAGCTTGTTCATCAGGCCGATGCCCCGCCCCTCCTGGGCCAGATAAAGAAGAACCCCGCCGCCCTGGGCCGATATTTCGGCAATGGCACCGCGCAGCTGCTGACCGCAATCGCATTTCAGCGATCCGATCAGATCGCCGGTGAAGCATTCCGAATGAAGGCGGGTCAGCACCGGCTGATCCTGACGGGGATCGCCGATCAGGATCGCCAGATGTTCCACCCCGCCGCCATCGGGGCGAAAGGCGATCAGCCGGGTTTTCGGCGCATCGGCCAGCGGTACCGTGGCGGCGGTGACCGGATGCAGGCCGATTGCCCGGGCGGTTTCGAAGGCCGCGATATGGGCGGGATCGATGACGAGCAGGTTTTCCCGCTCCGCCAGCGCCTCGATACGCTCCCCGTCGCAGGTGCTGAACAGGGCTGCGGGCAGAAGCTGCGCTGCCTTGAGAAGCTTTATCGCGGCATGAACCGCCGGCCCCGGTTTTTCGCGAACGCGCCTGAAGGGCCCGCGCAGGGGGGATTCCAGGTCGCGGGCCGGATCGGCAAGGCTGCGGATGAAGGCAGCGATATCGCCGCTTGGCGGCAGAGCCAGACGCTGAACGCTGTCGCCATTGGGGGGGATGTGCAGATAATGGCTGCGCTTGTCCGTCAGCACCAGATCGGGGCCGCGGCCCGTAAGCTGCTTCAGCAGCCCGATATCCGCTTCGCTCGCCAGCTCCGCCGATAATACGGCTGCCCCTTGCCCGCTATCGGGATCCTTTAGCAAAACCGGCAGATTGCGGCGCAGATCGCCGATGGCGCGGTCAATCTGGCGCTTCTGCGGGGGGGTCAGGGTTTCTGACGGGCTGTTCGTGGCCCCGGAATCCGGCTTCATCGCTACGATCCATTCTGCGGAGACATATCTTGCCCTGAACGGGAGAAAGGCCACGGGAAAAGGTCAGATCCGGGCCGGATCGCCGCGCTCGGGGAACAGATATATTCCGCCCGCAAGGGGTTGACGGGTACTGGCCCTAACCTATGTCGCGGATTGACGGCGGGGACAACAGAAAAATATCGAAACTTGTTCCCCCGGACGGCTTCGGTCACAGTAAGGCGGCGGAACGAACGGGGAGGAAAGATGACCATCTACAGGGATATGGACCGCGAAGCGCTGGACCGTCAGTACAATCTGCGCGCGGCCGTGCCGGGAATCGAAGAGGATTTTGCCCGCTGGCGGAAAAACAGCGCCGACACCCGCGCCCGCTGCCGTCATCTGGCCGATATTCCCTATGGCGGGGCGCCGGGGCAGAAGCTCGATCTTTTCCTGCCGGAAAAGGCGGATGGCGGGCCCTTGCCGCTGCATATCTTCATTCATGGCGGCTATTGGATGGCGATGAGCAAGGCCGATTTTTCATTTGTTGCCGACGGGTTTACCGGCCGGGGCATCGCCGTGGCGGTGATCGATTACGATTTGTGCCCCACGGTTCGTTTCAGGACGCTGATGGAACAGGTCATGGCCGTACCGGCATGGGCATGGCGCCATGGGGCGGATTACGGCCTGGACCGGAACAATATCACGGTTTCCGGTCACTCCGCCGGCGGGCAGATGACGGCGTTGCTGGCCGCTGCCGACTGGCCCGCAGTGGCGGCGGATCTGCCCAGGACGCTGATCCGCGGCGGCGTGCCCGTATCCGGCATTTACGATCTGGAGCCGATACGCCTGTGCTATCTGAACGAAACGCTGGAACTGGATGAGCGCGATGTCGCCGATTTCAGCCCGCTGCGGCATCTCGGCGGTTATGTGGCGCCGCTGATCTGTGCCGTGGGCGGCGCGGAAACCGATGAATTCCGCCGTCAGCAACGCGATTTCGTTGCACAGGCCCGGCGCAGCGGCCATGATATTACCGGGATGGAACTGGCCAATTTCCATCACTTCGACGTGATCGACGAATTGGCAAAGCCGGAATCGCCCCTAAATAAGGCGGTGATGCGGCTGGTTGCAGAACGGGGGGCCGGCCATGCCGGTCAGGCGGCCGGTACGGACTGAAACGAACGGGGAAGACCGGTGGATCAAGGGGACAGGAAGGCGGCATGAGCGTGGAAAAGAAAATTCTGCTGGTGGACGATGACGAGGCCTTGCGCGCGGCTCTGGCCGAACAGCTTGAATTATACGAGGAATTCACGACGACCCAGGCCGGTACCGCGGCGGAGGCGATGGAGCTGGCCAAGAAGGATTATTACGACGTGGCGCTGCTGGATGTCGGCCTGCCCGATATGGACGGGCGCGATACCTGCAAGCTGCTGCGCCGGGCCGGGTTCAAGTCGCCGATCATCATGCTGACCGGCGCCGACAGCGATGCCGATGCCATTCTCGGCCTCGATGCCGGCGCCAACGATTACGTGACCAAACCCTTCCGCATCGGCGTGTTGCTGGCACGCATCCGCGCCCAGCTTCGCCAGCACGAGCAGAGCGAGGATGCGGTTTTCAATATCGGCCCTTATCTGTTCCGGCCGGCCGCCAAGCAGATGGTGCATAATGAAACCGGCCGCAAGGTCCGCCTGACCGAGAAGGAAACGGCGATTCTGAAATATCTTTTCCGGGCCGGCGGTACGGTGGTCAGCCGCGATGTCCTGCTGGACGAGGTATGGGGATACAATGCCGGGGTCACCACCCATACGCTTGAAACCCATATCTACCGCCTGCGCCAGAAGATCGAACAGGATCCCTCGCAGGCGCGGATTCTGGTGACGGAGCCGGGCGGCTATAAACTGGTGCCCTGAACCCGGCGGGGCTATTTCAGGCTTCGGACAGCGGGCGGGGAATTTCCCCGCGGGCGAAGGCAATGCCCATGGCCAGGCTGTCGGCGATGCGTTCGGCGCGGTGGATGAACAGTTCCGCCGCCTCCGGCGGGCATAATTCGCGGGCCGTGGCGCGGAACAGATCCAGCCAATGCAGGAACAACGCCCGGTCGATGCCCGCGATGCCGATATGTTTGACCATGGGTTTGCCGCTGTAACGGGCCGTCAGCAGCAGGACCGAGGACCAGAAATCGCACATTTTGTCCAGATGGGCATCCCAGTCATCGCCGATAACGGCGGAGAAAACCGGGCCGAGACGCTCATCCTCGCGTACACGGGCATAGAATCCATGGACCAGGGTCCGGATCATTTCCTCATCCACGCCGACACGCAGGCCGGGCGGGTTGCGGCGGATCCGCATCACATGTTCGCGGGCATCCGTCATCGCCCGACCTGCCGGCGGTTGACGGCAAAAGGCCGAAAGTCGAAACTGTTCCGGCGATGAACGAGAACAGAGAAATAATATTGCGTCCGGCACGGCCCGGCGATGCCGTCCGGGTCGCTGCCATTTACGGCGAACATGTCTTGCATGGTCTGGCCACCTTCGAGGAAGTCCCGCCCGATGCGGAGGAAATGGCCCGCCGGATCGCACAAGTCAAGGCACAATCCTATCCCTGGCTGGTGGCGGAGCGGGCGGGGCTGGTTGTCGGTTATGCCTACCTGTCCCGCTTCAAGGAGCGCAGCGCCTATCGTTATACGGCGGAAGATTCGGTTTACGTCGACCCGACCTGCCGGGGGCAGGGTATCGGCACTCGCCTGCTTGCCGGGCTGCTGGGGCAGGCCCGGAAAATGGATCTGCACAGTATCATGGCCGTGATCGGCGACAGCAACAACCGGGCCTCCATCGCCCTGCACGCCCGCCATGGTTTCGGACATGTCGGCGTGGCACGGGCGCTCGGCTTCAAGCTGGGGCGCTGGGTGGATGTCGTCTATATGCAGAAAATGATGGATGCAGAAGATGGTGCCGATTGACCGCGCCGGCGCTCAGCCGAAATTGAAATAAAGCAGCCGTTCCACCGAACGCAGCTCGCGCAGGATGTTCAGAAACAGCACCTTGTTGCCGCTCTCCACCGATCTGATCAGCAAGGGCATCGACTTTTCCGCCTTGGCCATCAGCCGCCTGTAGCTGGGATCGGCGGCAACCGCCGCCGGCGCGTGCTTGCGGATATTGGCAAAAGCGCGGTTAAGCGCGCCGACCATATCGCGGAAACGGTTCCGTTCCGTCTTACCGGCAGCATCGGGAAGGTTGCGCCGTTCGGGCCACAGAACCTCCATGACCGCGGAGAGGGCGAGAATGCGGTCCGCCAGCGTCACGATGCCGGCGCGCTGACGGGATTCGTGCAGCAGGATACGGATCGGACGCAGGGTTTCGTAAGCGGCGCGGCTGTCGGGATCGTCCCGGTCCACCAGGGCAAGGGCCTTGTGCAGGCGGGCGGAAATATTCTTCAGCATCTTCCGCCATTGCCGGTCGCCTGCGTAAGGGGCGGGCGGATCGGGATAGGCATTGGCGAGTTCACCCCAGGCGGCAATGGCTTCATCGAGGGCGAAGGCCGCCGCATCGGGCACATCCTTGCGGGCGAAATCCTCCGCCTGTTTATAAGCGCCGTTGGCCCGTTCCAGCAGGACGGCGAAGTCTTCCGCAGCCCGGCCGGCGGGGATGTTTGCGAACAGAGCAAGGATCGTGAACAGCGCGGCGGAAAGAAGGGTGGGCAGGCGCATGAGGCTATCCTTGTCTTGACAATCAC
>JALXAG010000277.1 GCA_026992315.1 Sneathiellales bacterium | reverse complement strand
TCCCGATATCGTGAATACAATTTAGGGACATCGGCGGAAATGTCGAGGGGCGGCAGGTTCCGCCCAGCAGCCCCGGGATCTGGTACTGAACTTTTCCCTAAGTCTTTGTTTACGATTTTAGGTCAGTATAGGGTAACGAGATAAGCGTTTCAGCATAGGCGCAGTATCTGCGAATGCTGGCAGGGACCGGGATCAATCCGTTGACAGGAGTATCCGAGTGATGAGTGCGACAGGGGCAAAACAGCAGAAAGCGAAAGCCGGGCCTGATAAAAAGAAGCAGGGCGCCGGCAAAAACGGCAAGGTCTTGCTGGGCATCCGGGAACGGCTGATCGGCGCTTACGGCCTGCTGGCGCTGATGATGGTGGCGATGGCGGTCATTGCCATCAACAGTTTCGGGGCGCTCGACCGTAACCGGGCGGCGATCACCGATGCAGCCGTGCCGCTGATCAAGGCCGCCGAGGGGCTGGAAGGCGCCTCGATCGCCATTTCAGCCGCCGCGCCCCTGCTGGCTGGTGCACCCGATACCGAAACGCTGAATGCCGAATACCGGAATTTGTCGCAATTGCGGGCGCGCACGGAAGAGCTTCTCTCGCAGGTGAAATCTTCGCCGATTCTGCTGGCGGATAAGGATGCAGAAAAGGTACTGGAAGCATTGGAACAGGATGTCAGCGGCATCAATGGCAATATCGACAAGATCAAGGCCAGCACCGAGGAACGCCAGAAGGTGGCGGGCGAACTGGAGGCCCGTGTCAACGATATCCAGAAACAGAGCAAGGAACTGGCCAAGGTGCTGAAGATGGTCACGACTTCGGCCAATCTCGGTATTGCCGAAGCCTCCAGCATGTATGAAGACAAGCTGGAAGAGGGGGCGAGCTATGTCACCGACGACGTGGCGGAGATGATGTCCAACGTCGGCATGGAAACCATGCGCCGCACCGGCAAATTGCGCGCGGCGTTGACGGCATCGGCGCTGAATTCCTCCGCCGCCAATCTGATGGCGCAGGTGGCCCGCGCCGATACGCCGGAGGAGCTCGACAGGCTCAAGGGTGAAATTCTCGGCGTCATGGGCAATCTGGCCTCGCAACTTTACAAGCTCAATGGTCTGAATGGCGGAGAGAAGGCAAACGATATCGGTACGCCGTTGTTCAAGGCGGTCAATGACAAGGAAAACGGCGTTCTCGCCATCAAGGCCCGCGAACTGGCCGCGACCGAAAAGGGTCTGAAACTGGCGGATGAGAACAAGAAGCTGGTGCAGATGCTGGGCGAGGATATCGAGGCTCTGGTCAACAAGGCCGATGCAGCCATGAAGAACAGCAGCAGCGATTTCGCCACTGCCGTCGCCGGGGCCAAGACCTTCATGACCTTTATGGTCATCGGCGGCATTCTGGTGGCCCTGGCAATCGGTTTCTTCTATGTGCAGCGCAATGTCATCCGCCGTCTTGGCAATCTCGCCCAGGCCATGCAGAAACTGGCCACCGGCGACATGACGGTGAAAATCGATACCTCCGGCCGTGACGAGCTGGCGGCCATGGCCCGTACGGTGCAGGTGTTCAAGGACAATGCCCTTGAAAAGGAACGCCTGGAGGCCGAGCAGAAAGAGGCCGAAGCCCGCGCCGCCGAGGAACGCCGCCGTCAGGAAGAAGAAAAACGCCTGGCGGAAGAGCGCGCCGAACGCGAACGCCGCGAGGCCGAAGCCCGCGCCGAAGCCGAGAAGAAGGCCGCCCTGCAGAAAATGGCCGAGCAGTTCGAACAGAGTGTCATGGGCGTTGTCGAACAGGTCTCCAGGGCAGCAGGTTCGATGGAGGTAACCGCAAAAGGCATGAGCGCGGCGGCGGCCCAGGCGAATGAGCGTTCCTCCATGGTGGCAGGCGCTTCGGAGGATGCGTCCTCCAACGTCAATTCCGTGGCGACGGCGGCCGAGGAGCTGTCGAGCTCGATCAACGAGATCAGCCGTCAGGTCAGTGAATCGGCCAATATCGCCGGCCAGGCGGTGGGCGAGGTCGATCGGACCAACGAAACGGTGCGCGGCCTGGCCGATGCCGCCAACAAGATCGGCGAGGTGGTCAGCCTGATCACCGATATTGCCAATCAGACCAATCTGCTGGCGCTGAACGCCACCATCGAGGCGGCCCGCGCCGGCGAAGCGGGCAAGGGCTTCGCCGTGGTGGCGGCCGAGGTGAAGAATCTGGCCACTCAGACGGCCCGTGCCACGGATGAAATTGCCGGGCAGATCAGCAATATCCAGGGGGCGACCGGTGATGCGGTGGACGCCATCGGCGGCATCGGGCAGACGATCAGCCGGATCAACGATATTGCCTCCGGCATTGCCGCTGCCGTCGAACAGCAGGGTGCGGCAACCCAGGAAATCGCCCGCAACGTACAGCTTGCCGCCGCAGGCACCAATGAGGTGAACCAGCATATCGGTGAGGTTTCCGAGGTGGTCGGTCAGGTCGGCGATGCGTCGAGCCAGGTGCTGAGCGCCGCCGGGGAGCTGACGCGTTATTCGCAGACGCTTCACGACGAGATCGAAGAATTCCTCAAGGCCGTGCGCGCCGGCTAGCGCAACCGGCCGGAGGATCGGCAAGAATGGGAAAAGCCGCCGGCGATGGCGGCTTTTCTTATGGATGATTCAGGTCAAGGTGCAGACGGCATCTGTGGATTAATGTTGCATTATGGTTCCATATGGAACTAATTTCCCTGTAACAGCCCCCGCCGATTATGGCGGGCCATCTGATTTCATTGTGGAGATTTTAATGCAACAGATTCTGGCAACGAGCCTGCTCCATGCGCTCAGGGACCGTGGCGCCGATCGCATTTTCGGTATCCCGGGGGATTTCGTGCTGCCGTTTTTCCGGGTGATCGAGGAAAGCGGCATTCTGCCCCTGCATACGTTGAGCCATGAGCCCGGGGTGGGTTATGCTGCCGATGCGGTCGGGCGAATTCACTCTGCGCTCGGTGTTGCTGTCGTCACCTATGGCGCCGGGGCGCTGAACATGGTCAATGCGGTTGCCCAGGCCTATGCGGAAAAATCCCCTTTGGTGGTGATTTCCGGCGGACCCGGCATGCAGGAAGGGCAGGCGGGCCTGTTCCTGCATCATCAGGTGAAGAATCTGACGTCGCAATACCGCATCTTCCGGGAACTGACCTGCGATCAGGCCATTCTTGACGATCCGGCCCGGGCACCGGGACAGATCGCCCGGGTTCTCGATAATGCCCTGAAGCTTTCGCGCCCGGTCTATATAGAAATTCCCCGCGATCTGACCCATGCCCCCTGCGCCCCGGTAGCGGATTTCTCGCCCGCTGCTGTCGATATGCAGGCCGCCCGCGCCTGCGCCGCAGAAGTCATGGATCGTCTGAAGGCGGCCCGAAACCCGGCCCTGCTGGTCGGGGTGGAGATCCGTCGCTATGACCTGGAAGAGAAATTGAGCCGCCTGTGCCGCAGCCTTTCCCTGCCGGTCGCCACGACCTTCATGGGGCACGGTCTGCTGGCAGCGCAGGATTGCCCGCTGCTTGGCACCTATCTCGGTTCGGCGGGGGATGAAGACGTGGCCCGCAGCATTGAACAGGCCGACGCTTTGCTGATGCTGGGCGTCATCGTCAGCGATACCAATTTCGGCGTATCGGGGCGGAATATCGATATGCGCAATGCCATTCACGCCTTCGACCGTGAAGTGGCCTTTGCCTATCATCGCTATCCCGATCTGCCGCTGGAAGCCCTGATCGATGCCCTGCAGGAGATTGCCGAACCTGTCGGCCGGGCGGGAAAGGGACGGTCCCCCGCCTTCGCCCGCGGTCTGCCCGATGACGATACGCCGCTGCAGCCGTCCCATGTGGCGATGGCGGTGAATGATTTGTTCGCCGAACACGGACGCATGCCGATTGCCTCCGATATCGGGGACTGTTTGTTCACGGGGCTGGAGATCGAGAATACCGAATTCGTCGCCCCGGGATATTATGCCTCCATGGGATTCGGTGTGCCTGCGGGCCTGGCCCTGCAGGCGGCGACCGGTCGCCGGCCGCTTGTTCTTGTCGGCGATGGCGCCTTTCAGATGACCGGTTGGGAAATAGGCAATTGCCGTAAATACGGGCTTTCGCCGATCGTCGTGCTGTTCAATAACCGAAGCTGGGAAATGTTGCGCGCCTTTCAGCCGGGGCCGCGCTATCACGATCTGGACGATTGGCATTATGCCGATCTTGCAGCCTCGCTTGGCGGGCGGGGTGTGCGGGTGCGCAGCTGCGGCGAGCTGAAGGCGGCGCTGGAGGCGGCCTGGCAGGATGACAGTTGCTTTCAGCTGATCGAAGTGATGCTGGATCGCGGGATGACCTCGGGCATGCTGTCGCGTTTTGCCGGTGCCGTGAAGAAAATTTCGGCGCTGAAGGACGAATGAGCGCCGGCACCGGGCCGTCGTTATTGTGCAGGTGTCGTTTTGGACGAGGGCAACAAGCCCTTGAGAATATCGAGCAGCCCGCCGCGGTCGTCCGTCTGTTCCGGCTTGGCAGACGATGGCGGCGGGGGGGCGATGGCATCGGCGGCCTTGGCCTCGTCGATTGCGGCGAGCAGTGCGGCATGGCTGCGGCTGAAGCCGTCAAGCGGCAGGCGCAGCGACCGGCCGGCGCCGAAAATATCCCGGTAGCGGATGAACAGGATACGCTCATCGCGCATTTCGGCGATCATGGCGCGCGCCTCCTGCCCCTGGAAGAAAGCGACGCGCCGCTGCTGGGCCAGCGTGGCGTGGTTGGGGCCGAAATCGCCGCCGAAACTGAAGAAACCTTTCTGTTTGCCAATGCGGATGCTGACGGGAACGCTGCGGTCGAAGCGGGTTTTGCCTGTCGTTTGCAGGGCGATGATGGGCCGGTCTTCGCGATAGATCACATAAGCGATAATGCCCTGTAGCGGACCGGACAGGGCCGCGCAGCGATAATCGCGCGCCGGCTGCTGCCGCATATAACATTCAAGTCGCCAGCTGCCGTGCTCTTCGCGGTAATCGGCCCGGGCGGGCAGGGTGGCGGATACAGCCAGCAGGGCGGCGAGAATCGCGGGGCGGAGGAACATGCTTCGGTCCGTTCAGGTGAAAATCATTCGCCATTATGTCTGCAGAGGCTGTGGTATTTCCAGCCGTTATCGGTGCGGGTTTCCGGTCAGGGCCGTGTTCAGCGGCTCTGGCGGTTGGCGAAGTAAACCCCGACCAGAATAACCGGGATGGCGATGCTGGTGGCCATGTTCAGCCTTTCATCGAGGAAGGAAACGCCGAGCAGCAGCGTGCTGAGGACGATCACATAGGATATCTGGCTGAAAAACACGGGCTTCGCCCGGCGCTGCAACTCGAAATACACGATATAGCCGATGCTGGTCAGCACCACGATGGCCAGCAGCGCATACAGGGCGGTGGCATCGGCATCGGTCGGCAACAGGCCATGGGGCAGGGCCAGGGGCAGCATGACGATGGCGGAGACGATCATCGCTCCGGCAGCGATTTCGGTGCTGTGGGCACCGGGCGGCCAGTCGAGGGCGCGGTAGATATTGCCGCAGCCCAGCACGAAGGGAATGGAAAAGGCCAGCAGCAGATAGAGCCATTCAGGCGCGGTGCCGATGCTGTTGCCGTCCATGCTGATGATTGCCGCGCCGGCAAGGCCGAGGATGACCCCGAAGAAACGCCCCGGGCGGAACAGTTCCACACCGACGATCAGGGCAAGGCAATAGGTCGTCAGCGGCGACAGGGCATAGGCCAGGCCGGTAATCGCGGCACCGACCTTGTTGACCACGGTGAAGGACAGGTAGTTGGGCACCACCATCGATGTCAGCGCCGAAAGAAGATAATAGCGCTGATGGCGCCATTTCAGAACCGGCGGATGCCCCTTGATCACGGCCAGCGCCCCCAGAAGCAGGGCAGGCCCCAGCGCCTGCCAGAACACCATCACCGGCGGTTGCAGGCCATGGGCCACGGCAACGCGACCCAGTGCGATGATCGCACCGTACAAACCGCCGAAGGTCACCAGCAATGCGATGCGGATGCCCAAGGGGCTGTTTTCCTTTTCCGCCATTGTTCCTGCCATGAGATGCCCCTTGTTTTGTCTGGTTGCCGTTACGCCCCACGGCCGGGCGATTATGCGTAAGCATACGATTGTATGCAAACGGGTTTCCGCTTAAGGCCCGGCTTCGCTTTCCACCGCCTCCACCGCTTCCAGTGCCCTGAGCCAGGCTTCCTCTGCCGCGGCGATCTCATCCGCCAGCGCCGCCTTGCGTTTTCGCAACGCCGGGACATCGGCTTTCCTGTCGGCATAAAGGGCGGGATCGGCCAGTTCTTCATCCAGCATGGCATTCTCCGCCATCAGTTTTTCCAGACGGCGTTCCGCATCCCTGGCGGCCTGGCGCAAGGGGGCCAGACGGCGGCGGCGCTGGGCGGCATTGCCGCCGCGTTTGCCCTGATCACTGTTATCGGCGCCTTGGCGCGCCGGCCGGCTTTCCCTGCCGCGGTCGAGGATCAGGGAGCGGTATTCCTGCATATCGCCATTGAAGCGGCGTATTGTGCCCTCTGCCACCAGATAAAGGCGGTCTGCGACCAGGCTGACCAGATGCTCGTCATGGCTGATCAGTACTACGGCGCCGCGATAGGCGTTCAGGGCTTCGATCAGGGCTTCGCGGGATTCGATGTCCAGATGGTTGGTCGGCTCGTCCAGTATCAGCAGATGCGGCCTGATGCGCGACAGCAGGCACATGACCAGCCGGGCCTTTTCGCCGCCGGAAAGCTGCAGGATTGGCAGGTCGGCCTTTTCCTGGGCAAAGCCGAAGCCGCCGAGCAGTGCCCGCAGCTTTTCCGGCTGTTCCCGTGGCGCCAGGCGGGCGAGGGTCCGATACGCGCTTTCCGCCGGGTCGAGCTGTTCAAGCTGATGCTGGGCAAAATAGCCGATGCGCATTTTAGGATGGCGCGACAGGGTGCCGCCTTCTGCCTCCAGCTCGCCGGCGATCAGCCTGGCGAAGGTCGATTTGCCGTTGCCGTTGGCGCCCAGCAGGGCAATGCGGTCGTCCATGTCCAGACGCAGGGAGACATGGCGCAGCACCGGTTTGCCGGGCACGTAGCCGACGCTGACCTTCTCGCAGGAGAACAGCGGCGGCGGCAGGCTGTCGGGTTCGGGAAAGGCGAAGCGCGGCGGCGCCTCATCGGCATCGATGACCACCGGCTGCAGTTTTTCCAGCATTTTCAGCCGGCTTTGCGCCTGTTTCGCCTTGGTAGCCTTGTAGCGGAAACGATCGACGAAGGCCTGGAGGTGGGCCCGCTGCCGGGCCGTCTTTTCCGCCTGCTTTTCAAGCTGCTGCAGCTTTTCGGCGCGCAGCCTGAGAAAGGTGTCGAACGGGCCGCCATAGAGGTCGAGGCGGCGGTTGTGCAGATGCAGGATGTGATTGACGGCGCGATTGAGGATGCCGCGGTCATGGCTGATGATGATCAGCGAATGGGGATAGCGGCCGAGATAACCGTCAAGCCACATGGTGGCTTCCAGATCCAGATGATTGGTCGGTTCGTCGAGCAACAGCAAATCCGGCGTGGCGAACAGGGCGGCGGCAATGGCGATGCGCATGCGCCAGCCGCCGGAAAAATCGGCGCAGGGGCGTTTCTGTGCTTCGGGCGGAAAACCCAGCCCGGTCAGTATGGCGACGGCGCGCCCCTCGGCCGAATGGGCACCCAGAACATCGAGACGGGCATGGATATCGGCGATGCGCTCCGGCGGCGGATCGTTCTCCAGCTCCGCCAGCAGGGCGGCGCGTTCGCTGTCCCCGGCGAGGACGGTATCGATCAGGCTCTCGCTTCCGCCGGGGGCTTCCTGCGCGACCCAGCCGATGCGGGTATGGGGGTGGATGTCGATTTCCCCTTCCTGTGGCGTGTATTCGCCGCGGATCAGTTTGAACAGGGTCGATTTTCCGGCGCCGTTGCGCCCGACCAGCCCGACCCGGTGGCCATGGGGGATGGTGGCGCTGGCACCCTCGAACAGGGGTTTGCCGCCGATGGAAAAACCGAGGTTCCGGATGCTCAGCATGGAAGACCGCAAGACAGAATGAAGAATGATTTTCGCAGGCGAAATCCGCCGCAGCGAATTATCGGTGTTGCCGAAAATGACGCCAGACTTTATAACCCCGGCGAAGTTTTCCCCAAATCTTTTTTGAATGGAACCAGAGAATGGCAACCGAAAGAACCCTGTCCATCATCAAACCCGATGCCACCCGCCGCAATCTGACCGGCGCCATCAATGCCGTGATTGAAAAGGCCGGGCTGCGCATCGTCGCTCAGCGTCGCATCCGCCTGACCCGCGAACAGGCCGAAGGCTTCTATGCCGTTCATCGCGAACGTCCTTTCTTCAATTCCCTGGTCGAGTTCATGACCTCGGGCCCGGTTGTGGTGCAGGTTCTGGAAGGCGAGAATGCCATCGCCCGCTATCGCGAAGTCATGGGGGCGACCAATCCGGAGCAGGCCGAGGAAGGCACGATCCGCAAGCTCTATGCCGAAAATATCGAGGCCAATTCCGTTCACGGTTCGGATTCGGCCGAGAACGCGGCCATCGAAGTGGCCTATTTCTTCAGCACCTGCGATATCGTCGGCTGACCGGCCGATCCGCGGCGGGGCGGTTCAGGCCCCGTCTTCCCATTGCGGGTTGAACAGGGCGTCCACGGGCCAGTGGGCGCCCTCTATTTTTGCCGTCTGCCCGGACAGGCGCACCCTGCCAGATGCCACCAGCGCCAGCGCCTGGGGATAGATGCGGTGTTCCGCTTTCAGCACCCGCGCGGCCAGGCTGTCGGCATCATCGTCGCCCCGTACCGGTACGGCGGCCTGGATGATGATCGGCCCGTCATCCATTTCCGGACGGACGAAATGAACGGTGCAGCCGGAAAAGCGCACGCCGGCATCGATCACCCGCTCATGGACATTCAGCCCCTTGAAGGAGGGCAGCAGGGAAGGGTGGATGTTCAGGATCTTGTCGCGCCATTTATTGACGAATTCCGCCGACAGCAGCCGCATGAAACCGGCCAGGCAGATCAGTTCGATGCCAGCATCGGCAAGGGCGGCATCGAGGGCGCGTTCGAAACTGTGACGGCCCTTGAAGCCGCGATGATCGATGCAGAGGGTCGCAATACCGTGCCCGGCGGCGTATTCGAGGCCGCCCGCCTCGGGGTTGTTCGAAATGACCAGTGCGATGCATGCCGGGAAATCGGCCTGCGCCGCATGGTCGATCAGGGCGCGCATGTTCGACCCGCGCCCGGAGATCAGTATGGCGGTTTTCAGCTTTTCCATTTCTCTTCCGCCCCGTTCATGACCACCCCGGATATGGCGGCATCGACATGGCCGATGATGCGGGCCTCTTCCCCCTGTGCGGCGAACAGATCCATGGCTTCATCCGCCTTGTCCCGCGGGACAATGACGATCATGCCAAAGCCGCAGTTGAAGGTGCGCGCCATTTCCTCAGGGGCGATGTTGCCCTGTGCGCCCGCCCAGGCGAAACAGGGGGGCAGGGGCCAGTCGACATCGATTCCGGCGCCGAGCCCGGAGGGCAGAATGCGCGGAATGTTTTCGCTGAAGCCGCCGCCGGTGATGTGTGCCAGCCCGTGCACAAGCCCGGCCCGGATGGCGGCGAGACAGGACCTGACATAGATTTTCGTCGGCTCCAGCAGGGCCTGCGCCAGGCTGCGCGAAGGATCGAAGGGGGCCGGGTCCTGCCAGTCCAGACCGGCCAGATCGACCAGACGGCGCACCAGCGAATAGCCATTGGAATGAAAGCCGCTGGATGCCAGGCCGATGATGACGTCGTCGTCGCTAATCGCCGCGCCGGTCAGTTCCTGGCCGCGTTCGACGGCGCCGACGGCGAAACCGGCCAGATCATAATCCTTGGCCGCGTACATGCCGGGCATTTCGGCCGTTTCCCCGCCGATCAGGGCGCAGCCTGCCTGTTTGCAGCCCTCGGCGATACCAGCGATAACCGTGGCGGCAGCCTCGATATCCAGCGCCCCGGTGGCAAAGTAATCGAGGAAGAACAAAGGCTCCGCCCCCTGAACCACCAGATCGTTGACGCACATGGCGACCAGATCGATGCCCACCGTCTCATGAATGCCCGATTCTATGGCGATCTTCAGCTTGGTGCCGACGCCATCGGTGGCGGCAACGAGCTGCGGATCCGCAAACCCTGCGGCACGCGGATCGAAAAAGGCCCCGAAACCGCCGAGTGCCGGCGCCGAACCGGTGCGCGCCGTGGCCCTGGCCAGGGGTTTGATGCGTTCGACCAAGGCGTTGCCGGCTTCGATATCGACGCCGGCATCGCGATATGTTTGGCTTTTGTTGCTGGTCATCGTCCTGCTACGTTAAGCTTCGCCCGGCTGGAACATACTTTATACGATGCGGTTTGCAATGATCCTGTTTTTTCGCCCCTTCAGACCTGCCTTGCCTGCCGTGGCCGCGCCTTTGCCGTTGTTTTTGCGGGCGCTGCTGCCGGTTCTGCTGCTGTTCGCGCCCGTCCTGCTGCCGATGCCGCCGACCGCCCATGCGCAGGAGCGGCAGGGGCTGAGCGGAATCTACACCGTGCGCGATCTGCAGGTCGATGAACGGGCAAAAAGCGCCGCCCTGGCCCGTGACAAGGGATTGCGCGACGCCCAGCAGCGTGCCTTTGCCATGCTGCTGACCCGCCTGGCCCTGCCCGGACAGGATCTGTCCTTCGATCCGGCGGCGGTGGCGGGGATGGTGCAGGCCATGGAAATCGCTTCCGAGAAAACCTCGACCACGCGCTATATCGCCCGCGTCAACATCCGCTTCAAACGCGATGCCGTGCGCAACTGGCTGAAGGCGCGCGGCATTGCCTTTTCCGAATCGCCGGCGCGGCCGCTTCTGGTGGTGGCGCTGCTGGAACGCGACGGCAATGCGATTCTGTGGGAAGAAAACAATCCCTGGGCGGCCGGCTGGGGGGCTGTCGATCAGCGAACCCGTCTGCTGCCGCTGCTGGTGCCGCTCGGCGATCTGGAGGATCTGACGATCCTGCCGGTGGATGCGGCCGCCGCCGGCGATGAAAAGGCCATTCTGGCCCTGGCGCGGCGCTATGGCGCCGATGCGGCCTTGCTGGCGCGGGCGCGCCTGTCCGGGCGCCGGCTCGATGTGGTGGCGACGCCGGTCGGACCGGCCGGTCTGGATATGGAGATCGACAGTTTCGCCATGGCTGAAGGGGAAGGCGAGGATGCCTTCCTGCGCCGGGCGGCCCGACGCATGGCGGCGGAAGTGGAGGCCGACTGGAAGCGGCAGACCGTACTGCGTTTCGACGAGGAGCGGGTGCTCAGCATAGAGGTGCCGCTTGAGGGGATAGAGGATCTGCAGGCGGCGCGGCGTCTGCTCGAACATGTTTCCCGCATCGCCGGCATTGAGCTGCGCTCCCTGACCACGGAACGGGCCCAGCTGGAGATCCGCTTTTACGGCGATGTCGGACAGTTGCAGACCGATATCGCCCAGCGCAAGGCCGGGCTGGTGGAACAGGACGGATACTGGCGGCTGATCCGCTGATGAACTGCCGGGGCGTGCCGGGATGGGAGCTTATTTGTTGAACATACCCAATATCATTTCCATCGGTCGCCTGCTTGCCGTGCCGGTCATCGTCTGGATGCTGCTGCGCCAGTTCCATCTGGCGGCGTTCTATGCCTTCGTCGTCGCCGGCCTGTCCGATGCCGTGGATGGTTTCATCGCCCGTCGATTCAATGCCCGTTCCCGCCTCGGCCGCTATCTGGACCCGATTGCCGACAAGGTGATGCTGGTCAGTGTCTTCGTGACCCTGGGCATTGCCGGCATGCTGCCGTCCTGGCTGGTGATTCTGGTGGTCAGCCGCGATGTCCTGATCATCGGCGGGGTGCTGCTGTCCTATACCCTGTCGGTGCCGGTGACGATCAACCCCATCTTCATATCCAAGGCGAATACCACGGCGCAGATCACGCTGGTGGCCGTGATCCTCGGTCAGAAGGCCTTCGCCATTGAAGGAAACGCCATTATCTGGCTGGATACGGCCCTGATCGTTCTGACGGCACTGACCACCATATTGTCTGGCATCGCCTATCTGATCGGCTGGTGGCGGCAACTGACAGCGGCGGAGATGTCATCGTGACCACGAAACAACAGGCCATGGGCTGGATCGCCTTTTTCCTTGTTTTCTTCGCCTTCGTTTATCTGCTGCGCGATATCATGCTGCCTTTCGTGATCGGCATGGCCGTGGCCTATTTCCTCGATCCGGTGGCGGATATGCTGGAACGCTGGGGGCTTTCGCGGGCGGTGGCGGTTACCCTGATCACGCTGGTGTTTTTCCTGCTCAGCCTGTTTGCCGTTCTGGCGCTGATACCGCTTCTGGTCGATCAGGTGATCCAGTTCGCCGAACAGATACCGGCGCTGATCGGGGTGTTGCAGGGCAAGTTCGCCCTGCTGATCGAACGGCTGCGCGAGGTGCTGCCGCTGAAGGCGGGGATGGAGCCTGGCGGATTTTTCGAAACGGCCGGGCAGAACCTGCTCAGTTTCGGGGGCCGTTTCATCCGCCAGGTGCTGGTTCAGGGGGCGGCGTTCTTCAACCTGCTCAGCCTGCTGATCATCGCGCCCGTGGTGTCTTTTTATCTGCTGCTGGACTGGGACCGCATGGTCGCCCGTGTCGATGGCTGGCTGCCGCGCCGTCAGGCGGAAACGATTCGCCGCCTGGCGAAAGAAATCGACCGGACGCTGGCTTCCTTCGTGCGCGGGCAGACGCTGGTCTGCCTGGCCCTGGGCGGTTTTTACGGTATTGCGCTTGCTCTGGCGGGGCTCGATTTCGGCCTGCTGATCGGGGTGATCAGCGGGGCCTTGTCCTTTATTCCCTTCGTCGGGGCCATTTTCGGCGGGGTGTTGTCGATCGGGCTGGCGCTGTTTCAGTTCTGGCCCGACTGGCCCCATGTCGCCATTATCGCTGCCATCTTCGTCATCGGGCAGATGCTGGAAGGCAATGTGCTGACGCCGCGTCTTGTCGGCAAAAGCATCGGGCTGCATCCGGTCTGGGTCATTTTCGGGCTGATGGCCGGGGGCAGCTTGTTCGGTTTTGTCGGCATGTTGATCGCCGTGCCTTCGGCGGCCGCGATCGGGGTCATTTTCCGCTATCTTCTCGAACAATATCTGCAAAGCCGCATGTATGCCAATCAGCCGCCGGGTCATGATGGCGGCGGGGAGGGGGGATGACCTCTCCGCAGGATCAGATACCCTTATCCTTCGCGCCCCGCACCGCCCTGGGCGAGGAGGATTTTCTCACCGCCCCCTGTAACGAGGAGGCCTGTCTGTGGATCGGCCGCTGGCCCGACTGGCCGGAAGGCCGGCTGATCGTCTGCGGCCCGCCGCATTCCGGGAAGACCCATCTCGGACGGCTGTGGCAGAACCGCAGCGGCGCCCGGATCGTCGATGCCGCGCAGGTGAAGGGGGAAGCCGTCGATACGCTGGCGGCTTCGCATCTCGTTATCGAGATGAATCTCGGCGATGACGGCACCGCGGCGTGGGAGGAGGAGGCCGCCTTTCATCTGCTCAATCTGTGCCGCGAGCGCGGGCACGGCATCCTGCTGCTGGCCCGCCAGCCGGTTGCGGGCTGGAATATCGCCCTTGCCGATTTGCAATCGCGCCTGCTGGCAAGCCCGGTGGCGCGGATCGGCAATCCCGACGAGGCCGTGGTCAGCGCCCTGCTGGTCAAGCTTTTTTCCGACCGGCAGCTTGCCGTTGGTCAGGATGTGGTCCATTTCCTTTCCCTGCGGCTGCCCCGCAGCTTCAAGGCGGTGCACGATGCGGTGGAAATGCTGGACCGGCTTGCCCTGGCGGAAAGGAAACGGATCACCGTGCCGCTGGCCGGGCGGGTGGTCGCCATGATGGAAGATCGGGAAAAGTAAGGTCCGGATCCTAATACGGGGGAAATCGCATGGATATGGGAATAGAAGGAAAAACCGCCCTGGTCTGTGCCGCCAGCCGCGGGCTGGGGCGCGCCTGTGCCGAGGCGCTGGCCGAGGAAGGGGTTGCGGTCACGGTGATCGCACGGCGCGCCGATGTGCTGGAACGGGCGGTCGGGGAAATGCGGGCGAAAACCGGCGGGCGCGTACAGGGTGTCGCCGCCGACGTGACCACGTCGGAGGGGCGGGACAAGGCCCTTGCCGCCTGTCCGGAGCCGGATATCCTGATCAACAATGCCGGCGGTCCGCCGCCCGGCGATTTCAGGGATTGGAGCCGCGATGACTGGATCAGGGCGCTCGATGCCAATATGCTCAGCGCCATCGAACTGATCAGGGCGGTTGTCGATCCGATGATCGGGCGCGGTTTCGGCCGCATCGTCAATATCACCTCATCGGCGGTGAAGGCCCCGATCGATATTCTGGGCCTATCCAACGGTGCCCGTAGCGGCCTGACCGGCTTCGTCGCCGGAATCGCGCGCAAGACCGTGCGCCATAACGTGACGATCAACAACCTCCTTCCGGGGCCGTTCGACACGGACCGGCTGGCGGCGAATATCCGCTTCCGGGCAGAGGCGGAAGGGGTGGAAGAGGCGGAAATGCGCCGGCGCATGATGGACGCCAATCCCGCCGGACGTTTCGGCGATCCCGCTGAATTCGGCCGCGCCTGCGCCTTTTTATGCAGCGCCCATGCCGGTTTTATGACCGGGCAGAACATTTTGCTTGATGGCGGTGCCTATCCCGGAACATTCTGAAACACACGCCCTGGCGGGCATTGGTAATGAAATGACAAGAAAGGAAGGGGAAAATGGGGGGAAAGGGTTTTGCGGCGGCGGTTCTGGCGGGTGGTGCGATGCTCGCCCTGGCGACACAGCCCGTCCGGGCGGAGAAAACGCCACTCGGGCGCTGGCTGACGGCGGGCGGCAAGTCCCAGGTGGAGATCGCCCCCTGCGGCGACAGGCTGTGCGGGCGGATCGTCTGGCTGAAGGAACCGCTGGATGGGGACGGCAAGCCCAAGCGCGATGTCAAAAACAAGGATGAGAGCCTGCGCCAGCGGCCGATCCTGGGATTGCCGCTATTGCAGGGTTTCAAGCGTCTTGAGGATGGAAGTTGGGGCGAAGGAAGCATATATAATCCGGAGGACGGCGATACCTACCGTTCGCAGATGCGCCTCGTCGGCGATGACGAATTGCAGGTCGAAGGCTGCGTCTTCATATTTTGCAAGGCCCAGACATGGAAGAAAGTGACACCATAGCGGCAGAAAAAACCTCCGTTGCGGACGAGCCGAACGAGCCGGGCCTGTTTCCCGCAACAACGGATGTCGCCGCGGCTGCCGGCAAGGAAACGGCCGGCGACAAGGCGCCAAGGCACGGGCGTGGCCGGAAGAAAAGCGCCGCCTCCGGGCGGCGGACAGACGAGCGGAATCCGCCGGTGCCTGCCATTGCCATGGACGATCCGTCGCGCTTCATCAATCGGGAGCTGTCCTGGCTTGCCTTCAACTACCGCGTGATGGAGGAGGCCTCCAACCGCAACCATCCGCTGCTGGAACGGCTGCGCTTTCTGTCGATATCGGCCAGCAATCTCGATGAATTCTTCATGGTCCGCGTCGCCGGGCTGTGGGGGCAGGTACGCGCCAATGTCGGCGAGATCTCTCAGGACGGGCTGACGCCGGCCCAGCAGCTGGAGAAGGTTTCCCGAAAAGCCCATGAACTGATGATCGATCAGCAGCATTGCTGGGCGGAACTGCGCCGGGAGATGCGCGAAACCGGCATTTCGGTCATCGATCCGGAGGAACTGACCGCCGGGGAGCACGAGTGGCTGAAGGAACATTTCTTCAGGCAGATTTTCCCGACCCTGACGCCGCTGGCGATCGATCCGGCCCATCCTTTCCCCTTCATTCCCAATCTGGGGCTTGTGATCGTGCTGCGCCTGCACCGCATCACCGATAACGCCCGCCTCAATGCCCTCATCCCCCTGCGCCAGCATTCGAAGCGGTTTATCCGCCTGCCGGGCGAGGATATCCGCTTCATCGCGATGGAGGATACGGTGCGGCTGTTCTTCGACAGCCTGTTTCCGGGCTACGAGATTGTCGAGGAGGGGCTGTTCCGCATCATCCGCGACAGCGATATCGAGGTGGAGGAAGAAGCCGAGGACCTGGTGCGTTTCTTCGAAACCGCGCTGAAGCGCCGCCGCCGCGGCAGTGTCATCCGCCTGATTGCCAACGGCGCCATGTCCGAGGGGCTGAAGAGCTTCGTCGCCTCGGAACTGGAAATGGACATGAAGGATGTGCTGACCGTTGACGGGCTGCTGGGGCTTGCCGATACCTCGGAACTGATCCTGCGCGAACGCCCCGATCTGCTGTTCAAGCCGCACAGCCCCCGCTTTCCCGAACGTATCCGCGATGTCGGCGGCAATTGCTTTGCCGCCATCCGCCAGAAGGACATCATCGTTCACCATCCTTACGAAAGCTTCGATGTGGTGGCGCAGTTCCTGCAACAGGCGGCGGACGATCCCAATGTCGTCACCATCAAGCAGACGCTGTATCGCACATCGGACAATTCACCGATCATCAAGGCACTGGTTTCCGCGGCCGAGGCCGGCAAATCGGTGACGGCGCTGGTGGAGCTGAAGGCCCGCTTCGACGAAGCGGCCAATATCCGCTGGGCGCGCGATCTGGAACGCGCCGGGGTGCATGTGGTCTACGGTTTTATCGAACTGAAGACCCATGCGAAGATTTCTCTGGTGGTGCGCCGCGAGGATGGCGAATTACGCACCTATGTGCATTTCGGCACCGGCAATTACCATCCGATCACCGCCAAGATCTACACGGACCTGTCCTATTTCACCGCCGATGAGGCCCTGGGCCAGGATGCGGTGAAACTGTTCAATTACATCACCGGTTATGCCCGGCCGGTGGATATGAACAGAATATCGTTCTCGCCCGTCAATCTGCGCCAGACCCTTCTGGAGCTGATCGAAAGGGAGGCGGAGCATGCCCGGGCCGGGCGCAGGGGGGCGATCTGGGCCAAGCTCAACGCCCTCGTCGATCCGGAGATCATCGATGCCCTTTACCGGGCCAGCCAGGCCGGGGTGGATATCCAGCTTGTGGTGCGCGGTATCTGCTGCCTCCGCCCCGGGGTGCCGGGCCTGTCGGAAAACATCACGGTCAAGAGCATTGTCGGCCGTTTCCTCGAACATTCGCGCATCGTCTGTTTCGGCGATGGCGCCACCCTGCCCAATGACGGGGCGAAGATCTTCCTCACCTCGGCCGACTGGATGCCGCGCAATCTCGACCGCCGGGTGGAGATTCTGGTGCCGATCGAAACGCCGAGCGTGCGTCGCCAGATCCTCAATCAGATCATGGTCGCCAATCTGAAGGACCGGGCGCAGAGCTGGTATCTTCAGTCCGACGGTTCGTACAAGCGCGCCTCGACGGATGAGGATGCCTTCAATGCACATACCTATTTCATGACCAATCCCAGCCTGTCCGGCCGTGGCAATGCGCTGAAGGCGGGCGAGGAAATACCCCTGTTGACCCTGGATAACGACGAAGCCGAATAGGATATAATCATTGTCTTCGCTTGTCTTGCGTACACCCCTCGACCATGCCGAGGGGGTGGCCGTCGTCGATATCGGCTCCAATTCCGTGCGTCTGGTCGTTTATGACGGACCCGCCCGCAGCCCGTTGCCCAAATACAACGAGAAGATCCTCTGCGGGTTGGGGCGCAATCTGGCCGAAACCGGCGAACTGCCGCCGGAGGCCGTGATCGATGCCCTGCAGACGCTGGAACGGTTCAGCGAATTGGTGCGCCTCATGCGGGTCAAGCGTCTGGCGGTGGTGGCGACGGCGGCGGTGCGCGATGCGAAGAACGGCCCCGATTTCGTGCGCAGGGTCAGGAAGCGCACCGGCTTCGAGATTACCGTGCTCAGCGGCGAGGAGGAGGCGCGTTTTGCCGCTCTCGGCGTTATGTTCGACGATCACGATGCCACCGGTTTCGTCGGCGATCTGGGCGGCGGCAGCCTTGAGCTGGCCCGCCTCACTGGCAGGGTCGGCCATATCGAAGAAGCGGTTTCCCTTTCCCTGGGGCCGCAGCGTTTGCCCGCTGCCCTGGAAAGGGAGGCGCTGGCACGTTTTCTCGACCAGCGGCTTCAGGCCGTGTCCTGGCTGCGGGAAATGTCGGGGCAGACTTTTCATGCCGTCGGCGGGGCCTGGCGGGCCTTGGCGAAACTTCATATCGAACGCACGGCCTATCCCCTGCATATCGTGCAGAACTATACCCTGGATACGCAAACCGTTCTCGGACTGAGCGAAGAGCTTTCCCGCCTGAGCCGGGAGGAGGCGCTGAGGCTTTCCGGGGTGTCCTCGAAGCGCCGCGCGATGATGCCGGTCACGGCGCTGACCCTGAACCGTCTGCTGCGGCTGGCCCGGCCGGAACGGGTGGTCTTTTCCGCCCATGGCCTGCGTGAAGGGGTGCTGTTCGACGGGTTGTCCGAACGCGACCGGAACAAGGATCCGCTGGTGACGGCCTGTGCCGATATGGGGCGGCGGGAGAACCGTTTTCCGGGTATCGGCAAGGCGGTTTTCCGCTGGATGGCGCCGCTGTTCATCGGTGAAAGCCCGGAATGGAAACGTTTGCGCAAGGCATCGGCCCATATCAGCGATGTCGCCTGGCGCCTGCATCCCGATTATCGCGACGGTCAGGCCTATCGCCGGATCCTGCGTTCGCCGGTGATGGGGGTGGATCACCGCCAGCGTTGCCTGCTGGCGATGATCGTCTATGCCCGCTACAGCGGCGGGGTGGCGGGCAAGCCGATGGAACTGGCCAATATGCTGTGTACGCCGGAAGATATCGAAAAGGCCCTGCGCATCGGCCTGGCCATGCGCCTGGCCCATACGCTGACCGGCGGGGTGGCGGCGATGCTGAACCGGATGCCGGTGCGTCTGGACAGACGCCATCTGGTCCTGACGCTGCCGGGCAGCATGCGCGCCTTTGCCGGTGCGGTGGTCGACCGCCGCCTGAAGGCCCTGGCCGATGCCTTCGGGGTCGATAGTCTCGTCGCATTCGAGGCCGATTAGGCGCTGCTTTTCCAGGAACCGCTTCCCTGGTCTCGGCCGGAAAAATTATTCCGCCGCGCCTTCATTCAGCGGGAAGACGCGCACGCCCTTTTTCCCTGCGGCAAGGCCGATGCGGCCGTCGGTCAGATCGAGGGCGTCCTTGCCGAAGACCTCGTAACGCCAGCCATGGAGCATTTTCAGCCCCTCATGGCGCCCGGCGGCCAGCTTTTCCAGATCGGCGGTGTTTCCGACCAGCTTCTGGGCAACGTCGGCCTGTTCACAGCGGGCTTTCAGCAGGACACGCAGCAGATCGACCACCGGGCCGATGCCCCGCGGCAGGGGCGCCGGCTTTTGCAATACGGGGCAGTCTTCCTCGGGCAGGGCAGCGGCCTCTTTCAGGGCGGCAATCAGTTCCCGCCCGCCTTCCGTATCGGCAAGTCCCTTGTTGAAGCCCCTGATTTTCTTCAGCTTTTCGGTGCTGCTCGGCGGGTGGGCGGCCATTTCCAGCAGCGATTCATCGCGGGCGATGCGGTTGCGCGGCAGGTTGCGTTTCTGGCACTCGCGTTCCCGCCAGGCGGCAGCGGCCTGCAGCAGCGCAAGGAAGCGCGGCTTGGTCGTGCGCACCTTGATCCGTTTCCAGGCGTTTTCCGGCTTGATGATGTAATTGTCGATGTTCAGCAGCTGTGCCATTTCCTCGTCCAGCCAGGCGGCGCGGCCGCTTTCCCGCAGACGGCGGGCGAGATTTTCATAGATGACGCGCAGATGGGTAACGTCGCCGATGGCGTAGGTGAGCTGACGTTCGCTCAGCGGCCGGCGCGACCAGTCGGTAAAACGCGACGATTTGTCGATCTGTGCCTTGACGATGCGGTTGACCAGGGTCTCGTAACCGACGGATTCGCCATAACCGCAGACCATGGCCGCAATCTGCGTGTCGAAGACGGGATGGGGCACTTCGCCCATCAGATTGGCGAAGATTTCCAGATCCTGCCGTGCGGCGTGAAAAACCTTCAGCGTCTTTTCGTCGCGCAGCAATGCCAGCAGCGGATCGAGCGACAGCCCCTCGGCCAGCGGGTCGATGATCGCCGCTTCATCGGCGCTGGCCACCTGGATCAGGCACAGTTTCGGCCAATAGGTGCTCTCGCGCATGAATTCGGTGTCGATGGTGATGTAGTCGTGTTCGCCGAGCCGGGTACACAGGGCGGCGAGGTCATCGGTGGTCGTAATCGTATTGAGCATGATCCGCTTATACGCAATCGCTGCCCCATATGCCAGAATTAAGGCAATGCCGCTTCAAAGCGCCGCCCGGCCGCCTTTGCCCCTTGACAAGACCGCCGTTTCGGTGCGAGTTGGCGCGGTTCCGGCGCGTGCCGGGCCGTAACCAGAATGTCGAGGCTGAAGAGAATGCACGAATACCGCACCCATACCTGCGGCGAGCTCAGGGCAGAGCATGTCGGCGAAACCGTTCGTCTTTCCGGATGGGTTCACCGCAAACGCGATCACGGCAATCTGCTGTTTATCGATTTGCGCGACCATTACGGCCTGACCCAGTGTGTGATCGAGAACGATTCCGATATTTTCCATATCGCCGAGGGGGCGCGCACCGAAAGCGTGCTGCGCATTACCGGCGAAGTGGTTGCCCGTTCGGAGGAGACGGTCAATCCGTCTCTCGATACCGGCATGGTCGAAGTGCGGATCAGGGATATCGAAGTGCTTTCGGCGGCCAGCGAGTTGCCGATGCCGGTATTCGGCGATGTCAATTATCCCGAGGATATCCGTCTGCGTTACCGCTATCTGGATCTGCGCCGGGAAAAGCTGCACCAGAACATCATGCTGCGCTCGAAGGTGATTGCCTCGATCCGCGCCCGCATGCAGGAACAGGGTTTCACCGAATTCCAGACGCCGATCCTGACGGCTTCCTCGCCGGAAGGGGCGCGGGACTTTCTGGTGCCGAGCCGTCTGCATCCGGGCAAATTCTACGCCCTGCCGCAGGCGCCCCAGCAGTTCAAGCAGCTGATCATGGTGGCCGGTTTCGACCGCTATTTTCAGATTGCGCCCTGTTTCCGGGACGAGGACGCCCGCGCCGACCGCAGCCCCGGCGAATTTTATCAGCTCGACATGGAAATGTCCTTCGTCACCCAGGAGGATGTTTTCGCCGCCATCGAACCGGTTCTGGAAGGCATTTTCCGCGAGTTCAGCGACAAGAAGGTGACGCCGGCGCCGTTTCCGCGCATTCCCTTCCGCGAGGCGATGCTCAAATACGGTTCCGACAAGCCCGATCTGCGCATCCCGATCGAGATCGCCGATGTTACCGAGGCCTTCGCCGGTGGCGGCTTCGGCCTGTTTTCACGGGCAATCGAAGGCGGCAGCGTCGTCCGCGCCATTCCGGCGCCGGGGGCGGGCAGCCGCGCCCGTTCCTTTTTCGACAAGATGAACGACTGGGCGCGCAGCACCGGTGCCGCGGGGCTCGGCTACATCATTTTCGATCAGGACGGGGTGGCCAAGGGGCCGATCGCCAAGAACCTGGAGGACGAGCGTATCGCCGCCCTGTGCAAGGCGGCGGGCATCGGCCCGGGGGATGGCGTGTTCTTCGCCTGCGGCAAGGAAAAGGAAGCGGCGGAACTGGCCGGTGCCGCACGCCTGCGCATCGGCGAGGAGCTGGGCCTGCGTGAGGAAGGCGTTTTCAAATTCTGCTGGATCGTCGATTTTCCGCTCTATGAATTCAACGAGGAAGAACAGAAGATCGATTTCAGCCACAATCCGTTCTCCATGCCCCAGGGCGGCATGGAGGCGCTGGAGAGCCGGGATCCACTGGATATTCTCGGCTATCAGTACGATATCGTCTGTAACGGTGTGGAACTGTCCTCCGGCGCCATCCGGAACCATCGCCCCGACATCATGCTGAAGGCGTTCGAGATCGCCGGTTACGATCAGGCAGAGGTGGAGGAGAAATTCTCCGGCATGCTCAATGCCTTCCGCTACGGGGCGCCGCCCCATGGCGGTCTGGCGCCGGGGATCGACCGCATCGTCATGCTTCTGGCGGATGAGCCAAATATTCGCGAGGTGACGCTGTTCCCGATGAATCAGCAGGCGCAGGATCTGATGATGGGGGCCCCTGCGGAGGCCTCCCCCCGTCAGTTGCGCGAATTAAGTCTGCGTCTGGTCCTGCCGGAGGCTGTCAAACCGGAATAGGAATTTATATATAGTTCTTTGCAACTATATGAAATGCCTGCGGTCTTTCGATAGCCGCAGGCATTTTTGTTTCTTAAGGCAACTTTTTTTTAAAGATTGCCAGCAATCATGGGTTGACCGAATGGGGGACCCATGAGCAACGGCAAAAACATGTCTGAAACCTTGCGGCGAGACCGGGACCGTTTTCTTGCCTTTTCATTTGCTGCCGCCGATGCGTTGCTCGAAATAGACGGCAACTGGAAGGTTGAATTTGCCGTCGGGGCGGTGCAATCTTTTTTCGGTGTTCACGACAAGGACTTCATCGGGTCGGACTTTCTGAGTTTTCTCGATGACGGCGACCGCATTCTCGTTCGTTCCCGCATTGCGCGTCTGAAGGACGGGGTGCGCCTGGAGCCGGTTTTTATTCATCTCACCACCTATGACAATGTTTTGCTGCTGAGCGGGTGCCGTCTGCCTCATCTCGGGGACAAGCTGTTCATCGCCATCAGCAAGAGCGGCGATATCACGCATAAGGAGGTCCAGAGGCCGGGAGGAAACGGCAGGCTGCTGAACGAACAGGAATTCATCTCCTCTTCCAGCGATGTGCTGCAGCAGGCGCGTGAAGCGGGCGAAAAGGTCGATATGACCTTTTTCGATCTCGGCCAGGTCGAATCCCTGGAGAAACGCGCCGGGACGGAGAATTTCGAGACTTTCAAGAAAGGGCTGGCATCGTTTCTCAGTGCTCAGTCGATCGGCGGCCAGGCGGCAGGGCAGATTGCCAGGGGACGGTTCGGCTTTGTTCACATGACAGGGACCGATATCTCTGCCATTCGCGAGGATATCGACAATCTGGCCCGGGAGATCGATCCCGAAGGCGTCGGGGTGGAGATCGCGGAAGCGACAATCGATCTGAACAGCGATGAGATCAACCCCGCCGATATGGAGCGTGCCCTTGCCTTCACCATCCATCAGTTTGCCCGCAAGGGGGTGGCGGGATCCGATATTCAGAGCATAGAGGACGGGCTGAACAATCTGATGACCGAAACGCTCGGGCGGGTGTCGGAACTGAAGAAGCTTGTTGCCGGGCGGGATTTCGGCATCGTCTTTCAGCCCATCGTCGATATGAACGATTTTTCCGTCCATCATTACGAGGTGCTCAGCCGCTTCGCGCCGGGGCAGAGCCCGGCGGAAACCATCGCCTTTGCCGAGGAGGTCGGGCTGATTGCCGATTTCGATATTGCCGTGTGCGAACAGGCAATACAGAGGCTTCGCACGTTCAAACAGCCGGACCTTCATTTTGCCGTCAATCTGTCGGGAGCATCGCTCGAAAGCGATCTTTTCATACAGGAATTGCTGGCGACCTTGGCGCAAATGGGCCGCCGGCGGTCCTCGATCATTCTGGAAGTGACGGAAACGGCGGAAATCAGGGATCTGGAGCGGGCGGAAAAGATCATTCAGACCCTGCGCAGTAATGGCCATCCGGTATGTCTGGACGATTTCGGCGCCGGGGCGGCTTCCTTTCAGTATTTTCAGGCCTTGACCGTCGATTTCGTCAAAATCGACGGTGCCTATGTCCGCCGCGTGCTGGAGAACCGGCGCGATGCCGCCATTTTGCGGGCCATCGCCGGTTTGTGCCGCAATCTCGGCATCAAGACGGTTGCGGAAATGATCGAAACCTCCCGGCAGGCCAAGATGCTGAAAGGCTTCGGTATCGATCTGGGGCAAGGCTGGCTGTTCGGGCGACCGGAAAGCGAACCGCTCGCGCTTTCCCCTACAGGCTATGCTGCCCGGCAGGTGGGATGACGCATGCGTTCATGATGGAGGCCTGCTTTTCCTGAAAAGGGGATGCGGCAACAGGAACGCCAAAGGCCGCATCCCGGAGTTTCAGGGAGGTCACCACTCGCGCAACCCATCCTATGTTCCGGTGAACCGGGCGCACAGGCTGCGCCCCCGGCAGCCAACAGGGAAGATGCCGGGGTTACGCTACGGGCGGGATACGCTACGAAACCGGATTTCTGCCGGAACCGCGGTCAGGAACAGCCGCTGGTCCCGCCACAGGTATCGCATTTCAGGCAGGTGCCGTTACGCACCATGGTGAAATTGCCGCATTCCGCGCAGGGATCGCCTTCATAACCTTTCATGCGCGCTTCGGTAATGCGGCTCATCCGCTCCGAGGCCGGGCCGCTTCCCGTGCCGCCGCTGCCGGTAGATGCGGCTGCGACACCACCGGCCTGCCGTGCGGCCTGAACGGTTTCGATCGCCGTGGCCGTGCCGCTGCCGGCCGAGCCGAGTACATAGAGATTGGAGCGCATATAACCGGTCGAGGCCAGGCCGATCACCGACTGAATCGTCTGCTGGCGATCCTCTTTGTCCTTGGCGGGAAGGTCGCCCTGGTTCTGCCCCTGGCCCATGGCATCGAAGCGCAGATCGGCCGGTTCGGCATGGGACAGATCGGTGCGGCCGAGATAGCTGACCGCCAGTTCGCGGAAGACGTAATCGATGATCGACGTGGCCATTTTGATCGCGTCATTGCCTTCGACCATGCCGGAGGGTTCGAAACGGGTGAAGGTGAAGGCTTCGACATATTCTTCCAGCGGCACGCCATATTGCAGGCCGATGGAAATGGCGATGGCGAAATTGTTCATCAGGCTGCGGAAGGCAGCGCCTTCCTTGTGCATGTCGATAAAGATTTCGCCAAGGGTGCCGTCATCGTATTCGCCGGTGCGCAGATAGACCTTGTGCCCGCCGACCGAGGCCTTCTGCGTGTAGCCCTTGCGCCGTTGCGGCAGCTTGCGCCGCTCGGCGGCGACGATGCGCTCGACGATGCGCTCCGCCACCAGGGTCGGTTGCTGGGCGGCCGGCTTTTCGGGAATTTCCTCGGCCAGGCTGCCGTCATCGTCGCCAAGGGCGATGGCATTCAGCGGCTGCGACAGTTTCGAACCGTCCCGATACAGGGCATTGGCCTTCAGCCCCAGCTTCCAGGACAGCATATAGGCGCGCTCGCAATCGGCGATCGTCGCCTTGTTCGGCATGTTGATGGTCTTGGAAATGGCGCCGGAAATGAACGGCTGCGCCGCCGCCATCATGCGGATATGCGCCTCCGCCGAAAGATAGCGGGTGCCGATGCGCCCGCAGGGGGTGGCACAATCGAAGACCGGCAGATGTTCGGGCTTGAGATGCGGCGCACCTTCAAGGGTCATGGCGCCGCAGACATGGATATTGGTCCGTTCGACATCCTCTTCGCTGAAGCCCAGCGCCTCCAGCATGTTGAAGGTGAAGTCATCGAGCTGTTCGGGGCTGAAGCCCAGAACATGTTCGCAGAATTCCGAGCCCAGAATGAACTTGTTGAAGACGAATTTGATATCGAAGGCGCCTTCGAGTGCATTCTCGACCGCATCGATTGCCGCCTGGGTGAAGCCCTTGGCGCGCAGGCTGTCATGGTTGATCGCCGGCGCCCCCTCCAATGTGCCGTGGCCGACGGCATAGGCGATGATGTCCTCGATCTGGGCTTCGCTATAACCCAGCTTGCGCAGTGCCCGGGGCACCATGCGGTTGATGATCTTGAAATAACCGCCGCCGGCCAGTTTCTTGAATTTCACCAGCGCAAAATCGGGTTCTATTCCCGTGGTGTCGCAATCCATGACCAGACCGATGGTGCCGGTGGGGGCGATGACCGTGGTCTGGGCATTGCGGAAACCGTTGCGTTCGCCCAGCGCCAGCGCCTGATGCCAGCTCGCCAGGGCCGCATCGGCAACGGCCGCATCGGGGCAGTCCGCGGCCTTCAGCGGCACCGGGGCGATATGCAGCCCTTCATAGCCCTCCGCCTTGCCTTCGGCGGCGCGGGTATGATTGCGGATGACGCGCAGCATGGCCTCCTTGTTGTTCTCATAGCCCGGGAAGGGGCCGAGCTCCCCGGCCATTTCGGCCGAGGTGGCATAGGCGCGCCCGGCCATCAGCGCGGTGATGGCCGCGCACATGGCACGCCCTTCCTTCGAATCATAGGGCAGGCCCATGGCCATCAGCAGGCCGCCGATATTGGCATATCCCAGCCCCAGCGTGCGATAGCGGTAGGAGCGTTCGGCAATCTCGGCAGAGGGGAACTGCGCCATCAGCACCGAAATTTCCAGCGCGATGGTCCACAGCCGCACGGCATGGGAGAAGGCTTCGTGATCGAAACTGCCGTCCTCCTTCAGGAAGACGATCAGATTGAGCGAGGCGAGATTGCAGGCCGTATCGTCCAGGAACATATATTCCGAACAGGGGTTGGAGGCATTGATGCGGCCGTCGTTCGGGCAGGTATGCCAGTCGTTGATGGTGGTGTCGTATTGCAGCCCCGGATCGGCGCTGGACCAGGCGGCCTCGCAGATATCGTTCCACAGCTCCTTCGCCTTGACGGTTTTGGCCACCTGGCCGTCGGTGCGGCGGATCAGGTTCCAGTCGCCGTCATCGAGAACGGCGCGCAGGAAATCGTCGCTGACCCGCACGGAATTGTTCGAATTCTGCCCCGAGACGGTCAGATAGGCTTCCGAATCCCAATCGGTGTTGAAGATGGGGAATTCGACCTCCGTATAGCCCTGCCGGGCGAATTCGATCATGCGCTGGATGTAATTTTCCGGCACCCGCGCCTTGCGGGCACCCAGAATGGCCTTGCGCAGGCCCTTGTTGCGTTTGGGATCGAAGCGGGCCTCGTCATCCGGGGCGAAGCTGTCGTTATGGCAGGCGGCAAGGATGTTGTTCAGGTTTTCGGCGCAAAGCTGCGAACCGGCGACCAGTGCCGCGACCTTCTTTTCCTCGTCGGCCTTCCATTTCACGTATTTCTCGATATCCGGATGGTCGATATCGACCGTGACCATCTTGGCGGCGCGCCGGGTGGTGCCGCCGGACTTGATGGCCCCGGCGGCGCGGTCGCCGATCTTGAGGAAGCTCATCAGGCCCGAGGATTTGCCCCCGCCGGCAAGCGGCTCCCCTTCGCCGCGGAGGTTGGAGAAATTGGTGCCGGTGCCGGAACCGTATTTGAACAGCCGCGCCTCGCGCACCCACAGATCCATGATCCCGCCTTCATTGACCAGATCGTCCTTGATCGACTGGATGAAACAGGCATGAGGCTGGGGATGCTCGTAGGCGTTGACCGAACGCTTGAGTTCGCCGGTTCTGAAATCCACGTAATGATGGCCCTGTGCCGGGCCTTCGATGCCATAGGCCCAGTGCAGCCCGGTATTGAACCATTGCGGGGAATTGGGGGCGGCCATCTGGCGGGCCAGCATCAGGCGCATCTCGTCGAAATAGGCGCGCGCATCCTCTTCGCTGTCGAAATATCCGCCCTTCCAGCCCCAATAGGTCCAGGTGCCGGCCAGACGGTCGAAAACCTGCTTGGCGCTGCTTTCGCCGATCCAGCGGGCATCTTCGGGCAGGGCGGCAAGGGCTTCCTCGTCGGCTTCATGGCGCCACAGCCAGGAGGGGACGTCGTTTTCCTCCACCGGTTTCAGGCAGGCGGGAATACCGGCCTTGCGCAGATATTTCTGGGCCAGAATATCGCAGGCGACCTGCGACCAGTCGGCGGGAACCTCGATGTTCTCCTGCCTGAAGACGACCGATCCGTCCGGATTGCGGATCTCGCTGCTGGTAAACCTGAATTCCAGCCCGTCATATGCCGAAGTGCCGTTATCGCTGAAGCGTCGTTCAACACGCATCGCCTTGCTGTCCCCGTTCTGCCAGATCCCGCCGGCCGGACATGCGTTCCGCCGGAGGATGATTGATGTTGGCCGCAAATGCGGAATGATACCGTTCCATACCCACCGGAGCCGATTTTCACGCCGTATCTTCGCCCGCAGCTGTGCCGGCATCGACTGCCGCCCGGGGCTTCCGGGTAACCATGTCCGGATGGGTTTTCTTACATCACCGCCGGGTGCCTCCCCCGCTGTGACTATGTCAGTATGAACCCGATATTTATGTCAGGTCAATGCCCATACCACAGTATATAGTGTTTCTAAGCTGCATCTTCCATGGTTGGCAGTCTGCTGCATTTATGATTCGCGACGGGAATTCCATGCAGTTTGCGCGCCTCGTCGCCATCCCGTTTTCAGCGGGCGTGAGGGGGGCGGGCAACGGCGATTTTCTGTCAAGTATTCTTTTCGATCTATTTCGCGCAGCCGCAGCGATTGCCGTTCCGATTCTGCAACCGGACATGGCTCTGCCGGCCTCTCGTCCGATTGCGAATCGTATTACCCGTGGCCGATACGATTTCGAGACTGGACGCGGCGGGGAGAGAATGCGATATTGCCAGCGTTTCCGGCATATCCGTCCTGGCGGGGCGGTGGGCTGACGCGCCTCGCCGGCCGGTTGCGATATATCGGTGAAAATGATTTCGGATCGCAGGGTGTTTTGATCGTACGGCTTTGAAGGATGGCGCCTTTGCCGGGGCGCGATGTTGGATTAAGCGCAACAAGCAGGGTTTCAGGACATGAGCATACGCACGCGCGTGGTTACGTGGTTCAAGGAAAGGACAGGCCGGGCACGGCAGGTCGGAACCGATCAGTTCGGCAATCGCTATTATCAGGAAACCCGTCCCGGCGGCCGCCGCTGGGTCATATACAACGGTGTCGAGGAAGCCTCGAAAGTGCCGCCGGGCTGGAACCGCTGGCTGCACAAGACCACCGACGAACTGCCTGGTAACGATACCGATCATTACGCCTGGGAACGCCCCTTTCATCCCAACCTGACCGGCACGGTGCATGCCTACAAGCCGGCGGGGCATCTGGATAAGGGCGGCAGGCGCCCCCATGCCACGGGCGATTATGAGGCCTGGCAGCCGGAATAGGGCCCTGCGGCGGGGTTGAGGCAGGTTCAGTCAGGCTGATGAAGGAACGCCGGGTGGAGAAACCGCAATGAACAACAATATCGTCGAAACGCTGATCGGGGCCGCGGTGCTGGCGATTGCCGCCTTCTTCGTCGTTTTCGCCTACAGCACCGCCGGCGTGACGCCGGAAGGCGGTTATCCGCTGATCGCCAAGTTCGAACGTGTCGACGGGCTGGTTCCCGGTGCCGATGTCCGCCTCAGCGGTATCAAGGTCGGTGCGGTGACCGACCAGCGTCTGGAGCCGGAAACCTTTCTTGCCGTCGTCACCATATCGCTGAATGAAGATGTGAAGGTGCCGGAGGATTCGGCGGTGAAGATTTCCAGTGACGGGCTGCTGGGCGATACCTATCTGTCGATCGAGCCCGGCGGTTCCGAGGATATGCTGGAACCGGGCGGGGAGATTCAATACACCCAGGGCGCGGTCAACATCATCGATCTTATCGGCAAGGCGATCTACGGCAGCACCCAGGGCCAGGGCAAGAATTGAGGGCGCGCTCATGAGCGGCCGCGTCGGGGAAAGCCAGTCCTGGAGGCCGGAGGAATATGGCGCCAATGCCCGTTTCGTGGCCGATTACGGTATCGATCTGATCGACGATCTGAACCCGCTTCCCGGCCAGCGTATCGTCGATATCGGCTGCGGGGACGGTTATCTCAGCGCCCGGATCAAGGCGCGCGGCTGCGATGTCTGGGGCCTCGATCCCAGCCGGGAGATGCTGGCGGCGGCGCAGGCGCAGGGCATCCACGTCATTCATGCGGATATTGCCGATTTCACCACCGATCTGCGTTTTAACGGCGCCTTTTCCAATGCCGCGCTTCATTGGGTGAAGGATCAGCAGGCGGCATTGCGCAATATCCGCGCCATGCTCGAACCCGGTGCCCGCTTCGCCGGGGAGCTGGGCGGGCATGGCAATGTCGCGGCGATTGCGGTGGCGGCCAATGCGGTATTGGGTGAATTCGGGATCGACGGGGCCGCCCTGATGCCCTGGCGGTTTCCGACGGTGCGGGCTTTCGCGGCAATGCTGCAGACGGCGGGATTTACCGTCGAGGCCATAAAATTGACACCGAGGCCGACCATACTGCCCGCCGATATGAAAGCATGGCTGAAAACCTTCTGTGACTGGGCACTGGCCGCCCTGCCCGAGGAAAAGCGCGACGATTATCTCGACCGGGTCGAGGCACTGTTGCGTCCGGTGCTTTGCGACGATGCGGGGGTGTGGACGGCCGATTATGTCCGCCTGCGTTTCCTGGCGGCAGCGGTATGAGTAGCGGCATGGGGTGCCGTTGCCGCATGGCTGGCGGGCTGCTGGCCGCGGTTGTCATTGCCGCTTTCACGCAGGCATCTGCGGCGGTTCTGGACAAGAACGGCAGCTTTCTCGGTCGTGGCGGTACGGGGGAAAGGGAAAACCGCATCGTGGTTCTGCGCGGGCTGGACAAGGTCACGGCGCGGATCAGCGATCTGGAAATACCCATCGGAGAAACGGTTCGTTTCGGCAGCCTGCTGATCAAGGCCGATCATTGCTACAAGCGTCCGCCGGAGGAATTCCCCGAAACATCGGCCTTTCTCGAAATCGACGAGGCACGCCCCGGCGAGGCGGCGCGCCCCCTGTTCCGCGGCTGGATGCTGGCTTCAAGTCCAGGCCTGTCCAGCCTCGAGCATCCGGTCTACGATGTCTGGGTGATCGACTGCAGGACCGTGGCGCCGGATACCTCTTCCGGCCAATAGAAGAAATCCGCTTCATGGGACAGGGCGTCGGCCAGCAGTACATGATACTGATCGCGCGGGATTTCCACGGCGCCCAGGCTTTTCAGATGATCGGTGACGAATTGGGTATCCAGCAGGCGGAAGCTTCCGGCGCGCATCCGCGCCACCAGATGGGCCAGGGCGACCTTGCTGGCATCGCGCATGCGTGAAAACATGCTTTCGCCGAAGAACGCTGCCTGCATGCAGACGCCGTAAAGCCCGCCGACGAGCTTGCCCTCGTGCCAGCATTCCAGCGAATGGGCAAAACCCATTTCATGCAGCGCGTTGTACAGGCGCAGGATATCTTCGTTGATCCAGGTTTCGCGGCGCTTCGGCGCCGGGGCGGCACAGGCGGCCATCACCCCGGCGAAATCGCGGTTGACGGTCACGCGGAAGCGGTCCTGGCGGATGGTACGCGCCAGACGGCGGGATATGCGCAGCCCATCGAGCGGGATGATGCCGCGCATATCCGGATCGACCCAGAACAATTCCCGCGCATCGCGGCTTTCCGCCATGGGGAAATAGCCCTGGGCATAGGCATGCAGCAGCAGGGTGGGGGTCAGCGCCTCCTTGTTCACCCGTCGCCGTCCTTGGCGGCAATGAATTTTTCGAGCCAGTGGATATCGTAGGTGCCGTTGATGAAATCGGGATGATCCACCAGTTCCAGATGCAGCGGAATGGTGGTCTCGATGCCGCCGATAACGATTTCCTCCAGCGCCCGGCGCAGCCGCAGCAGGGCTTCGTTGCGGTTGCGGCCATGCACGATCAGCTTGGCGATCAGGCTGTCGTAATGGGGCGGAACGCCATAACCGGCATAAAGGGCCGAATCCACCCGCACGCCAAGACCGCCGGGGGGATGGAAATCGGTAATCCGCCCCGGCGAGGCCGCAAAGGTCACCGGATGTTCGGCATTGATGCGGCATTCGATGGCATGGCCGTTGAAGGTAATGTCCTCCTGGCGCATGTCCAGCGGTGCGCCGTCGGCGATGCGGATCTGTTCGCGCACCAGATCGATGCCGGTGATGGCCTCGGTCACCGGATGCTCCACCTGCAGGCGGGTGTTCATCTCGATGAAATAGAAATTGCCGTCTTCATAGAGAAATTCGATGGTGCCGACGCCGCGGTATTTCAGCCTGGCCATGGCGCGGGCGACGGTTTCGCCGATTTCATGGCGCTGTTCGGCATTCAGTGCCGGGGAGGGGGCTTCCTCCAGCACCTTCTGATGACGGCGCTGCAACGAACAGTCGCGTTCGCCCAGATGGATGGCATGGCCAAGCCCGTCGGCGAGGACCTGGACCTCGATATGGCGCGGCTTGCCGAGATATTTTTCCAGATAGACGCTGTCGTCTCCGAAGGCGAGCCGCCCTTCCTGACGGGCATTGTGGAAGGCTTCGTCCAGATCGTCGGGCGTGCGGGCCAGCTTCATGCCGCGCCCGCCGCCGCCGGCCGATGCCTTGATCAGGACCGGATAGCCGATTTCAGCGGCGACCTTGCGCGCCTCCTCGATGGTGGCGACGCCCCCGTCCGAGCCCGGCACCACGGGAATGCCCAATGTCCGCGCCGTTTCCTTGGCGGTGATCTTGTCGCCCATCATGCGGATGTGTTCCGGCGTCGGCCCGATGAAGGTGATGCCGTGTTCTTCGACGATCTCGGCGAAATTGGCGTTTTCCGACAGAAAGCCCCAGCCGGGGTGAATGGCATCGGCGCCGGTGACTTCCGCCGCCGAGATGATGGCCGGGATATTCAGATAGCTTTGGGCCGGGG
>JALXAG010000276.1 GCA_026992315.1 Sneathiellales bacterium | reverse complement strand
GGGCTGTATTCGCAGGAAATGGCGCCGGCATAGCCGCTGGCGGCGATGGCGGCGAACAGGGCGGCAAAATCGGTTTCGCCGCTGCCCGGTTCATGGCGGCCGGGGGCATCGGCAATCTGAACATGGCCGATCAGGCTGCGGTAGCGGGCGAAGGTGCCTGCCGGATCCAGCCCCATCATCGCGGCATGATAGGCATCGAACTGCAAGAACAGGTTATCGGCGCCGACGGTGCGGATGATGGCGCGCGCCTGTTCGAAATCGTTCAGGAAATAGCCCGGCATATCGATGGGATTGAGCGGTTCGATGGTAATGGCGAGCCCGTCGCGGGCGGCCAGAACGCAGGCGCGGCGCAGATTGGCGATGAAGGTCTGCACACAGGGTGCCGTTGCCTGCCGGTCTGTTCTTCCGGCCAGGACATGGATCATTCTGCAGCCGCAGGCCGCTGCATAATCCAGCGCGGTGCTCAGGGCCCGGTCGAATGCCGCCTGCCGGTCGGGGAGGGCGGCAAAGCCGCGCTCGCCCTTTTCCCAGTCCCCGGCCGGGGTGTTGATCAGCACCAGGCGCAGATCGTTGGCGGCGAGGGCGGCGCGGATCGCCTCTGTCGTCATGTCGTAAGGGAACAGGCATTCGATGGCCGCGAACCCGGCGGCCCGCGCCGCGGCAAAGCGTTCCGGCAGGGGAAGTTCGTTGAACAGCAGCGAAATATTGGCGATCAGCTCGGGCATGGTTCCTGCCCGCTGTTTTGCTCCAGCCAGTGGCGGATCAGATGATGGGCGATGGCCAGCGGCGGCGGCAGGCGGTGCGGGGCGATATCATCCTCCGCCCTGCTGGCGGCCAGCATCGCCGCGGCCTCCTCGCGCGTGAACCAGCGTGCCTGTTCCAGTTCGTGGGTATCGATATTCAGCGCCGTGCTCCGGGCCGTGGCGAAGCAGCCGATCATCAGGGTGGAGGGGAACGGCCAGGGCTGGCTGGCGATATAGCGGATGTTGTCCACTTCTATGCCTGCCTCCTCGCGGATTTCGCGCTGAACCGCTTCTTCTATCCGCTCGCCCTGATCGACGAAGCCGGCCAGCGCGGAAAAATTGCCGTCGGGAAAATGGGCCTGACGACCGAGGAGGATCCGCCCTTCGCCATCCTCGACCAGCATGATGACCACGGGGTCGGTGCGCGGGAAGTGTTCGGCGCCGCAATCGGGGTTCTGGCAGCGCCGGTGCTGGCCGCCCGCCTCAGGCACCGTGACATGGCCGCAGCGGGCGCAGAAACGGTGACGGGCATGCCAGTCGATGCGGGAACGCCCATGGGCGAGAATGCCCGATTCGCCGGGGGGCAGGGCGGGGGCGATGGAACGGGCATCGATGAATTTGCGCATCGGCTCCGCCAGCGCCGCGCCGCCGTTATTTTCATTGCCGAGATCGAGGGCGAAGACCGCATGACCATCGTTATCGAGGCCCAGCAGAAAGGCATTCTCTTCCGATGGGTGCACGGGCAGATCGGCCGCCCGCAGACGGGCCAGCGCCGGGGCCGGGTCTAGGTTTACAAGGGGCTTGAGCGCGAGAAAGGGAAGAAAAAGACTGTCCGGATCGTCGAGCCGGGCCCGAAGCCAGGCGCCATCCCGGCGCTGCCTGTCCGCCCGGTTCAGGGGGGATGCGGAAAATGTGATGCCCTCGAACATGGGCCGAGCCTTGCATAAGCCATTGGCCTGCGCAACAGGATCGTGCCGCGGTGTTATGGAATGCCGGCGCCATATAGGGCTTGCCTTCGGGGCGGTTTCGATGGATAAAACCAGCGGGAGGCTGGCGCGGACGGAACCTTCGCCAACCCGGTCAGGTCCGGAAGGAAGCAGCCGTAACGAATGCGTTTCGGGTCGTGTCGGTCTCCCACCCTTTTTTCGGGCTCCCATCCCTTTTCGGGCCTGAGCCCCTCATGTTCCCGGACATGGCCGAAGCGATCGCAGGGGCAAACCGCGACCGCAGACAAGAACCATGATCGCGGACACGAATGTTTTGCGGACTGACCCTGGCCATGCAGGTGCCGATACGGTGGATCCCGCAACAGGTGAATGAATGAGCGACAACCCCGATCTTCCCGCCTCCCCGATGCAGCCGCCCGCTGCCGCCGCGTCCCAGGCGGAATATCAGGTGCTGGCGCGCAAATACCGCCCCAACCGTTTCGAGGATGTGGTCGGGCAAAGCGCTCTCGTGCGCACGCTTTCCAACGCCATTGCCGCGGGGCGGGTGGCGCAGGCCTTCATTCTGACCGGCGTGCGCGGTGTCGGCAAGACGACGACGGCGCGCCTGATCGCCCGGGCGCTGAACTGCACGGGCGAGGACGGCCAGGGCGGCCCCACCGTTACGCCCTGCGGGGTTTGCGATAATTGCCGCGCCATTGCCGAAGGCCGCCATGTCGATGTGCAGGAGATCGACGCGGCAAGCCATACCGGCGTGGACAACATCCGCGAGGTGATCGACAGCGTGCGCTACCGGCCGGTGCAGGCGCGCTACAAGATTTATATCGTCGATGAAGTACACATGCTGTCCACGGCAGCGTTCAACGCCCTGCTCAAGACGCTGGAAGAACCGCCGGAACATGTGAAATTCATTTTCGCCACCACCGAAATCCGCAAGGTGCCGGTGACCATTCTCTCCCGCTGTCAGCGTTTCGATCTCAAGCGTCTGGAACCGGCGGCGCTGGCCGGTCTGCTCGGGCGCATCGCCGCGGCGGAGGGAGTGGAGGTCGAGGACGGCGCCATGCAGATGCTGGTCCGGGCTGCCGAAGGATCGGCGCGGGACGGCATTTCCCTGCTCGATCAGGCCATTGCCCATGGGGCGGGCCGGGTGCGGGAGGCGGATGTACGCGACATGCTCGGCCTTGCCGATCAGGCGCTGGTGGCCGATCTGTTCGACTATCTGATGGGCGGCAAGGCGGCGCAAGCCCTTTCCCTGCTG
>JALXAG010000275.1 GCA_026992315.1 Sneathiellales bacterium | reverse complement strand
ATGATGGTACGCTTCGATCCCAGGGCGTCATCGAGCCAGCCGCCGATCAGCGATCCGGCAATGGCAAAGACGATGACGAAAACCGCAAACGCGCCCATGGTGGTGACCGGCCAGCCGAACAGACCCACGGCATAGATGCCGGCGAAGCCGATGATCGCGGCAATGGCATCGTTATAGAGCATGCGTGCGATCAGAAAACGGGTGATGTTGCGGTGATCCGACAGGGTTTTCAGCGTGCCTCTGATCTGTTTCCAGCCGCGGGCGATCGCATCGTTCAGCGGAATGTTGCGGCGCGGCTCGTCGGGGGTGAACAGAAACATCGGCAGCACGAAGACGATCAGCCAGAGGGCGGAGAACGGGCCGGTGATGCGCACATCCTCGCCCATGCTCTTGTCCAGTCCGAACAGGGGATTGTCGGGCAGGATGAACAGCAGATAGATCAGCGCCAGCGCCACCAGCCCGCCGAGATAGCCGAGCCCCCAGCCGAAACCGGACCAGAAACCGATGCGCGAGGGCCTGGCCAGGGAGGGCAGCATGGCATTGTTGAAGACGATGGCGAATTCCACCCCTGTCGTGGCCAGAACCAGCGCCGCCAGAATGAAGAACAACCCCTCCTGCATGCCGGGAACGGCCCACCACAGGGCGAAGGATCCTGCAGCGCACAGGGCGCAGAAGGCGGCGATCCAGGGCTTGCGCGGCCCGCCGACATCGGCGATGGAGCCGAAAACGGGGCTGAGCACGGCAATCAGTAGCCCCGCGGCCGCCATGGCATAGCCCCAGATGCTTTGCCCCGCGACCGGGTCGCCGATGACACGGCTGGTGAAATAAGGGGCGAAGATAAAGGTGGTGACAACGGTGAAGAATGGCTGATTGGCCCAGTCGAACAGGGCCCAGGCCAGGCGGCCGAGGCGGCCTTCGGCACGCGGTGGCGCTTCGCGCCGCTGCCATTCTCCGGCATGACCGGCAGGGCTGTTCATGGTTTCCTCCCCCCACCCTTTCTTATTATCGCTTCGCGCCTGCAGCCCGGACGGGTTTGTTGCTGCGGCCCTTTCCTCCGGGCCCGCGGTCATTCCATGAATGCCTTATAAATGATCGCCAGCACCAGGCCGATAATGACCCAGATCAGCAGATTACGCAAACCATGGGCAAAACTGCGCTGGGCACGGAAGATGGCCGGACCGATGAAAACCAGCAGCGTGATCAGATAGACCAGAGACATTATGTCGAATGTATCCATGAAATGCGTTCTCCGGAGTGGCTTTGCCCGTTTGGTACTATAACCGTCCTGCGGGCGGGATAAATCGGATTTGCATTATCCGTCCCCGATCGGTTATGACCGGATTGTCCGTGCAGGCGGGCAATATCCGCCGCGGTACGGCAGTTTCCTTCCCATCCGCGGCCAATTGTTTACGGAGCCTTTTTAACCCCTTCGCCGCCCCGGAACCTGCGGGTATGGGGCCGCGCGTCTGCTGGCGGCGTCGTTCGAAGAGGTCAAAAGGGCTCCCACATCTTCACAGGCCTGTTCCCCGCCCTGCTGCGGGGAGGGGCCGCTCGTTCGAGGAGTGGGACATGCAACTGATAAACGGCTTTCACCTGCGCAATCTGCGCGGGGATATCTTCGGCGGTCTGACGGCGGCGGTCGTTGCCCTGCCGCTGGCACTGGCTTTCGGCGTTGCCTCCGGCGCCGGGGCGATCGCCGGGCTTTACGGGGCGATCTTCGTCGGATTCTTCGCCGCCCTGTTTGGCGGCACCCCGGCACAGGTGTCGGGGCCGACCGGGCCGATGACCGTGGTCATGGCAATGATCGTTACCAAATATGCCGGCGATCCGGCCATGGCCTTTACCATCGTCATGATGGGCGGTGCCTTTCAGATCCTCTTCGGGGTCTTGCGGCTGGGGCAATATGTCCGTCTGGTGCCCTATCCGGTGATTTCCGGATTTATGACCGGTATCGGCGTCATCATCATCATTCTGGAGATCGGGCCGCTTCTGGGACATGCCGATCCGGCCGGCGGCGTGCTGGGCGCGGTGCGGGCGATTCCCGGTTTCGTGCTCTCCCCGGGCCGCGACGCCACCATTGCCGGGATTCTTTCTCTGGCAATCGTTCTGTTCACCCCCAAGAGGATTGCCGCCATCGTTCCCTCGCCGCTGATCGCGCTGATCGTGGGCACGCTGGCGGTTTACTTCTTCCTTCCCGGCGCCCCGGTGATCGGCGACATTCCCACCGGGCTGCCGAAGCCCATTGTCCCTTCCTTTTCGCTGGAAGCCCTGCCCGACATGGTGAAATCGGGGGTCATTCTGGCGCTGCTGGGCTCTATCGACAGTCTGTTGACATCGCTGATCGCCGATAACGTCTCGCGCACCCGCCACCGTTCCAACCGCGAACTGATCGGTCAGGGAATCGGCAATATGGTTGCGGGTTTCTTCGGCGGCATTCCGGGCGCCGGGGCGACCATGCGCACGGTGATCAACATCCATGCCGGCGGGCGGACGCCGATTTCCGGTGCTCTGCATGCGCTGGTGCTGTTTTCGCTGCTGCTCGGCCTGGCGCCGCTGGCCGGCTATATCCCCCATGCGGTGCTGGCGGGGATTTTGCTGAAGGTCGGTTATGACATCATCGACTGGCGCTATGTGCGCCGCCTGCCCAGGGCGCCGCGTGCCGGGGTGGTGATGATGCTGACCGTGCTGGCCCTGACCGTGTTCGTCGATCTGATCATGGCCGTCGGCGTCGGGGTGGTGATGGCGGCGCTGCTGTTCGTCAAGCGGATGGCGGATATTCAGCAGGGCGGCATGGCGCTGATCGGTGCCGGACGAACGGAACGCCTGCCGGCAGAGGAAGCCCGCCTGCTTGAGGAATCTGGCGGGGCGGTGATGCTGTTCCGCTTCACCGGCCCGATCAGTTTCGGCGCCGCCGCCAGCCTGGCCCCGGCGATGGGGGTGGCGGATTGTCATTATCTGGTGCTCGATTTCACCGATGTGCCGATGATCGATACTTCAGGCACCATGGGGCTTGAGGACGCGATCGAAGCGGCCCATGCGCAAGGGGTGAAGGTCTTTATCGCCGGGGCATCGGCGCAGGTGGCAAAGATTCTCGAAGCGCTTGGCATTCGCGACGACAGCGCCCTGCCGCCGACGAAAAGCCGTCTCGATGCGCTCCGGCTGGCCTGCGGGGAGGCGGCGGCGCAGCGCGGGAAGGCGACGGACTGAAGGAAACGGGCCAACTGCCCCGGCGGATGGATAGCCGGGGCGGTTTCCGTGAAGAACGGGACCGTGGGCATGAGCTTGCCCCGCAAGCAGGGCGGGGCATTGCGGATATGATGCCTTGCCCGGTTCCGGCCGATATCCGGGGGAATTGTCGGAAAAACCGCCTTGCGGCGACCGTTTTGGGGGCAAGTTATTTGGAGGGACAAGTTGTCTGGCGAAATCGTCCGGTTTCTGGAGCGGGCGATGAGATTCGAACTCACGACCCCAACCTTGGCAAGGTTGTGCTCTACCCCTGAGCTACGCCCGCATCGTCCAGAAACAGGATCCGCGGCCAAGAATACCGCGAATGCGGCCCGATAAGAAGGCCTGCAACCGCCCCTGCCGCATTCCTACAACGCCGGACACTACTTGCGGCGCAACGCGGTTGCGGGGCGGATAATACGCATTGAAAAGGCAAATGCAAGCGGCTAACGGCCGATTTTGCGAAATTTTTTCTTCACAAGGGGGATGGGGCAACGATTTGCCGGACCTCCTATTGTCCTGCAGGGCTGCAGGAACCATCTTGAAAGGAATATGCTAAGCTGTATCCATAGGCAGGCGCCGGATCCCGCGGGCCGGCGATATGGGCCTGCGGGATGCAGGGCGCGCGGAAACACGTAATTCCCGTCCGCACGGCACGGTGCCGTGCGACGATTCGATGACATGAGGAAACAGGCAAAAGAATGGAACAGATAATCGGACAGGCGCCGGGCGCATCCGGGGGCGATTGGGTCAAGGATGGCGATACGGCCGGTTTTGCGGAGGATGTGCTGAAGGCATCCATGGAAGTGCCTGTCATCGTCGATTTCTGGGCGCCGTGGTGCGGCCCGTGCAAGCAGCTGGGGCCGGTGCTGGAAAAGCTGGTCAATGCCGCAGGCGGCGCCGTGCGCATGGTCAAGATCAATGTCGATGAAAACCAGGCCCTGGCCCAGCAGATGCGCATCCAGTCGATACCGGCGGTCTATGCCTTCAGGAACGGCCAGCCGGTGGACGGGTTCATGGGGGCCTTGCCGGAAAGCCAGCTTCGGGCCTTCATCGACAAGCTCGTCGGCGATGCCAGCCCGGTGGATCAGGCGCTGAAGGCCGCTGCCGCCGCCCTCGATGCCGGGGATACGGACGGGGCCATGGCCGCTTATCAGCAGGTCCTGGCCGCCGATTCGGCCAATCCGGATGCCCTTGGCGGGATTGCCCGCCTGCTGGTCGATGAAGGAGAACTGGAAGCGGCGCGCGAGCTTCTCGACGGCCTGACCGAGGATCTGGCCGATCATCCGGCGGTTTCCGGCGCCCGGGCGGCGCTGAATCTGGCCGAGGCGGCGGGCGAGGCACCGGATTCAGAGGAGATTTCGGCGCTGGAAGCCAGAATCGTCGCCGATCCGGAAGATCTGCAGGCGCGTTACGACCTGGCGCTGGCCCTGGTGGCCGCCGGCCGCCGCGAAGAGGCGGCGGAAGCATTGCTGGAAATCATCCGTCGCGATCGCGACTGGTCGGAACAGGCGGCGCGCAACAAGCTGCTGGAACTGTTCGATGCCTGGGGCGCGGCCGATCCGCTGACGATGAAGATGCGCCGCCGTCTTTCCACCGTTCTTTTTGCCTGAGGCATGGTGAGGCGGGGCGGGCAGCATCAGCCGGAGGCCGGGGGCCTGCCCCCGATCATTCCGGTTTTTCCCCTGCCGGGGGTGCTGTTGCTGCCCACGCGTTTTTTGCCGCTGAATATTTTCGAGCCCCGCTATCTGGCGATGGTGCGCGATGCCTGGACCGGCAATCGCCTTATCGGCATGATTCAGCCGATGGTGCCGGAAACCAGCGGCGCGCCGCCGCCATTGTATTCCGTCGGCTGTGTGGGGCGGATCGACCGGCTGCGCGAAACCGCTGACGGGCGGCTGTTGATCACACTGGCCGGGCAATGCCGCTTCCGGGTGGTCTATGAACTGCCCGTCGATTCCCCCTATCGCGAGGTAAAGGCCGATTTTTCGGCTTTTGCGGACGATTTGTCCCTGGCCGAGGAAGAGGAGGATCTGGCGGAAAGCTATACCGAGGGGGAGGCGGACATGTTCTATGACCTGCTGGACCGTTTCGCCCGGGCTCTTTCCATTCCGCTGGACTGGGAGGAGGTGAGAAAAGCCTCCCTGCCTTATATGATCGATGCCGTGGCGATGATCTGCCCGTTCGAACCGGCGGAGAAGCAGGCGCTGCTGGAGGCCGAGACCATCCGCCAGCGGTATCGGATATTGCTGCGGCTGATGCAGATGCGCATCGCGACGCCGCCGGATTTCAGTTCGCCGTTGCAATGAATCCCGCCATGCGGGCCTCTGACGGCAGCGTGGCGGAGTTCATGGCCCCGCGGGCAATATGCCCCGCACATGATATGGAATGAGGATATGAGTACTGAACAAACACCGGATCTGGATCCGCGCCTGCTGGAAATTCTGGTCTGCCCCCTGACCAAGGGGCCGCTGGTTTACGATCGCGAGCGCCAGGAGCTGATCAGCGAAAAGGCACGGCTGGCTTTTCCCATCCGCGACGGCATCCCGATCATGCTGGTGGACGAGGCCCGCCCCCTGGATGAGGACGAAGGGTCCAAGGCATGAGCGCCTATGACGATGCAGGGCGGCCCGAACCGGTGGAAATCCGCCTGCTGAGCGAAGAAAAGGCGCTTCGCATCTCTTTTGCCGATGGGGCGGATTTTCTTCTTGGCGCCGAGCTTCTGCGCGTCGAAAGCCCTTCGGCCGAGGTTCAGGGGCATGGTCCCAACACCAAGGTCGTGGTGCCCGGAAAGCGTCATGTCGCAATTACCGGGGTGGAACCGGTCGGTCATTACGCCGTGCGCCTGCGCTTCGACGACGGCCACGATTCCGGCCTGTTTTCCTGGGAATATCTTTATAATCTCGGCGCCGGCAAGGAGCGCATCTGGCAGGATTATCTCGATGCCCTGGCCGCGCGCGGCCTGTCGCGCTGAAGCCCTGCCGGGCCCTGACATGCAGGGGCTGCACGATTGCGGGCGGTGGCAGGAGCTTACAAGGGTTGTCCGGCCAGAAGCTTCGGCAGTTCGCCGACCGTGCCGCGGGCATGGCGCATGAACAGCTTCTTCAGTTCCGGCAGGCGGTTGACGGCGGCCAGCCCCAGGTCGCGCCCCAGACGCAGCGGGGCGATATCGTTGGAAAACAGCCGCGTCAGCCCGTCGGTCACCGCCACCATGGACAGAGTATCGAAACGCCGCCAGCGTTCATAGCGGGCCAGAACGTCGCTGCTGCCGATATCCAGCCCCAGCCGCGCGGCATCGGCAAGCACTTCGGCAAGGGCGGCGATATCGCGCAGACCGAGATTGAGCCCCTGCCCCGCGATCGGGTGGATGCCATGGGCGGCATCGGCAATCAGCACCAGCCGTTCTGCACTCAGCCGTTCGGCCAGCTGCAGGGTCAGCGGATAGGACCAGCGCGGCCCGGTGATTTCGGTTCTGCCGAGGAAATCGCCGAAACGGCGCTGCATCTCCAGGGTGAAGGTGGCATCGTCCAGACCCATGATATGCGCGGCGAAGTCATTGCGTTCCGTCCAGACCAGCGACGACCGTCGCCCGGTTATCGGCAGGATGGCGAAGGGGCCGGGGGGCAGAAAGCGCTCATGCGCAATGCCCCGGTGCGGATATTCATGGGCAACGGTGCAGACAATGCCGGTCTGACCGTAAGACCAGCCAATGGTGCCGATCCCGGCCATTTCGCGCAGGGGGGAGCGCCGCCCCTCGGCGGCGATGCACAGCCGGGCGCGGATGTTCCGCCCGCTTGCGGTGCGGGCGCGGACGGCGGTGGCGGAGAAATCGACATCGTCGAGCCCGTCGGGAGCCAGCAGGGTGATTTCCGCCATCCTTGCGGCGCGGGCAAACAGCGCCTTGCGTATCAGCCGGTTTTCCACCATCTGGCCGAAAGGCCCTTCCCCCAGTTCCCGGTGGTCGTAATGCAGAAACAGCGGCGAGTGGCCGTCGGTGACACGGATATCGAGGATGGGCTGATGTTCATCGATCAATGCGGCGATGCCTGTTGCCTCGAACAGGCGCCAGCCTGCGAAGGCGATGGCCGAGCAACGCCCGTCGAAACCGCTGTCGGTCAGGGATGCGGGGTCCATGCGTTCGACGACAATGCTGCGAAGCCCGGCGCCGGCGGCGGCAATGGCCATGGTCATGCCGGCAAGGCCGCCGCCCGAGATCAGCAGATCGGCTTCGAGATCCTTAGCATCCGTCATTGTGTCGTTGCGGGCCACGATATGCGCATTCCTTGATCACTATCTGGGCAGTCGGCGCGATCTTAGGCGTTTCCCCGGACCATTGCAAAGAGCAAAAATCGAAAACCCGTTCAGATATGCATAAAAAATAGTCATTGTGTCATTAATGATTAAATAATGTGCAAATTTTATTGGCCGGGATGACAGGCGAAAAGGTTTCCGCAGGAAAAACCCTTTTGTTTCATGTGTTTGGGATTCTGGCACGCTTCTTGATGAAAAGGGAGCGATGGCCGGGGCCGGATCATTGGTTCCCGATCGGTAGCTTCTTTGGAAGCCGGGCTCCGGTCATCGCCTGGAAACGCAGAATCCTAGTGGAGCGGAAATGAAACTCGTCATGGCTGTCATCAAGCCCTTCAAACTGGATGAGGTGCGCGATGCGCTGACCTCAATCGGCGTTGACGGGCTGACCGTTACCGAAGTCAAGGGCTTCGGGCGGCAAAAGGGACATACGGAAATCTATCGCGGGGCGGAATACGCCGTCAGCTTTCTGCCGAAGCTGAAGATCGAAATCGCCGTGGCCTCCGATCTGGCCGAAAAGGTGGTGGAAACCATCACCAATACGGCGCGGACGGGGCAGATCGGCGATGGCAAGGTGTTTGTTCTCGACCTCGAACAGGCGGTGCGTATCCGTACCGGCGAAACCGACAAAGAGGCGTTGTAAGGAGATGGATATGCGCAATAAACCGCTTGGCTTCGGCCTTGGCGCAGCGGCGGTCGTGGCGCTGGGCGCCCTGGCGGCTCAGCCCGCTCATGCGGCTGTGGAGCTTGAAACCCAATATGTGTTCAACACATTTTCCTTTCTGCTGAACGGCGCTTTGGTGATGTGGATGGCGGCGGGCTTCGCCATGCTGGAATCCGGCTTGGTGCGCACGAAGAACACGGCGACCATCTGTCTGAAAAACATCGCCATCTATGCCTTTGCCGGCATCATGTATTACGTGATCGGCTATAATCTGATGTATACCGATGTCAGCGGCTATATCGGTTCCTTCGATCTGTTCTGGGCGCCGGACGATACGGCGGCGCTGGCCGGCAAGTTCGAGGAGGGCGGTTACAGCGCCTCTTCCGACTGGTTCTTCCAGATGGTCTTCGTCGCCACGGCGGCCTCCATCGTTTCCGGTACGGTGGCCGAACGCATCAAGCTGTGGCCGTTCATGATCTTCGTCGTCATCCTGACCGCCATCATCTATCCGATCCAGGGATCCTGGAGCTGGGGCGGCGGCTGGCTGGACGGTATCGGCTTCACCGATTACGCCGGTTCGACCATCGTGCATTCGGCCGGCGGCTGGGCGGCCCTGACGGGCGCGATCATTCTGGGCGCGCGCAAGGGCAAGTACAACAGCAAGGGCCAGGTGATGCCGATGCCCGGCTCCAATCTGCCGCTGGCGACGCTGGGCACCTTCATTCTGTGGCTCGGCTGGTTCGGCTTCAATGGCGGTTCGGTGCTTTCGCTGGGCACGGCGGCCAGCGCCATCGAAATGGCCAATGTCTTCGCCAATACCAATGTAGCGGCGGCAGGCGGTGTGGTCGGCGCCATGATCCTGACCCAGATCATGTACAAGAAGGTCGATCTGTCGATGGCACTGAACGGCGCCATTGCCGGCCTGGTGGCCATTACGGCCGGGCCCGCGACGCCGTCCCTCGGCGCGGCGATCCTGATCGGCGCGGTCGGCGGCATCATCGCCGTGGTTCTGGTGCCGTTGCTGGACAAGCTGAAGATCGACGATGTGGTCGGCGCCATTTCCGTGCATCTCGGCGCCGGGATCTGGGGCACGCTTATCGTGCCGGCAACCAATGCCGATGCCAGCTTCATGTCTCAGCTTATCGGTGTGGTGTCGGTCGGCATCTTCGTCGTGATCACCAGCACCATTGTCTGGCTGGCGCTGAAATATACCGTCGGAATCCGCATGAGCGAGGAAGACGAAATGGCCGGTTCCGATCAGGCGGAGCTGGGCATGGAGGCCTATCCCGAATTCGGCCGCGGATCGCAGATCACCTGAGCGATACAGGGCTGTTTTCCCATCGGGCCCGCGGGATCGACCCGCGGGCCCTGTTTTATGTGTCCTGCAGGAATTGCGGGGCGGGGAGAGGGGCATGCACACTTAAAGCCGAGGTTGCGCAAACGGCAATAAGCCGTTAGTTTCAAAATCAATTCCTGTGCATTTCGGCAATATCGATGTTCAATCCGGATCTTGACAGACTGCGCCATTACCCGTTTCAGCGTCTGCGTGACCTGCTGGGAGACACCCCGCCGGGAGGCGAGGCGATCGATCTGTCGATCGGGGAGCCGAAGCACGGGCTGCCGGATTTTCTCGCCGGGGAGGTGGTAGCCAATGCCGCCCTTTTCGGCAAATATCCGCCGGCGGCAGGTTCCGCCGCATTGCGCCGGGCGATCGCCGCCTGGCTGGGGCGGCGCTATGGTCTCGAAGACAAAATCGACGCGGACAGGCATGTCTGCGCGCTGAACGGCACCCGCGAGGGCCTGTATATGCTGGGCCAGGTGGTGCGCCGTGCCGGCGGGCGCGAAGGCGAGGCCGTGATGCTGATGCCCAACCCGTTCTATCAGTGCTATCTGGCGGCGGCGGTGATGAACGGCGCCCGCCCCGTAACCCTGGCCGCGACGGCAGAGAACGGCTTCCTTCCCGATCCCGATGCCCTGGATGACGATCTGCTGCAGGCCTGCGAACTGTTTTATCTGTGCTCTCCGGCCAATCCGCAGGGGGCGGTGGCGGGGCGGGATTATCTTGCCCGTCTGATCGCTCTGGCCCGCCGGTACGATTTTCTGCTGGCGGCCGATGAATGCTATGCCGAAATCTATGACCGCGATCCGCCGCCGGGCGTGCTCGACGTGGCGGCCGAAACCGGCAGTTTCGAGAATGTCGTGGCGTTTCACTCCCTCTCCAAGCGCTCCAGCGCGCCGGGATTGCGCTCGGGCTTCATTGCCGGGGACGAACGGGTGATCGCCCGCATGATCCGCCTGCGCTCCTATGGCGGCGCACCGCTGCCGGGGCCGCTGGATGCGGCTTCCGCCCGTGCCTGGGAAGATGAGGATCATGTACGTGCCAACCGCGAACGCTATCGGCGGAACATCGACATTGCCGAGGAATGCCTTGGCGGGCGGTTCGGTTTCTACCGCCCGCAGGGCGGGTTCTTTCTCTGGCTCGATGTCGGGGACGGCGAGGCGGCCTGCCGCCGTTTGTGGCGCGAGGCCGGGGTGAAGACCCTGCCCGGGCGCTATCTGTGTCTGGACGATGCACAAGGCGGCAATGCCGCCGCCGCCTATCTGCGTGTTGCCCTGGTTCATGACGGGGAAACGACCCGCCGCGGACTGGCGCGTCTGGCCGCCGTGCTGGACGCCCCCGTCGCGGAGAGGAGGATGGAGAGGATGCAATGAGCAAGGTTGCCGCGGAAATGCCGCCGCGTGGCGGCGACTTCCTGCCCGAGACCATGCGGCTGTTCCTGCGCAGACGCCTGATCGAAGCGGGCGGGCTGGCGCTGGTGATCGCCGGGCTGCTGCTGGCGGTGGCGTTATTGAGCTACGCCCCGCAGGATCCGACCCTGAACAATGCCACCGCGGCGGCCCCGCGCAATATGCTGGGCCTGCCCGGGGCTTATCTCGCCGATATCATCCTGCAGACGACCGGTCTGGCCGGGGGTGTTTTCGTGCTCTGTTTTCTGGCCTGGGGCTGGCGGATCGCCACCCACCAGGGCCTGCCGTGGCCGTTGCTTCATCTGGCCCTGCTGCCGCCGGCCGTTGCCCTGACGGCAGCATTTCTGAGTGCCTGGCCGTTGCCCGAGGGCTGGCCCGTTCATGCCGGCCTCGGCGGGGTCATGGGCCATGTGCTTCTGTCTTTCGGGGCGGATCTGCTGCGACCCTTGGGGCTGTCCGTCTCGCGCTTCGATCTGGCGCTGCGTCTTTTATTCGGTATTCCGGCCCTGATATCGCTGCTGTTCGCCCTTGGCATCAGTCTGGATAACTGGCTGGGCGGTGCGCGGCGCCTGATCGCTGCCGCCCGGCTGATCCGTTCGGGGCTTGCCCGCATGCCTTATCCGCGCCGGAAGGGCGGGGAAAACCCCGGCGAGGCGCTGCCGCCCCGCGCGCAGCCCCGTCGTTCCCGCCGCCGGGCGGGGAAGGAGAAAACCGCCCGTTCGCCATCCGCCCGTCCGCGCATCGGCAAACAGGCCGCGCCGCCGCGCCTGGGCAAGCGGGCGGCAGCGGAACGCGAACCCCAGCTTGAACTGGGAGGCGACGGCGACCCTGTCTTCCCGCCGCTGTCGCTGTTGCATCAGCCCGGCCCGGGCGAGCGGGTGGCGCGCAGCAGCATCGAGGCGCTGGAACAGAACGGCCGCATGCTGGAGGCGGTGCTGGACGATTTCGGCATCAGGGGGCAGATCACCAATCTGCGCCCCGGTCCGGTGGTGACGCTGTATGAGCTCGAACCGGCGCCGGGGACCAAATCCTCCCGCGTGATCGCGCTGGCGGACGATATCGCCCGTTCGATGAGTGCGATTTCCGCCCGTGTCGCCGTGATCCAGGGGCGCAACGCCCTGGGGATCGAATTGCCCAATTCGACACGGGAAACCGTTTATCTGCGCGAATTGCTGGCGACCGATGCCTTCGAACGCCATAACGGCAGCCTGACGCTGGCGCTGGGCAAGGATATCGGCGGCGATCCGGTTTTCGCCGATCTGGCGCGCATGCCCCATCTGCTGGTGGCCGGCACCACGGGGGCGGGCAAGTCGGTGGCGATCAACACCATGATCCTGTCGCTGCTCTATCGTCTGCCGGCGGAGAAATGCCGCTTCATCATGATCGATCCGAAGATGCTGGAACTGTCGGTCTATGACGGTATTCCGCATCTGCTGGCGCCGGTGGTGACCGATCCGGCCAAGGCGGTTTCGGCGCTGAAATGGGTGGTGCGCGAGATGGAGGGCCGTTACCGCAAAATGTCCGAACTGGGCGTGCGCAATGTCGCCTCCTACAATCAGCGCGTTGCCGAGGCCCGTGCCGCCGGCCGCAAGCTGGAACGGACGGTGCAGACCGGCTATGACGCCGAAACCGGTGAACCGTTGTTCGAGACCCAGACCCTGGATATGGAGGAAATGCCCTTCATCGTCGTCATCGTCGATGAAATGGCCGATCTGATGATGGTGGCGGGCAAGGAGATCGAGGCGGCCATACAGCGCCTGGCCCAGATGGCCCGTGCCGCCGGAATCCATCTGATCATGGCCACCCAGCGCCCGTCGGTGGACGTGATCACCGGTACCATCAAGGCCAATTTCCCGACACGGATCAGCTTTCAGGTCACCTCCAAGATCGACAGCCGCACCATTCTGGGCGAGCCCGGCGCCGAACAGCTTCTCGGGGCGGGGGATATGCTGTTCATGCCCGGCGCCGGCCGGGTCAAGCGGGTTCACGGCCCCTTCGTCGGCGATGAGGAGGTGGAACAGATCGTCGCCTTCCTCAAGCAGACCGGCACGCCCGATTATCGCGAGGACATCACGCTGGAGGCGGAGGAAACCGCAGGCGGCAGCGTGGGCGGAGGCGGTGGCGAGAAGATCGATCCGCGCTATGACGAAGCGGTGGCCCTGGTGACCCGTGAGCGCAAGGCCTCGACCAGTTTCGTCCAGCGCCATCTGCAGATCGGCTATAACCGCGCGGCGCGAATCATCGAGCAGATGGAGGCCGAAGGCGTGATCAGCCCGGCGAACCATGTCGGCAAGCGCGAGGTTCTGGCCCGGGATATCGACGATGTCGAAAGCTGATCCCGGCTTGTCGGGGCGGTTTTCAGGGCGGCCCGGCCATGGCTCGATGGCTGCGGCGCTGTTGTGTCTGCTGTTGCTTTTTGTCCCCTTTCTGAAGGAAGCGCAGGCGCTGACGGCAGGCGAAAAGGCGGATCTGGCCCGCATCAACGCCTATCTGAACGGCTTCAGCACCATGAAGGCGCGGTTTCTGCAGATATCGCCCGACGGCAGCATTGCCGAAGGAACCTTTTATCTGAAACGCCCGGGGCGGCTGCGCTTCGAATACGATCCGCCGGTGAAGATGCTGATCGTCGCCGACGGGCTGTGGGTCAATTTCATCGACCGGGAACTGGACGAGGTCACGCGCCTGCCCCTGGCGGCGACCCCGCTGAAAATTCTGGTTGCCGAACGGATCGACCTGTCCCGCGATACCCTGGTCAGCACCGTTAAGCGGGGCGCCCGGCGGCTGTCGGTCACCCTGCAGGATCCGGAGGAGCCGGAACAGGGCAGCCTGACCCTGGATTTCAGCGAGGATCCCCTGACCCTGCGTCAGTGGCGCCTGGTCGATGCCCAGGGCGGCGAGACCGTGGTGGCGATCACCGATCAGCGTTTCAACCTTGCGCTCGATCCTGCATTGTTTACCTATTTCGAAAAGGAACGCCCCGATCAGGGGGGGCGCTAAGTCATGAAATCTTCCGCCGGCACGCCTGTCATCGGCATTACCGCCTGTCATAAGGTCTGGCCGGACTGGCCCTATCATGCGGTTCAGGAAAAATATGTCGCCGCCGTCATGGATGCCGCCGGGGCGCTGCCGGTGATCCTGCCCGCCCGGGGGGCGGCGATGGCCGATCCGGTGCTGCTTTCGCGTCTCGACGGATTGTTGCTGACAGGTGCGCACAGCAATATCGACCCCCGCCATTATGGTGCGGCGGATGAGGAGCCGGAGGCCCCGCGCGATCGCCAGCGGGATGCCACTACGCTTGCGCTGGTGCGTGCGGCGCGGGATATGAAGCTGCCGATTTTTGCCATCTGCCGCGGTTTTCAGGAGGTCAATGTCGCTCTTGGCGGCACCCTTCATCAACGGCTGCATGCGCTGAAGGGGCGGATGGATCACCGCAGCGACGATGACGCGGCAAAGGCGGAACAATACGGACCTGCCCACCCGCTGCGCCTGCGCAGCGGTGGTGTTCTCGCCGCCCTGCTGCGGGAGCGGGGGGTGCTGGACAAAGAGGGGGAGATTATGGTCAACTCCCTGCACGGGCAGGGGATCGACCGTCTGGCGCCGTCCCTGCGGGCGGAGGCCGAGGCGGAGGACGGCACCATCGAGGCGTTCAGCGCAACGGGGGGCGCCTGGCTTCTCGGGGTGCAATGGCACCCCGAATACAATGCCATGAACAACGAGGTTTCAAAGGCGCTGTTCGCAGCCTTCGCCGCCGCTGCGCGCGCCAGGCAGGCAGAAAAAGGATAAAACAGGTGATTTATGCATCGTTTCGAAGAATGGTTCAGGGCCCGTCGCATTACCGAGGTGGAATGCATGGTGGCGGATCTGACCGGCATCGCCCGGGGTAAGATCCTGCCGGCGCAAAAGTTTCTGCAGGGGCTGGACAAGCAGGGGCTGCGCCTTCCGGAAAGTATTTTCCTGCAATCCGTTACCGGCGATTTCGTCGAATCCGCCATTACCGACTGGACCGAGCCGGATATCATCCTTCATCCCGATATCGAAACCCTGCGCATGGTGCCCTGGTATGAGGAACCGACGGCGCAGGTGATCTGCGATCCCTACACGCCCAAGGGAAAGCCCTTCTGGATGTCGTCGCGCGTTCTGCTCAGGCGCATCGTCGATCTTTACCGCAGGAAAGGCTGGCGCCCGGTGGTGGCGCCGGAGCTGGAATTCTATCTCATCGCCAAGAATCTCGATCCCGATCTGCCGCTGGAAGTGCCGATCGGCCGTTCGGGGCGGCCGGAGACGGGGCGACAATCCTACGGCATCGATGCCGTGAACGAATTCGATCCGATTTTCGAGGATGTCTACGACTTCTGCGAGGCGCAGGATATCGATATCGACACCCTGATCCATGAATCGGGCGCGGCGCAGGTGGAAATCAACTTCAATCACGGCGATCCGCTGGAACTGGCCGATCAGGCCTTTTTGTTCAAGCGCACCGTGCGCCAGGCGGCCCTGCGTCACGATGTCTATGCGACCTTCATGGCCAAGCCCCATCAGCACGAGCCGGGCAGCGCCATGCATATTCATCAAAGCGTCGAGGATGTGGAAACCGGCCGCAACCTGTTCGCGACCAAAAGCGGACGGGACAGCAAGCTGTTCATGTATCATGTGGGCGGGTTGCAGAAATATCTCGGCGCGGCAATGCCGTTGCTGGCGCCCAACGTCAATTCCTACCGGCGGCTGACGCCGGATATGGCGGCGCCGATCAATCTGCATTGGGGGCGGGAAAACCGCACCACCGGCCTTAGGGTACCGGTTTCATCGCCGGCGGCGCGGCGCATCGAAAACCGGGTGCCGGGGGCGGATGCCAATCCCTATCTGGTTATCGCCGCTTCGCTGGCCTGCGGTTATCTCGGCATGATCGAACGGACGGAACCGCAGCCGCCGGTACAGGGCAATGCCTATGAAATGAACTTCGATCTGCCCCGCTATCTGCCCGAGGCGCTCGACGCGCTGGAAGGCTGCGCACCGCTCAAACGCATCCTGGGAGAGGATTTCGTCACCCTGCTGCTCGATGTGAAGCGCGCCGAGCTGAGCGCCTATCACAAGGTGATCAGCGCCTGGGAGCGCGAGCACCTGCTGCTGAACGTGTAGGGCATGAGGGAAGACCGGGACGGGCCGCCCTGTGACCCGCCCCGGCTTGCATCAAGGCTTGTATGTGTCAGCCCAACCCGGCGACGTTGCGCAGATGGCGGTTGATCACCGCCAGACGCGGAATGTCGAGGGTGCCGTCGGCCTTGCATTCATCGACGCAGTCATTGAGCCGTTCGAGATTGCGGCTGCGCGATTTCTCCCATTCGCCGACGCGCTCCGGTGCCTCGGCGGCGGCATCGGTCTGCTCCAGCACTGCCCGGGTCAGCAGACGCTGCTGGGCGAACAGGTCGTCGATAATGGCGGCGATGGCGCTGCGTTCCCAATGATCGCCGACGGGGATCTGTTCGGCCTGGCCGCGGATCCAGTCAATGCCGAGGCGGGCGCCGATTTCGAAATATACCCGGGCGACATCGAGGATATCGTTGCCGGCCTCGCCGGCCAGGGCGACGATGTCGAGCGATGCGGCCAGCGGCTCCAGCGCCGCCACCCGGGCGGCCAGATCGGCGGGCACGTCGCGGGCGACCAGATCGGACAGGCGCCTGTCGTAGATTTCGGCGGCGAGATCGACGAGCACGCCGCTCAGCCCGTTCTGCAGCTTGGAGATATCGCTGCTGTAGTGGTTGATCGTCTGTTCGATGTCATAAGGGCGCTGCAGATTGCGGATAAACCACATCACGCCCCGGCGCAGCAATTCCTGCGTGACCAGAATCATCGAGGTCTGCACGGCGGCATCGACGCGGTTGTCCAGCCCTTCGATCGCATTCCAGATCGGGCGCAGGGAGAAAACCTCCCGGGTTACCGCATAGGCGATGGCGATATCGGCGGCCGTGGCGTTCAGTTCGTCCTGCAGATCGTAGGCGAAGCCGATACCGGCGCGGTTGACCAGATTGTTGGCCATGACGGTTGCGATAATCTCCCGGCGCAGACGGTGGCGGCCGATTTCCTTGCGGAATTTCCTGCGCAGCGGCCGGGGGAAATATTTGATCAGATCGGCTTCCAGATAAGGTTCTTCCGGCAGATCGCTTTCCAGCAGCTCGTCATAAACTGCCATCTTGGCATAGGCGATCAGAACCGCCAGTTCCGGCCGGGTCAGGCCGATACCGTCCTTGCGCCGCTCTTCCAGGGTTTCCTCATCAGGCAGGAATTCGACATCGCGATCCAGCCGCCCGGCCCGTTCCAGGCCGCGCATCAGGCGCACCATCATATCGGTTCCGTCATGACCCTTGGCCTGGGCCACGGTCAGGGCCTGGGGCTGCAGATAATTGTCGCGCAGCACCAGTTCGCCGACCTCGTCGGTCATTTCGGCAAGCAGGCGGTTGCGCTGCTTTTCGGTCATTTCGCCATCGGCGACAATGGCATCGAGCAGGATCTTGATGTTCACTTCATGATCCGAGCAATCGACGCCGGCGGAATTGTCGATGGCATCGGTGTTGATGCGTCCGCCGTTGAGCGCGTATTCGATGCGCCCGCGCTGGGTGAAGCCGAGATTGCCGCCTTCGCCGACCACCTTGCAGCGCAGATCGCGGCCATTGATGCGCAGGGCGTCGTTGGCACGGTCGCCCACCTGCTGGTTGGTTTCGCCGCTGGCCTTGACATAGGTGCCGATACCGCCGATCCACAAAAGATCGGCGCGCGACTTCAGGATCGCCTTGATCAGTTCCTGCGGCGTCAGGCTGTCCTTGTCGATGTCGAACAGGGCCTTGATTTCCGCGCTGAGATGAACCGATTTCAGCGAACGGGCGAAAACGCCGCCGCCCTTGGAAATCAGCTTCTTGTCGTAATCCTCCCATGAGGATCGCGGCAGATCGAACAGGCGCTTGCGCTCCTGCCAGCTCGCTTCCGGGTCGGGGTCGGGGTCGATGAAGATATGGCGGTGGTCGAAGGCCGCCAGCAGCCGGATCTGACGGCTGAGCAGCATGCCGTTGCCGAACACATCGCCGGACATGTCGCCGATGCCGACCACGGTGAAGGGTTCGTTCTGGATATCCAGGCCCATTTCGCGGAAATGGCGCTTGACCGATTCCCAGGCACCGCGGGCGGTGATGCCCATTTTCTTGTGGTCGTAGCCGACCCGCCCGCCCGAGGCAAAGGCATCGCCGAGCCAGAAGCCATGACGGATGGCGACATCGTTGGCGATATCCGAAAATGTCGCCGTGCCCTTATCGGCCGCGACCACCAGATAGGGGTCGTCCTCGTCGTAACGGATGGTGCGTTCGGGCGGGACGACGGCATTGTCCTTCAGGTTGTCGGTAAGCTGCAGCAGGCCGGAGATGAAGATCTTGTAGCATTCGATGCCTTCCTTCATCACCGCTTCGCGGTCCCCGTCCTGAGGCAGGTTCTTGGGCACGAAGCCGCCTTTCGAGCCCACCGGCACGATAACGGCGTTCTTGACCATCTGCGCCTTCATCAGACCCAGAACCTCGGTACGGAAGTCCTCCCGCCGGTCGGACCAGCGCAGACCGCCGCGGGCCACCTTGCCCCCGCGCAGATGCACGCCCTCGACGCGGGGCGAATAGACGAAAATCTCCCGGAACGGCCTGGGCAGCGGCAGGTCGAGCACGTTCTGGCTGTTGAACTTGTAGGCCAGGTAAGGCGTGCCTTCGGGATCGGTGCGGTCCTGATAGAAGCTGGTGCGCAGGGTCGAATCGATCAGATTGAGGAAATGACGGATGATGCGGTCCTGATCGAGGCTGGAGACCTTGTCCAGCTCCGCCATGATCCTGGTCTTGATGACGAGCATTTTCTGGCGGCGCTTGTCCGGCCCGTCGGGATCGAACTTGGTTTCGAACAATTCGCACAGCATGCCGGTGAGAACCGGGTTGGCGACCAGGGTGTCCTCCAGATAGTCCTGGCTGAAGGCGACACCGGTCTGACGCAGATATTTGGCATAGGCGCGCAGCATCATCACCTGGCGCCAGTCCAGCCCGGCATAGAGCACCAGACGGTTGAAACCGTCATCCTCGACCGCGCCGTTCCAGATGCGGCGGAAGGCGTCTTCGAATTTCTGCTTGATGGCACCGATCTCGACCGCGGCGCGGTCCATGCGCTCCATGGTGAAGTCATGGACCCAGCAACGGGCGCCTTCGGCGTCGCCGCCGATCTTGTAGGGCAGCTCGTCCAGGACCTTCAGCCCCATATGCTCCAGCATCGGCAGGCTGTCGCTCAGGGCCATGGAACGGCCGGGATTGTAGATCTTCAGACGGATCGTATGGTCCTCATCCTCGATGGCGCGGTACAGATGCAGGCCCAGCCCCTCCTTCACCGCTTTTTCGATGCGTTCGATGTCGAACAGGGCGACCTCGGCGTTGAAGGCCTCCTTGTAGGCAGTGGGAAAGGCCTGGTCGTAGATGCGCCACAGCTTGTTGCCCCGTTCCTCGCCCCAGCGTTCGGTCAGGGCTTCGAAGAACAGATCGTCCCAGGTGCGGGCGGCTTCCACCAGCAGGGCCTCGACCTCTTCCAGCGGCGGCTTGCGCACGGTGGCGGGGTCGGTGGCGACGATGAAATGAATGCGCGCCAGGGACTGGTCGCCGATCTGGGTATAGAAGGCGGCAATCCGGCCATTGTATTCCTTGGCCAGGATTTCCTCGAAACGGCGGCGCAGATCGGTGTTGAACTGCTCCTTGAGCACATAGACGAGGCAGGAATTGAACCGTTCGAAACGATCCCGGCGCACGAACAGGCGGATGCGCGGACGTTCCATCAGCCGCAGAATCCCCATTGCCGTGTCGAACAGGTCTTCCTCGGAAATCTGGAACAGCTCGTCGCGCGGATAGGTTTCCAGAATATTGATCAGGGCCTTGCCGTCATGGCTGTTCGCCGCCAGACCGGCGCGGGCGATGGTGCGTTCGACCTTGCGCCGCAGATAGGGAATGACGAAGGGCGAACGGTTGTAGGCCGCCGAGGTCAGCAGGCCGATAAAGCGCCGCTCGCCGATGACCTTGCCCGATTTGTCGAATTTCTTGATGCCGACATAATCGAGATAGACCGGACGGTGAACGGTGGAGCGGGCATTGGCCTTGGTCACGATCACCAGCTCGGGCTCGTTGAGGAAGGCACGGACTTCGGGCGAGATGGTGGTCTGGCCGCTGACCCGGGTCATGATCCGGCGGTTGGGATCGCGCAGAATGCCGAGGCCGGTGCCCTCGACGATGCGCAGGGCCTCATCCTCGCGCGAGGCGCTGTAATCGTATTCGCGATAGCCGAGGAAGGTGAAATGATTATCGGCCATCCAGCGCAGCAGGGCCTTGCCTTCCTCGATCTCTTCCTTTTCCAGCGGTGGCGGGCAGTCCTCGATCTCCTTCAGGGTTTCCTCGACCCGGGCGCACATGACGGGCCAGTCCTCGACCGCCTGGCGGACATCGGCGATCACGCCGGTAAGACGTTTTTCCAGCGCTTTGAGTTCCTGGGGGTCGGTCTGTTCGTCCACCTCGAAATACATGACGGATTCGGCGATGGCGCCGCGGGCCTTCGAATCCGGCTTCAGGATGGCGGTCAGCTTGCCGCTTTTGTCCCGCTTGAGCCTGAGGACCGGATGATTGATCTGATGAATGGTATATCCGGCCATGCCAAGGGCGGCGGAGACGGAATCGACCAGAAACGGCATATCGTCGGTGATGATCTCGATAACCGTATGCGGCGTGCTCCAGCCGTGTTCCTCCATGCGCGGATTGTAAACACGCAGTTTCAGTTCTCCGGGCTTGCGGCGGCCCAGGAACTTGAACAGGCCGAGCGTGGCGCCGTAGAGATTTTCCGGCGTGAAGCTGAGCACGTCCTCCGGCGCGGTGCGCTTGAAATACTGTTCGGCGAAGGCCCGGATATCGCTGCAGGTTTTCTTACCCAGTTTCTTTTCGCACAGGGCCAGCATGCGGGCGATGCGTTCGGCTTTCTGGTCCTGGCCTTTACTGAAAGACATCAGATCTGCTCCTGACGGATCGTGTTGGTTCCCCTTGGGCGGCCGTGGCGGGCTTTTCGGGTTTTCGCGAATCGCCCGCGTCTTTCCGCTCCGTCCGGGACGCTACTCCCCCTTTTCCGATCTGAAAAGATCATGCTTAAAAAAAGATTAAATGACGGGGCGTGATCGTCTTTAGGTTGACCAATGCCGCAAGTATTGAAACACTGATTTCATAAAAGGGGAGGAAAATACAAATTCCGTATCTCCGGATTTTACGGCCTGTCCTGTTTGCAGGGGGCTGACGGATCGGCCTCGGCAGGAAGGCCGGGTAAGACGGTTACGGGGAAATGGTCCGGTCGCGATAAACCGGCGTAAGACTTCCCGTATAAATAAATCCGTGCGGGTATTCGGGGCGGCCGGGCCGGAACGGGCGGCGGCATGGAAACAAAACAAAGAGGAGAGGGAAGAGATGGGCGCCTTGTTCACGAAAGCCAGAAAACGGCTGAAAACGGCAGCGAAGCATCTGAACATTCACAAGGATGTGATCGAACGGCTGAAATATCCGAAGGAAACGCTGGCGGCCAATCTGGTCATCCGTATGGATGACGGAAGCGTCAAAAGCTTCAAGGCCTGGCGCTGCCGCTATGACGACACCCGCGGGCCGACCAAGGGGGGCATCCGCTTTCATCCCGCCGTCAATCTGGACGAGGTGATGACGCTGGCTTTCTGGATGACCTTCAAATGCGCGGTGACCAATCTGCCTTATGGCGGCGGCAAGGGCGGGGTTTCCGTCGATGTGCACAAACTCTCGCGGACCGAGCTGGAACGCCTGTCGCGGGCCTATGTGCAGGCGTTTTCGCGCTTCATCGGTCCGGACCGGGATATTCCGGCCCCCGATATGTATACCAACGGCATTGTCATGGCATGGATGGCCGATGAATATGCCAAGATGGCCGACATGCCCCAGCCCGGGGTGATCACCGGCAAGCCGATCGCTCTCGGCGGTTCGCTGGGGCGCGACGATGCCACCGGCCGTGGCGGTTATTACGTGCTGCGCCATCTGGAAGCGGATCTCGGCCTGGTGCCGGAAAAGACGCGGGTGATCCTGCAGGGATTCGGCAATGCCTCGTTCCACTGCGCGCGGCTGCTGCATGCCGACGGCTACAAGATCATCGGCCTGTCGGATTCGAAATCGGCGATCCTCGATCCCGACGGGATGGATCCGATCGCGGTGATGGAACACAAGCAGAAGACACGCGGCCTGTCCGGGGCGCCGTCGAACGGCAGGCTGCAGGAAATGACCAATGCCGAATTGCTGGAACAGGAATGCGATGTCCTGATTCCGGGGGCGATGGAAAGCCAGATCATTCTGGAAAACGCGCCGAACGTCAAGGCGCCGGTCATTCTCGAACTGGCCAACGGGCCGGTGACGCCCGCGGCGGATGAAATCCTCCACAAGAACGGGCAGATCGTCATCCCCGATATTCTGGCCAATGCCGGCGGGGTGACAGTGTCCTATTTCGAATGGGTGCAGAACAAGGCCGGTTATTACTGGTCGCTCGATGAGGTGCATCAGAAACTGCGCCCGATGATGCAGACCGAAGCCCGCCGGGTCTGGGATGTGAAGCTGGAAAAGGATATCGACATGCGCACGGCCGCCTATGTCCATGCGCTGGATCGCATCGGATCGGCCGTCGAGGCCCACGGCACCAAGGCATTCTTCGCCCAGAAATAGCCCGAAAACAAATAGTCTTGCCCATCATTCGGCACGGGCTGCGCCGGAATGAAGGGTTTTTCGGGCAGGGGATCGAGGACCGGTTCCCTGCCGTTTTCTGTGAGCCGGTTTTCGGGGCGGGCGGATTCTTGAACGCATTTCCTTCGGATGAGCCGCAGATATCCCGGAGTCTAACGCCCCTTGAAGCGGGGCGGGCGTTTTTCCTTCATCGCGGCGAGACCTTCGCTCATGTCCTCGCTGGTGAAGCAGGTGCCGATGCGCCCGGCGACGGTTTCGGGGTCGGCCCGGCCGGCCAGCAGGTCGTTCAATGTCGCCTTCATGCCGCGATAGGCCAGCGGCGCCAGCCCAGCCAGGCGATCGGCCAGCGCATCGGTGGCCGCCGGCAGCTCTTCTGCCGCGACCAGCGCATTGAGAAAACCGAGCGCCAGAAGATCCTCGTCCGTCAGGGTTTCCGCGCCGAGATAAAGCCTGCGGGCGATGTTGGGGCCGAAACAGGCCAATGAGCGGCGCATGCCGGAAAGATGATAATGCACGCCGATTTTCACCGGCGGAATGAACAGCTTCATGCCCTTGACGCCAATGCGGAAATCGCAGGCCTGGGCCAGATCGACGCCGCCGCCGAACACGCCGCCGTTCAGGGCGCAGACGGTGGCAAGAGGCAGATCGGCGATGCGCTCGCAGACCCTTTCCAGCGGATTGTCGCGCCAGTCGAAAGCGCTGACATCGGACAGATCGACACCGGCGCAGAAAGCCTTCCCGCCTGCCGCCGTCAGCACCAATACGCGCAGATCCTCTCTGTCCTGCAATTCGCCGATCAGCGCATCCAGGCGCTCGAGGTCGGCGATGTCCAGCGCGTTGCGTTTTTCCGGCCGGTTGATGGTAATGTTTGCCCTGGGGCCGTCGAGGGACAATATAAATGGATTATCCATTGCCTTTCCCGGATTGTCGGTTTGACCTGAAGGTGAAAATCGGAAATCATTCCGCCATCGGCATATCGGCAGACCGTATCGCAGATGGCCGGTGGCGATAAAGGAAATAACGGCTCGAGGTGCGGTCTTTGTCCGGTCACAGCGATTTTTCCGTCAAGTTCTGGGGCGTGCGCGGCAGTATCGCCTGCTGCGCGCCGAATGTGACGCGCTATGGCGGCAACACGTCCTCGCTGGAAATCCGCTGTGGCGGCCGCCGCCTGCTGTTCGATGCCGGATCCGGCATCCGCTATCTCGGCAATGAGATGGTCAGGGAGGAGCCGGGAAGCTACGATATTTTCCTTACCCATTCCCATTACGATCATATCTGCGGCCTGCCGTTTTTCACGCCCCTGTTCGTGCCGGGATTCCATTTTCGCATCTGGGCCGGCCACCTGCTGCCCGATTTCACCGTGCATCACGTTTTGCGCGAAATGATGATGTCGCCGCTGTTTCCGGTGCCGCTGGAGATTTTCGGTGCCAGAATCGAATTCATGGATTTCGCCGCCGGGGACACGATCGACCTGGGTGACGGCATCTGCCTGCGCACAACGCCGCTGAATCACCCGGACGGGGCGACGGGGTATCGTGTCGATTTCGATGGCCGTTCGATCTGTTATCTGACCGATACCGAACACGTGCCGGGGCAGCCCGACCGAAACATCCTCCGGCTGATCGAGGGGGCCGATATCGTCATCTACGATTCGATGTATGACGAGGAAGAATACAAATGCCGCCGCGGCTGGGGCCATTCCACCTGGGAGGAGGGGGCCAGGCTCTGCGATCTGGCCGGGGTGAAGACCTTTGTCGCCTTTCATCACGACCCCGATCACGACGACGATCACATGGACCGGGTCGCCCGGGCACTGAAAGCCCGTCGCCCGGGATCGGTGGTGGCACGCGAAGGCATGGTGCTGGAACCTTGAAGAAGGAAAAAACCGGGCCCGGATCCGCGCGCTATCGGGAAATGGCGCGGGCCACGCTGGAAGGCAGTCATCCCCAGGGCTGGTTCATTCCCTATCGTTACCGTGCGGCGCTGCCAAAGGAGCATTGCGGCTACCCGGCCGTTCGCCGGCTGTTCGATGCCAGGCGGGAGGATTTCAGCCGCCGGATCGGGCGAACCGGGGAATATGCCGGCGCTTTGCGGGCGATGTCCGACAATCCGGCGCCCCTGCCGCGTTTTCGCCAGGACTGGTTTCCCCGTCTCGATGCCGCCATGGCCTATACGCTGATCCGCGATCTCGGTCCGCGCCGCATTGTCGAGGTAGGTTCCGGCCATTCCACCCGCTTCATGGCCCGGGCGATCGCCGATGGCGGCCTTGCCACCCGGTTGACGGCGATCGACCCGGCCCCCCGGGCGGCGGTCGCGGCGCTCGATATCGATTTCCGCCATGTGACGGTGCATGAGGCCGGGCAGGAGCCGTTCGCAGCCCTTGCCCCGGGCGATATATTGTTCATCGATTCCAGCCATATCCTGATGCCGGGCAGCGATGTCGATCTGCTGTTCAACATCGTCATGCCGTCCCTGCCTGCCGGGGTGCTGGTGCATATCCACGATATCTGCCTGCCCGACGATTACCCGCCGCAGTGGCAGTGGCGTGCCTATAACGAACAGCTCGGCGTCGTTCCGATGCTGACGGGCGGTGCCTATGAGCCGGTGTTTTCAAGCTGGTATGCCGTCACCGCCATGAAGGAGCGGCTGCGGGATTCGCTCATTGACGAACTGCCGCTGGCCGATGGGGCGCTGGAAACCTCGCTGTGGCTTCGCAAGAAGCGCTGAGGGGATCTCCTCACGCCACCGTGCGCTTGCGTGACTGGAAGCCCGCGCCTTTGCAGCGGATAATGGCGCCATGAAAGGGCTGACGGATTTCCTGCGCGATTATCGCCGTTCGGAAGAACGGCTGCCCCTGCGGGTGCGCCGGGCGATCGAGGCCCAGCAGCAACAAAGCGAGGTTCTTATCGCCTGGGTGCTGCTGGCGGTGGTTGCCCTGTTTTCGCTGCTTTACGCCATTTCCCCGAAGACCTTTCCCGCCGAGGTGAAATTCGTTCCCGTGCCCTGGGCGCTGGGCAGTTATTTCGTTTTCAGCCTTATCCGCCTGGCTCTGGCCCTGCGAGGATATCTGCCGGGCTGGTTTCTGACCCTGTCGGTGGTGGCGGACATCGTGCTGCTGATGGTGCTGATCTGGAGCTTCCATCTGCAATACATGCAGCCCGCCGCCCTGTATCTGAAGGCGCCGACCCTGCTTTATGTCTTTATTTTCATTGCCTTGCGGGCGCTGCGCTTCGATTCGCGCTATGTGTTGCTGGCAGGCGGCATGGCGGCCTTCGGCTGGGCGGTGCTGGTGGCTTATGCAGTGTTCGTCGATGACGGCATGGCGCGCATCACCCGCGATTACGTCGCTTATATCTTCGGCGACAAGATTCTGCTCGGCGCCGAGTTCGACAAGATCATCACCATCCTTCTGACCACGGTCATTCTGGCGGTGGCGATCATGCGGGCGCGCCGCCTGCTGGTATCCGCCGTGACCGACCAGGCCAGGGCCGACGATCTTTCGCGGTTTTTTTCGCCTGAAATCGCCAGGCAGATCACCGCTTCGGGCGGCGAGCTGCGCCCGGGGCAGGGCCGGCTGCGCCAGGCGGCGATACTGAGCTGCGATATCGAGGGATCGACAACCCTGGCCAAAAAGGTGCCGCCGGATGAACTGATGAGCCTGCTGGTCGAATACGAACGCCGTCTGGTGCCGGTCATTCAGAAATATGGCGGCAGCATCGACAAATTCATGGGCGATGGCATTCTGGCGACCTTCGGGGCGGCGGTCTCCTCGCCGACCTATTGTGCCGATGCCCTGTGCTGTCTGGAGGCATTGCTGTCGGCGGCGGCCGCCTGGCGCGCCGAGCGGGAGGCCATGGGGCAGGAGCCGCTGACGATTCGTTTCACCATCGCTTCGGGCGAGGTCGTCTTCGGTATGATCGGCGATGAAAGCCGTCTCGAATTCACGGTTTTGGGCGAAGCGGTGAATATCGCCATCAAGCTGGACAAATTCGCCAAGGAAATCGGCTGTCTTGCCCTCGTCGATCGGCCGGCCTTCGAACTGGCCCGCCGGCAGGGCTATGAACCGTCCCGCCGGACGACCCTTCGCCCGCGCCAGCGGATCGGCGGGGTCGAAGGGGTCCGCGATGTCGTGGCGATCGACTGAACGCCGCCATGGCTAACGGGAAAGGCGAAGCGGGGGGGTGGGTCGGATCGGGACAAAGAGGCCGGCACCTGTCAGTCGCCGGCCGTTGAGGTTTTCTTGCGTATTGTGTTTTCGCCCGTCGCCATCCGGGCGGTTGTGCGGTATTCAGCCGTAGGAATAATCCCGCGGTGGCGTACCGGGCAGGCGCAAAGCCTTTGTCTGCTTGAGAAGATAATCCAGGACCGCCATGCGCACCCGCGACGTGCGGCAGCTTTCGGCCCGTTCCGGCGACGAATCGGCCAGGGTGCAGAAGTCGCTGATCGACAGCCCCTCCTGAGCGCAGATCGCCTCCAGGGTTTTCCATTCCAGTTCCTGCAGCTTGATGCTGGTCCGTTTTCCCCCGACGGTCACATTGCGGTTGATCAATGACGATCCTTCATAAGACATATTGTTCGACATGATACGCTCCAGACAGATTGTGTTTTTGCCTAACGCCTCCTTAGGTTGTGCATATTTGATAATACACCTTTAGGTAAATGTCCAGATGTATTTTGCACCATTATAGTGCTTTGTATACACATGACAACCGGTAGGCGATCTGCTGCAGCCATGACCGATGGCGGTGCCGGTGCGGGATTCCCCGAGGCCAGGCCGGTTTGCAGAGCGAAGCAAGGGGGGAAGAGATGCCCGGCCGCCTGGTGCATATTCTGCCTGCGGGGGCGGGGAAGGCGACGGCCGGCGCGGTTGCGCAGGTGCAGTCAGGGTAGCTTTATGTCCAGGGAGAGGGCGTGCACGCGTTCCGCCATTTCCTGCTGCAGGACATCGTAAACGGCGCGTTGGCGTTCCAGCCGGTTCATGGGGCGGAAGGCTTCGGCGGTGATGACTATTCTGAAATGGGTTTCGCCGCCTTCGCGATATCCGCCATGACCGCGATGGCGTTCCGATTCGTCGATGATCTCCAGCGCGACCGGCGAAAAGGCCGCGGTCAGTTTTTCTTCTATGCGTTGCTTGATTTCGCCCATGTCAATCCCACCTGTAAGAAGCGATATCCGTTGTATAAGCAGCAGGGCACGCGACCCTTTGACGCTTGCGGAACCTTCTGTCAGCCGCCATACTCCGCCTGTTATGAGCAGAGGTAGAGCCTATTTTCAGAGCCAGTCCGACATGCCCCGCCCGTGCGACCATCCCGGTTGTGGGGAAAACGGCGATTTTCGCGCCCCGAAAAAGCGCCATCCCGGGCCGGGCCCCAAGGATCCGGACGCATATTACTGGTTCTGTCTGGAACATGTCAGGGATTTCAACAAGAGCTGGAATTATTTCGCCGGCATGTCGCGGGCGGAGATCGAGCGTTTCCAGCAGGAAGTCGCCACCTGGCACCGGCCGACCTGGAAGCTGGGGCAGGGGCCCGTGCGGGCGGCGATGGAAGACAACATCCACGATCCCTTCGATCTGTGGCGGGAAACCGGCGGCCAGGCCCCGGGCAACGACCGCACGCCCCCTCCCGAACGGGGCAAGCGTCTCGAGGCCCTGGCAACGCTGGATCTGGAACCCGATGCGGATCTGGAACAGATCAAGCGGCGCTTCAAGCAGCTGGCCAAAAAATACCATCCGGATGTCAATGGCGGCAGCAGACGGGCCTCCGAACGCTTCAAGGTCATTACCGAAGCATACAAATCCCTGCTGGAGATCGAGACCAAGGTTTCCTGAGCACCATATTATTCTCCGGCGATCGCCTGAACGAACAGAATGAATGGAATACGCGTATGAGCAATGATTCGGCCGCCATGGACCGGCCCCACCTGCCCGACAGCCAGCCCGACATGAAACTGTCGGTACGGCAGGCTTTCGGTTTCGATGTGGATTTCGAGGTTCCCGCCTTTTCCGAAGTGACGGAATTCGTTCCCGAACTGGATGAGAGCTATCTTTTCGATAAGGAAACGACCCTGGCCATCCTGGCCGGGTTCGCCTATAACCGCCGCGTCATGATCCAGGGCTATCACGGCACTGGCAAATCCACCCATGTCGAACAGGTGGCGGCGCGGCTTAACTGGCCGCTGGTGCGGGTCAATCTCGACAGCCATGTCAGCCGCATCGATCTGATCGGCAAGGATGCGATCGTCCTGGTCGACGGCAAGCAGGTGACGGAATTCCGCGAAGGCATTCTGCCCTGGGCGCTGCAGAATCCCGTGGCGCTGGTATTCGATGAATACGATGCCGGGCGCCCGGATGTGATGTTCGTCATCCAGCGGGTGCTGGAAGCCGAGGGCAAGATGACGATGCTGGACACCAACAAGGTCCTGCATCCGAACAAGTCCTTCCGTCTGTTCGCCACCACCAACACGGTCGGCCTCGGCGATACCACGGGGCTGTATCACGGCACCCAGCAGATCAATCAGGGGCAGATGGACCGCTGGAACATCGTTACTACCCTGAATTACCTGCCCCATGATGCCGAATGTGCCATCGTTCTGGCCAAGCAGCCCGATTACGACACCCCCGAAGGGCGCGAGAAGGTCAGCGCCATGGTCAATGTCGCCGATCTGACGCGCGCCGGTTTCATGGCCGGGGACATTTCCACCGTGATGTCGCCGCGCACGGTGATCACCTGGGCGGAAAACGCCCGGATTTTCGGCGATCTTGGCTTTGCCTTCCGGGTGACCTTCCTGAACAAATGCGACGAGATCGAGCGTCCCGTCGTTGCCGAGTATTATCAGCGCTGTTTCGGCGAGGAACTGCCCGAGTCGGTGGCCAATATCGTCGTGAACTGAGCGGATGAGCAACAACGAATCGCCCGCCGAAACCCTCAAGCGCAGCATTGCCGCCGCGACCAAGGCCATTTCCGGCGATCGGGAGCTTGAGGTCGCCTATGGTGTGGAGGCCGGTGCCCTGCGCGAGGGCGTGGTCCACCTGCCGACACCGCCGCGGGCCTATTCGCGCGAGGATCTGACGCTGCTGCGTGGTACGGCCGATGCCCTGGCCCTGCGCGCGCGCCTGTCGGATCGGGAACTGCATCAACGTTTCATGCCCCAGGGCAGCCAGGCCCGGGCCGTGTATGAGGCGGTGGAGCAGGCGCGGGTCGAATCCCTCGGTGCCCGGGCGATGAAGGGGGTGGGCGACAATATTCACGCGGCGCTGGAGGAGCGCTGCCTCGCGCAGGGTTACGACCGTCTGGCCCATCGCGACGAGGCGCCGCTGGCCGATGCGCTTGGCCTGATGCTGCGCGAGCGCCTTTCCGGCCGCCCGCTGCCGGATGCGGCCCGCCATATCGTCGATCTGTGGCGGACGGAAATCGAATCCCGCGGCGGGGAGGATTTCAGCAGGCTTCTCGAACATGCGACGGATCAGGAAGCGTTTCTGCGCGATCTGCGCCGCCTGCTGTTCGATCTCGGCCTGAGCGAGGAAAATCTCTCCGAGGAGCATGACGAGCGCGAGGACGATCAGCAGCAGGACAGTCCCGAACAGAGCCCGGAACAGGATCAGGGCGACAGTCCCGAACAGGGCGATGGCGAAGGCGATCAGGCCACGGCCGAGGTTGGCGACAGCGACGAAGGCGAGGGGGAAGGCGATGACGATGCCGATCAAAGCGCCCTCGGCGAACAGCAGGACGGAGAAAGCGGCGATCAGCAGGGCAGGGCACGGCGGCCCAATCTGGGCGAAGGGCCGGATATGCAGGGCGGCAGTCGCTACCATGCCTATTGCACAACCTTCGATGAGGAGGTGAATGCCGCCGAACTGTGCGAGCCGGAGGAGCTGACCCGCCTGCGCGCCCATCTCGACCAGCAGCTTGCCTCGCTGCAAAGCATGATCGGCCGTCTCGCCAACCGCCTGCAGCGCAAGCTGATGGCGCGGCAGAACCGTTCCTGGAATTTCGATCTGGAGGAAGGTTTGCTCGATGCGGCGCGGCTGGCCCGTGTGGTGGCCAATCCGGTTCTGCCCCTGTCCTTCAAGATGGAGAAGGATACGGATTTCCGCGATACGGTCGTGACGCTGCTGATCGACAATTCCGGTTCGATGCGCGGGCGTCCGATCACGGTGGCGGCGATGTGCGGCGATATTCTGGCCCGGACGCTGGAACGCTCCAACGTCAAGGTCGAGATTCTCGGCTTCACCACCCGCGCCTGGAAAGGGGGCCAATCGCGCGAGAAATGGCTGGCCGACGGCAAGCCCGCCGATCCGGGCCGCCTGAACGATCTGCGTCATATCGTCTATAAATCGGCCGATACGCCCTGGCGGCGGGCACGCAAGAATCTGGGGCTGATGCTGCGCGAAGGGCTGCTGAAGGAAAATATCGACGGCGAGGCCCTGCTCTGGGCCCATAACCGCCTGATCCGCCGTCCGGAACAGCGGCGCATCCTGATGGTGATTTCCGACGGGGCGCCGGTCGACGATTCGACCCTTTCCGTCAATCCGGGCAATTATCTCGACCGCCATCTGCGCGAGGTGATCGAATGGATCGAGACGGTTTCCCCCGTCGAGCTGACGGCGATCGGCATCGGCCATGACGTGACCCGCTATTACCGCCGCGCCGTCACCATCGTCGATGCCGAGCAGCTTGGCGGGGTCATGCTCAATGAGCTGACCGACCTGTTCGATGAGGAGGCCGCCGCCCCGCGCCGTGCCATGCGGCGCTGAGAGGGGCCTCCTCATTTGGCGTTCAGGGCGCCGATATCCTATACGGCCAGCAGATTCCGCCTGAAGAAATCGAGCGAACGCTCCCAGGCCAGTTGCGCATCCGGGGCGTCGTAACGGGCGTTGGTCGGATTGGCGAAGGCGTGATCGGCTTCATACCAATACAGTTCCAGGCTCTTGCCCGCCTCTTTCATCGCTTTTTCGAAGCCTTCGACCATCGGCTTGTTGATCCACTGGTCCTCGGTGGCGAAATGGCCCAGAACCGGGCCGTGCAGCGCCTTCAGTTCCTCGGCCGTCTTGCTGACATCGCCGTAATAGATCACCGTGGCATCGACCGGCTGAATCAGCGAGGCATTCAGCGACCAGCCGCCGCCGAAGCACCAGCCGATCGTGCCGAGCCCGCCCCGATGGTCGTCCTGCTGCCGCGCCCACTGGCCCCACGCAAGCATCGTATCCAGCCCTTTTTCCGCCGCGGCATTGGCCGCAGACATCAGCTCGGCCGCGCGTTCGGGATCGTCCGTTGTCTGCCCGTCGAACAGATCGACGGCCAGGGCGTTATAGCCCTGATTGGCCAGCTCCTGGGCCATGGATTTGATATGATCGTTCAGCCCCCACCACTCATGGATGACCAGAACCGACGGCGCCGGCTTGCCTGCCCGGGCATAGGCGCCGTTGACCTTGCGGCCCTGCGGGGTGGTGATGGTGACGGTATCGAGTTTGGCGGCCTGGGCGGCGACCATGGTTCTGTCGGCCAGCAACCCCGCCAGCGCCAGCCCCGATCCGGTCATGGCGAGGCGGCCGATGAATTCGCGTCTGCTTGGCATGGTTCTCTCCCTCTTGCATATATTTCATAAGTCATAAACATCGACATCATATTATGGTAGCGGGCATTGACCAAGCGTGCCACGTTGTTCTTCGGCGATGGACTGAAGGAAAGGCAGGTGCGATGCCGGCGCGGGTGCTGATTGTCTTGCTTGTTTTGTTGCTGTTTCCGGCGGCGGTCCCGGCGCGGATGCTGACGGTCGAGGCGGTGCCCGTGGCGCTCGATCCGGAAAATCCCGCCATGAAATCGATCGGCAGGCTGGAGTTTATCGGCGGGCTGCGCCTGAGCAGTTCAGAGCCGGCCTTCGGCGGTTTTTCGGGCCTGGACATTTCCGCCGACGGGCAACTGACCGCCATCGGCGATCGCGGACAGTG
>JALXAG010000274.1 GCA_026992315.1 Sneathiellales bacterium | reverse complement strand
CGCGGCATTGGATATTCTGCGCCATTACGATATCGATCTGCCGGAATCGCTTGTCGATGCGATGCGACGGCGACCGTCCGTGCCTGCACAGGAGGCGGGCGAGGTGGTCATGCTGGCCACGGCGCAAACCATGCTGGAAGCGGCGGCCGCCCATGCCCGCAAACAGGGTGTTGAAGCGCTCATTCTGGGGGATGCCATTGAAGGAGAGGCGCGGGAGGTCGGCAGGGTCATGGCCGGCATTGCCTTACAGACACAACGCCACGATCAGCCGATACCCCGGCCCTGCGTCCTCCTGTCCGGCGGCGAAACGACGGTGACGATTACCGGCAAGGGCGGGCACGGCGGGCGAAACGGCGAGTTCCTGCTCGGCTTTCTGCAGGCGCTCGGCCCGGCAGCGGGCATCTGGGCCCTGGCCTGCGATACGGATGGCATAGATGGCTCTGAAGATAATGCCGGGGCGATGATAGGGCCGGATACATTCCAGAAAATGAAATATTCGGAAATTCACCTGCAACAATTTCTAAAAGATCACGATTCCTATGGTTTCTTTTGTAGGTTGAATGACCTGATTGTTTCCGGTCCAACATTGACCAATGTCAACGATTTTAGGGCCGTTTATTCAAAAAGATTGGAAAAAAGCCTTGATCGTTAGTGAGAGATGAAGGATTCTTTTCTCACGCATGTGGGGGAGAGAATGCTGTCGGAGAGTGATATTGCCGAGCCGGTGTTGCAGCGGCTTTATTCCGTATGGGATAGATGCAGACGGGATGGGGATATGCCCAGCCGGCAGGAAATGAATCTGCCTTTCTCGATTTCCTTCGCCTTGCCGAAAGTTTCCCTGATCGATGTGCTGTGGCAAAACGACAGGCCGCGCTACCGTTACCGCCTGATCGGCAGTGAGATTGTCGAGCTGATCGGCCAGAACTGTACTGGCCGCTATCTGGACGAAGTCTTCAGCGGCGAAGATGCTTTTACTGCGAGACTGTTCGGCTGGCTGAACGAGGTCGCACAAGGCGGCTTACCCCATTACACGACCATAGAATATCCATGGCAATCGATCCGCCAGTTCAGCCGTCTGTCCCTGCCGTTGAGGGATGAGAAGGAAGAAAACCGGGTTGGCTGTATTCTTGCGGGGATTGAGGCCAGGCGCGGGGATGCGGATTTTGAAAGCTATCATCAAACCCGCTCCCGCTCCTGATCTCAGGATATTTTCCGCCGTCGCTTTCAGGCGACCATGGCATCCTGGGCCAGCAGATCCTGAATGTAGTTTTTCAGCTCCCTCTTCGCATCGGCGCCGAGGGCAAAGGCGAAATGGGCCCGGTCCTCGCTGTTGCGCACGAAACGCGCCTTCAGTTCAGTGCTGAAACGGCTCATGCTCAGGCTGACAATGGAACCGGAAGGGATATCGATATTCCGTCCGAAGGAGAACCCGCCCTCGGAAATATCGATGACATCGGCCTTGAAGCTGTCGCCATTGGCGGTCGTGAGCGTGCCGGGCATATTGATGCGATGCCTGCGATGTTCCCGGCGGTCGAAGACTTCATGGGCGCGCAGGGTGACCATGATGTCCTGCACTGTCTCGTGAAGGTTGCGGATGTCATCGGACATTTCCGCCGAGTTGCTGAACAGCGTTTGCACCAGACCGGTTGTCTGGGAGATTTCTCCGGCTACATCGTCTATGCCTTCGGCCACTTGTTGGGTGCCCTGGGCGCCCTGCTGGGCGCTGACGGTGATCTCATGGGTGGCGGCGGATTGCTGTTCGACGGCATCGGCGATGGCTGAGCTGGTTTCCTCCACCCGGTTGATGGTGCTGCCGATGCGGGTAATGGCCTGGGATACTTCATCTGTTGCCGCCTGGATCGCCGCGATGTTATTGGCGATTTCACCCGTGGCCTTGCTGGTCTGCGTGGCCAGGGCCTTGACCTCATTGGCGACCACGGCAAAGCCCTTGCCCGCTTCGCCGGCGCGGGCGGCCTCTATGGTGGCATTCAGGGCCAGAAGGTTCGTTTGTCCGGCGATTTCAGAAATCAGCTTGGCGACATCGCTGATCTGCTGGCCAACGCGCGACAGATCCTGAATGCGTTCATCCGCCACATTGGTTTCCTGCACGGCCTGATCGGCAACCTCGGAGCATTTGCGCACTTCTTCCTTGATCTGCTGTTCCGCCACCGAAAGGCTTTGTGCGGCGCTGGCAACGGTCTTGATCGTGTCGTTGGTCATCTGCGAGGCTTCGTTCATCGCCGAGGAACGTTTATCCACGGTGTTCAGAATATCGGAAATGGATTCGCTGACCTGCGTGATCTCGCCGCTTTTGCCGACGACCATTTCAACCGCCGTCTGCACTTCCTCTTCCAGCTTGTCGGCGAGTTTGACGAGATCGGCCTTGCGGGTTTCCTCCTCACGCTCGATATAGACGGAAATGGCCAGCTCCATATCCAGCATGATGGCCTGTGTTGCGGCTTCGAGAATTGCACTCAGCCGTTCCGGATCGTTGGCAAAGGCCCGGATCAGGCATTTCTGCATTTCCTTGAAGGCATAGGCGTAACCGCCGACATACCATTGCGGGGAAAGGCCGATCTTGGCATGCGTAATCCCGATGGTTTTGACGCGGGCGGCGAATTCGGAATCGAACTTGCCGGAAAAGATTGCGCGCCAGTGTTCCCGCTGGGAATTCTTCAACCCTGGCACACGCTCCGGTTTGCCAAGGATTTTCGCGGTTTCCGGGGTGGCCATGATGCGGGTATAGAAACCGTCGAGAATGGTTTCCAATGCGTCATCGATGACAGGCCAGGCTTCCTGAAGGGCCTGTGCGGTATGGTCGTCAATCTCCATGAAAGAGAGACGGGTCTGCATTTCTTGCGGGTCGAGCTGTGTTTCCATCATCGTACCTTTATAGGTCTTCGCTTATCTTCGTGATTTCCCATAGGGGAGCGAATCACACCTATCGGTAGTGTGCGCGATGATGATTAATGAAAAGTGAATATGAAAAGCCCGTCCGGCAGAGGGGTGGTGCCCAGGGGCGGAATCGAACCACCGACACGCGGATTTTCAGTCCGCTGCTCTACCAACTGAGCTACCTGGGCGTGGCTGTTGCAAGCCGTCGGCGCCGTTGCGGCGCGGGTGATTTAATAGGGGAATTGGCGGGGCTTGTCCATAGGGTCGGCGGAAAAAAAATTCCTATTCGTCGCCTTCGTCCCTGCCCGTACCGGCCAGCTCCGCGCCGCCGTCCTCATCGCGGATTGCATAGCTGCCCTTGAACCAGCGCCCGAGGTCGATATCGGCGCAGCGACGGCTGCAGAAAGGGCGGAAGCGGGCCACGGCCGGCTGCCTGCATATCGGGCAGGGCCGCGGCGTGGCGGGGCTGGCGGCGGCGTTACCGGAGGGCGCCGTATCGGTTTTCGGTTTATCCTTCATTGCACTCATTCCTTCCGCGGGCCGTTCGTGAATGACAGGTCGTAATGGCCGGGGGCGCATCCGGCATCCGGCCGGATCTCTATGGCGTATCCGGTGCGTTCGCGCAAGCTGTCGAGAATCCCGTCTTCAAGGCAGGCGGCAACCGCAGGCGGGCAGGTAATGCGCAACAGGCTGCCGCCATGACGGCGTGCACCGGCGCAGGCCGCACGCAGCAGGCGGATGGCCGTCAGCCGTGCCGAAGGTTCTGGCGCGGCTGGGGCGAGATAGCGTTCGTGCAGGGGCGTGCCGCCATGGCGGCGGGTCATGGCGATCAGATCGAAATCGTTCATCGGCAGAATGCGGTGGGGGGCGGCATCGCTGGCAAAGGCGTCCTTCAGCCAGCGGATGACGGCGCCACGGTCCGCCCGGGCCTGCAGATGGGGGCAGTCGATCACGATGATGCCGCCGATTTCCCGCAGCACGATCTGCCGGGCGATTTCCGTCATGGCCTCGCGCAGGGTCTGCAGCAGGGTTTCGCGCTGGCGGCGGCCGCTGCCGCTGCTGCCGCTGTCGATGTCGATGGCCGTCAGTGCCTGTGTTGCCTCTATGGTGACGGTGCCGCCTGAGGGCAGATCAATCACGGGGGAAAGCGCTTCATCGAGTTGATGATCCACATCCCAGGCATCGAACAATGGCTGCGGGCCCTGATGTGCCCTGATCCGCCCGCTCAGGTGAGGGGCGTGGCGCCGGCACCATTGGCGCAGACGGGCGGCAAGCGCGCCGCCATCGGTCAGTATTTCGGCCGGTTCGCGGGCTGAAAAACTGTTCAGCAGTCGTTCCGGCGCAGCGATGTTCTCCAACATGCCGGGGGCTTTCTGCCGGCCTGCCTGTTGCTGAAGGTCCTGCCAGCGGGCCGCGAGGCGATGATATTCCGTCTCCAGTTCCTCATCGGTACAGCCGCCGGCACTGCTGCGCAGCAGCACCGGCGGTTTTTCCGGCAGACGGGCGAGAAGCGCTTCCAGGCGCAGCCGTTCCCCGCCCTTGATTTTTTTCGACAGGCCATGGGTTCCGCGTGTCGGCTGCAGCAGCATCGACCGCCCCTTCAGGGTGACGGCGTTGCTGAGGCGGGCCCCCTTGCCGCGACGTTCGGCACCCTGCAGCTGCACGATCAGCCGGGCGCCTTCCCCGGGCGGCTTGCCGCCGCCGAGCGGGAGAAAACCGTCCCGCCCACCGCCAATATCGACAAAGGCGGCATCGAGATGACGGGCGATCTTGCCGATACGCCCGAGCAGAATATCCCCGGGGCGTGGCGCGGTATCGGTCCTGTGCAGGCTGTCGAAGGCGATCAGCCGTCCGCTGTCATCGAGCAGGGCGGCGCGATAATCGAGGAGGGCATCCTCGATCAGTAATCGGGTTTGTCCGGCGGTGCCCAAAGCGGATATCCGTTTCCTTCCAGCAGGCCTGCCACCGTCTGCAGGGGCAGGCCGACGACGGAAAAATAACAGCCGTTGATGCGCTTTACAAAAGCCGCCGCCAAGCCCTGTATCGCATAGGCGCCGGCCTTGCCCTGCCATTCGTCGCTGGCGATATAGGCGTCGATTTCCCGTGCCGAAAGGCGTTTGAAACTGACGGCGGTCTGGTTGACGCGGTCGATGATACGCCCTGCTGGGGTGATCAGGGTGATTGCGGTGTAAACGCGATGGCGGCGCCCGGACAGCAGGGAGAGCATCATGCGGGCATCGGCCTCGTCGGCGGGCTTGCCGAGGATGCGCCGCCCGCAGGCAACCACGGTATCCGCCGCCAGGACAAAAGCGCCGGCGGCATCGTCATGACGGGCCGTGGCTGTTGCCTTGGCGCGGGCCAGACGGCGGGCCAGGAGGCGGGGAAGCTCGCCCTTCTGGGCGGTTTCATCGATATCGGCGGGCAGAACCGCAGCGGGGCGGATGCCGATCTGTGCCAGCAGCGCCAGTCTGCGCGGCGAGGCGGAAGCCAGCACCAGCCTGGCCGTCGAGGCGTGCTCCGATACCCCGGAAGCGGGCATGGCGTGCCTATTTGAAGCGATAGGTAATGCGCCCCTTGGTCAGATCATATGGGGTCATTTCCACCATGACCCGATCCCCCGCGAGCACGCGGATGCGGTGCTTGCGCATCTTCCCTGCCGTATGGGCGAGGATCTCATGATCGTTGTCGAGCTTGACGCGAAACATCGCATTAGGCAGCAATTCGGTTACCGTGCCTTCAAACTCAAGGAGTTCTTCTTTTGCCATAGAATAGCCGTTTTCCGTATTTGTTCCAGAACGTTCGCAAAATGATCCAGTTGCAGCGCAATTGCAAGGGTCTTGTTGCTGCATTGCGATAGATGGGGGCAGCGAACGGCCGCCTTCGGGGAGCTTCAATCCCCTTTATACCTGCGGTGCCGGCCCCAGGGGAAAGCGCTGCAGGATTTTCTTTTCCAGCGCATCGCGCACCTGGCGGTATGCCGTCAGCCGCGTTTCACGCCCCCCTTCGATGATCGAAGGATCGAAGATATTCCAGAATTCGACCTCGCAGGCCATGGTACGGGTCATTTCCACGGCATGGTGCTGGGCCTCGGGCGACAGGGAAATGATGACATCGAAGGAGCTGTCCTCCAGATCCTCGAAGGTCTTGGGACGGTGGCCGCTGATGTCGATGCCGATTTCATCCATGGCGGCGATGGCGAAACCATCGACTTCGCGGCTGTGAACGCCCGCGGAATCGACATAGATCCGCCGCCCGTGCAGATGCTTCAGGATCGCTTCGGCCATGGGGGAGCGGATGGAATTCTGTGTGCAGGCAAAAAGGACGGCGCCGGGCAGATCCATCGCCCTGCCTATCCGCGAAGATGGAGGACGCAGACCAGCGTGAACAGGCGCCGGGCGGTATCGAAATCGACTTCGACCTCTTCGCTGATCAGATCGCGCAGGGTCTCCGACCCCTCGTTATGGATGCCGCGGCGGCCCATGTCGATGGCTTCGATCTTGGAGGGGCTGGCATTCTTGATCGCTTCGAAATAGCTTTCGCAGATCTGAAAATAATCGCGGATGATGCGTTTCAGCGGCGATGTCGGCAGGCTCAGCCGGTACTGTCCGTCCCCCTGCTGAGAGGAGATATCGAAGACCAGCCGGTTGTCGGACAGGGACAGATGCAGTTTCCACGGCCCGCCTTCGACCTTTCTGGGGGCAAAGCTGTTTTCCTCCAGCAGATCGAAAATGGCGACGCGGCGTTCATGTTCGATATCCGGCGAACGCCATTTGACCAGCCGTTCGTCAAGGGTGATTTCGCCGATGCGGTTTCTGTTTTCCGCGTCCATGATATCCTTATTCCATCCGCCTGTTGCTGCGTATGGCGACGGAAAGCGCGTGTGCTTCCAGCCCTTCGCGTTCCGCCAGTTCCACTGCCGCCGGGCCGATCTTCACCAGGGCCCCGGCGCTGCATTCTACCAGCGTGGTTCTTTTCAAAAAGTCAAGAACCGACAGGCCCGATGAAAAACGCGCGCTGCGTCCCGTCGGCAGAACATGGTTGGGGCCGGCGACGTAATCGCCGATGGCTTCCGGCGTGTGCCGGCCGAGAAAGATCGCGCCGGCATTATGCACCCTTTCGGCCAATGGCGCCGGGTCGGCGACGGCCAGTTCCAGATGTTCGGGCGCGATGCGGTCGATCAGGGGAACGGCCTCGCCAAGATCGGCGACGGTGACGATCACCCCGTGATCGCGCCAGCTCGCGGCGGCGATTTCACTGCGGATAAGGGTCTTCAGGCGGGCATCGACCGCCCGGGACACGCGTTCGGCAAAAGCGGCATCGTCGGTGATCAGGATCGATTGCGCCGCCTCGTCGTGTTCGGCCTGGGAAAGCAGGTCGGCGGCCATCCAGTCGGGATCGTTGTCGCCGTCGGCGACGAGCAGAATTTCCGACGGTCCCGCGATCATGTCGATGCCGACCTGGCCGAATACCTGGCGCTTGGCCTCGGCGACATAGGCGTTTCCCGGGCCGGTGATCTTGTCGACGGGGGCGATGGTGGCGGTGCCGTATGCCAGCGCCGCCACGGCCTGGGCGCCGCCGATGCGGTAGATTTCATCCACGCCGGCCAGGCGCGCGGCGGCCAGAACCAGCGGGTTGAGCACGCCGTCGGGGCAGGGCACCACCATGACGATACGCCCGACCCCGGCTACGCGGGCGGGAATGGCGTTCATCAGAACCGATGAGGGATAGGCCGCCTTGCCGCCGGGCACATACAGCCCCGCCGCCTGCACGGGCTTCCAGCGGGCGCCGAGACGGACCCCGGCATCGTCCGTATAGCTGAAATCCTCCGGCGTCATGCGCTTGTGAAAGGCTTCTATGCGTTCAGCCGCCAGATGCAGCGCATCCATCGTCGCCGGGGCGACGGTCTTGACGGCCTCGTCGATCTCGGCCTTCGTGACGGCCATGCTGCCCGGTTCGAGCTGCAGACGGTCGAAGCGGGCGGTGTAGCCGATAACGGCCTCGTCGCCGCGTTCGCGCACATCGCGGATGATGGCGGCGACGGCGGCGGAAACATCCAGCGCCTGTTCGCGCTTGTCGGCGAGCATGGCGGCAAAGGCCGCCTCGAAGCCGGGATCGGCGCTATCAAGAAGACGGGGCATCGGCAATCTCCCTGAAACGGTCTATCCAGCCGCCGATCTCCTCGGGGCGGGTTTTCAGCGCCGCGCGGTTGACCGCGAGGCGGGAGCTGACATCGGCAATGCGTTCGATTTCGCGCAGGCCGTTGGCGCGCATGGTGGCACCGGTCGATACCAAGTCGACGATACGCCGGCACAGGCCCAGAACCGGCGCCAGTTCGATGGCGCCGTTCAGCTTGATGCATTCGGCCTGCACGCCGCGGGCGGCAAAGTGGCGGCGGGTGATATTGGGATATTTGGTGGCGACGCGCACATGACTCCATTGCCGGGGATCGTCGTTTTCGGACAGGGCGACGGGTTCGGCCACGGCGATATGGCAGGCGCCGATTTTCAGGTCCACCGGGGCATAGAGTTCGGAATAGTCGAATTCCATCAGTACATCGCTGCCGGCAATGCCGATCTGGGCGGCGCCGAAGGCGACGAAGGTGGCGACATCGAAGGCGCGGACGCGGATCAGCGAGATGTGTTCGTGATTGGTGGCAAAGCGCAATTGCCGGGCTTCCGGATCCATGAAGGCGGCTTCGGGCTCGATGCCGGCCCGGCGGATCAGGGGCAGGGCCTCTTTCAGAATACGGCCCTTCGGCAGGGCGATGACCAGTTCGTCAGGCGATGTGCTCATGGCGCGGCATTGTCCGTGTTCTCGGCGGCAGCGGTTTCGGTGTCGTATCTGGGGCGGCGCGGTGTCCACCATGCCCGCCCCATATCCTCCATATAGACGTTGATGCATTCGACATGAAGGCGAATGCCGCCTTCGCCGGCAAAAACCAGCTCCAGCCGGGCTTCGGGCGGTTCCTCGCCCGGCCGGTGCAGAATGGCGAGCAGTTCCAGCACCTGATCGCCATTGCCGGGGGTGAAGCCCTTGAAGCGGATGTCGAGCACATCCTCGATCCTCAGCGCGGTGCGAATGCGGAAATTGCGCCAGAAGCGGAAGAAGCCGCGCAGCGTTTCCTCCCAGCAGAAACGGCTGGCAAGCAGCACCAGTTCGCGGCGGCGTGCCACATAGGCGATTTCGTTGGCGGAGGTGATCGCCCCCTGCATGCTGGCAGAGATGATCTTCAGATCTTCCTCGTCCTCGGCCCGTAGTTTCAGTCCGCCCGGCACACGCCTTCCCCATGTCTGCAAAACCGTTTGCGTTTTTTGCATTGCGGCGCGGTCAATGCAAGCTCCTTGTGTGGGCGGGTTCTCTCCGGGGCGGCGGCTCAGTCGGGCAGGCGGCTGATCCGGGCGCCGCAGGCGGCCAGCTTTTCCTCCAGCCGCTCGTAACCGCGATCGAGGTGATAGACGCGGTTGACGATCGTCTCGCCCTCGGCGGCGAGGCCGGCGAGAACGAGAGAGACCGAGGCGCGCAGATCCGTCGCCATGACCGGGGCGCCGGTCAGGGAGCCGACGCCGCGCACCAGGGCGGAAGCACCGTGCACGGTGATGTTGGCGCCCATGCGGGCCAGTTCGGGCACATGCATGAAACGGTTCTCGAAGATCGATTCCGTGATCATCGAGGCCCCTTCGGCAATGCTCATCAGGGCCATGAACTGGGCCTGCATATCGGTGGGATAGCCGGGATAGACCTGGGTCATGACATCGGTGCCCTGAAGGGGGCCGTTCTGGCGGCGGACGCGGATCGTTCGCTCCTGTGCGTTTTCGGCGATCTCGCAACCGGCGCTGCGCATGGCATCCAGCGTGGCGGTCAGCAGGCCGGGATCCGTATGGGTGAGAAGGATATCGCCGCCGGTGATGGCGGCGGCCATGGCATAGGTGCCGGTTTCGATGCGGTCGGGAAGAATGGCGTGGGCGGCGCCATGCAGACGCGACACCCCGGTGACGGTGATGGTTTCGCTGCCCAACCCTTCGATCCTGGCCCCCATGGCGATGAGGCAGGCGCCGAGATCGCTGATCTCCGGTTCGCGCGCGGCGTTGCGGATTACCGTTGTGCCGTCGGCCAGGCAGGCAGCCATCAGGATATTCTCGGTGGCGCCGACGGAAACCTGCGGGAAATGGACTTCGCCGCCTTTCAGGCCGTTCGGTGCCTCGGCCACGATATAGCCATTGTCGATCTCGATGCGGGCGCCGAGCGCCTCCAGTCCTTCGATATGCAGGTTGACCGGGCGCGGGCCGATGGCGCAGCCGCCGGGCAGGGAAACGCGCGCATGCCCCTCGCGCGCCAGCAGGGGGCCCAGAACCAGAACGCTGGCGCGCATTTTGCGCACCAGGTCGTAAGGGGCGGTGGTGCTGACGATGCGGGGCGTTCTCAGACTGACCGAGCGGCCCTCATGCCCGTCATCGCCGTTGTTTTGCAGCGAAACCTCGGTTCCGTGCTGCTGCAGCAGGTGCAGCAGCGTGGCGATGTCCTGCAGATGGGGCAGGTTGGACAGCGTCAGGGTCTCATCGGTCAGAAGGGTCGCGGTCATCAGGGGCAGGGCGGCGTTCTTGGCGCCGCCGATGCGAATACGGCCATGAAGCGGGCTGCCGCCGATGATCTTTATTCTGTCCATGTTCGGGTGCTTTCGTTCTCTGCCGGTCTTTGCGGCGCTTTGTAACCGATGCGCCGGTTCAAGGAAATAGCGGATTATGCCATTCTTTATGCCGGCATTATGGCAGGGCCTTCGCTGCCTTCAGCCATTGTTCCGCCCGTTCCACCGCCGCGGCGGCGAAGGCTTCCTCATTACGGCCCATGCGGATATGCAGCGCCGCCCACCACAGGTGACGCAGGGCGCAGGCCGGGATCAGGGCGGCCTTTTCCGCTGCCAGCAGGGGGCGGGCGGTTTCGTAGCCGTCGATCAGGGCCGCGCTCAGCGCCGCGACATTGCAGCGGCCGCAAAAGCTGGCGGCATCCCACAGGGCGACGGCGAGATCGTGAATGCGCCACATATGGCCGCAATGATCGAAATCGAGGAAGCGGACCTCATCCCGCCACAGCAGCCAGTTGCCGCCATGGGGATCGCCATGGCACAGGCCGAAAAACGGCTTTTCCGCCGGAATGGCGGCCAGGGCTTCCAGACAAGCGGACAGACATGCGTGCAGCCGGGCCACCCCGGCGGGGGGCAGGATCGCCTGCAGGGTCGGCAGGATGAAGGCGGCCAGGCTGTCGCCATCCAGGCGGTAGCGGCGGCGGGTCGGCAGGCCATCCATCTGCCGGTGCAGCCGGGCCAGGGCGGCGGCAAGGGATTTCGCCGTATCCGGCTCCGTCATCGGCGCGGCTGTTCCGGCAAGGCCGGGAAAGAGCGCCGCCTGATATGCCCTTTCCGCCAAGGAAATACGCCTTTGCACGTCGCCGGGCAGGGCGGCAGGGGCGGCAACGGGATATCCCGCCGCCTTCAGGCTGCGCAGAATATGCATTTCCGCGGCGATTTCATTGTCGGGCCAATAGCCGGGGCGATACAGGCGCAGAAAGAATGCCGCCCCCTGCGCATCGGTCAGGACATAGGTATCGTGAAAGGCGCGCTTGTGCAGCCGGGCGTGGCGAAAGGGCAGGACGAAGGCCCGTGTTGCGGCCATGGCAACCTTTTCCGGCGGCAGCGGCGGGTGGGCATGCTGAAACGAGACGGTTTCAATGGGGGCGATCACGGGCGTACCGGGACCGTCAGATCGGATCGTCGTTCTTGATCGCCTTCAGCGGTGCGCTGCGACCGCGTTGCTGTGCCTTGCGCCGGCGCAGGTTTTCCCGCAGGGCCGCGGCCAGGCGTTCCTCGCGCCCGCCCTTGGGGGTCTTGGCGTTTTTGCCCGGCGGCGGCGTGGCCGGAGAGTTTTTTCTGCTGTCCATGGGCTTTCTATTCATCCCGCTTACGGGCGTTGTCGTCATTGGTCAGAAATTCGATCAGGCTTTCCCCGGCATCGAGAATATGGGCCCTGGTGAGGGCCGCGGCCTGTTCGCCGTCGCCTTTGGCGCAGGCATTGAAAATGGCTTCGTGTTCCGTGCGGGCGCGGCCTCTGCTGCCGGTCAGTTCCAGCTGGGCGCGGACATAACGCTCCACCCGGTCGTTTGCGGTGCGGATGACTTCCAGAAAATAGGGGCGCCCGGCGTCCCGGTACAGGGCCATGTGAAAATGCCAGTTCAGTTCGCCCCATTTGGCCGGATCCTCTTCCCGGTCGAAGGCTTCCATGTATTGGCGGGCCTCCTGAAGCGATTGCGGGCGCATCGCCGGCACCGCCCCGGCGATGACATCGGATTCAAGCAAGGCGCGGAATGCGAATATTTCCCGGATTTCCGCAGGCGAAAGCGCGCTGACCACCACCCCCTTGAAGCGGACGGAGGTCACCAGCCCCTGGGCTTCGAGGCGCTTCAGCGCCTCGCGTACCGGGATGCGGCTGACATTGAACATCCGGGCGATGCTTTCCTGGCGGATGGTTTCTCCTTCGCCGATTTCCCCGCGGATGATGGCGTCGCGCAGGGCATCGAAAATGATATCGGATGTCGATGCCGTGCGGCTGAGGTCGGTCGCCTTCAGAGGTGCTGTGCCGTTTCGGGACTGGTTCACTGGATCGCCTTCTTCATGCCGGAATGGCCGCAAAGATAATGCCAAGCCCCGTTCCGGGGCAAGCGGGGGATATTGCTGGAATAAAATATATTGTATATTGGATCCAATAAAGCATAATGAAAAACAAAGGGGCGGCCGGCCCGGCCGGTGGCCAATCAGTGGGGCTGTGCCCAGTCAGTGGGATCCGTGTTTCGTGCCCGTGTTGAAGATGCGGGGCGGAACGTTCCGGAAAACAGGAAAGGAAAAGAGCATGTGGAAAGGGGTCTTCCCTGCCGTAACCAGCAAATTCGACGAGGCGGGGGCGTTGGATCATCGGGAAATGCGCCGCTGTTTTTCCCTGATGGTGAAGGCCGGCTGTGACGGGCTGATCGTCTGCGGATCGCTGGGCGAAGGATCGATGCTGTCGGCGGAGGAAAAGCTGGCGGTGCTGGCCACGGCACGGGATGCGGCGGCGGGCAAGCCGGTATTGTTGACCGTGAACGAAGCCGGGACCCGTGAAGCCTGCGCCCTGGCCGAAGCGGCGGCGCGGGCAGGGGCGGACGGGCTGATGGTGGTGCCGAGCCCGATCTATCATACGGATGAACGCGAAACCGTGCACGCCCTGCGCGCCGTGGCCGAGGCCGGCGACCTGCCGGTGATGATCTATTCCAATCGCGTTGCCTATCGTGTCGATGTCACCCCGGCGATCATGGCGGCATTGGCCGACGATTCCCGTTTCGTCGCCATCAAGGAATCCTCGGACGATATTCGCCGCACGACCGAGATCTTCAATGCGCTCGGGTCCCGTTACCGGGTGTTTACCGGGGTGGATAATCTCGCCTTCGAAGCCCTGGCCGCCGGCGCCGATGGCTGGGTGGCGGGTCTTGTCGTCGCCTTTCCGGAGGAAACGGTGGCCATTTACCGCCTGATGCAGGCCGGCCGCCATGACGAGGCCCGCGCGATGTACCGCTGGTTCCGCCCGCTGCTCGACCTGGATGTATCGACCTATCTGGTTCAGAACATCAAGCTGGCCGAAACCCTGGCCATTGGCTCCAATGATCGGGTGCGGCCCCCGCGCCTGCCCCTGAACGGCGAGCGGCGCAAGAAGGTGGAAGAGATTATCCGCAGGGCCATGGCCACGCGTCCGACGCTACCCGAAATCGAGTAAGCAGCCCGAAAAGTGGAGAAATACTGTGAATAAAACGCGAGATAAAAACAGTAATTTCTGCTGTCGCAATTTTATTGGCGGTGAATGGCAGGGTGGCTCATCGGAAATTCTGAATGTGAATCCTTCGGATCTTTCGGATATTATCGGGCCCGTTGCGCTTGCCGATAGGGCTATGGTCGATGAAGCTGTCGCCGCCGCAAGCCACGGTGCCGAGGTTTGGGCAACCAGTACGCCACAGCAGCGTTTCGATGTTCTTGACGGCATTGGCACGGAAATTTTGTCCCGTCGTGAAGAGTTGGGGAAGCTGCTCTCAAGGGAAGAGGGGAAAACCCTGCCCGAAGGGATTGGCGAGGTCACGCGTGCGGGAAACATTTTCAAGTTTTATGCCGGCGAGGCATTGAGAAGCGAAGGGGGGAGGCTGGATTCATTGCGTCCGGGGGTTGAGGTCGATATCCGCCGTGAACCCGAAGGCGTGATTGCGTTGATTACCCCGTGGAATTTCCCGATTGCCATACCGGCGTGGAAAACGGCGCCGGCGTTGGCATACGGTAATGCCGTTATCCTGAAACCCTCTGAAATCGCGCCGGCCAGTGCGAATGCATTGGCCGAGATCATCGCCCGCTCGGGATTGCCCGAGGGTGTGTTCAACCTTCTGCATGGCCGTGGCGACGATGTCGGGGCCGCGCTTGTGGCACATTCGGGGGTCAATGCCGTTTCCTTTACGGGTTCGCAGAAAATCGGCAGAAAAATAGCTGCGGTTTGCGGCCGGGAAATGAAGAAAGTGCAACTTGAAATGGGAGGGAAAAACCCTCTCGTTGTTCTGGACGATGCCGATATCGATCGGGCCGTGTCCTGTGCCATCGACGGTGCTTTCTTCTCTGCGGGGCAAAGGTGTACAGCATCCAGCCGGTTGATTGTTACCGAAGGTATTTACGGCAAATTCGTATCCGCAACGACCGAGGCAATGGGAAAGATTCGCATCGGCCATGCGCTGGAGGCAGGTACCCAGATCGGACCGTTATCCAGCCAGATGCAGATGGACAAGTTCAACGGTTATCTCGGGCGCGCCCGGGAGGAGGGTGCCAAGCTGGCCTTTGGAGGGCCAGAGCCCGCCATATCTTATAAGGGTTACTATGTGACGCCGGTATTGTTGACCGACACCGATAACGACAGCCGTATCAACCGAGAGGAAGTCTTCGGCCCTTTGGCTTCCGTGATCAGGGTGGCGGATTACGAAACGGCGCTTCAGACGGCCAATGACTCGCTTTATGGCCTGTGTGCGGGCATTTGCACGGCTTCCCTGGCTCGTGCCGCAGATTTCAAGAACAGGGTTCAAGCAGGGATGGTGATGGTCAACCTTCCAACGGCAGGGGTCGATTACCATGTGCCGTTTGGCGGCAGCAAGGAATCGAGCTTTGGCAGCAGGGAACAAGGACGCCCGGCCATTGAGTTTTATACTAAATTGAAAACAGCCTATACCGCGCCGTGAAAGAGTGCTTGACCGGGTGGGGGCAGACGCGTTATTCAAGCGCCCGCGCCGTCGTAGCTCAGGGGTAGAGCACTCCCTTGGTAAGGGAGAGGTCGTGAGTTCAATTCTCACCGACGGCACCATCCTTTCCCGTCTGCCATTTCAAGCCTTTATCCTTACTCATTGCTTGTCGCTCCTGCCCGGAGGATGCGGCGGTTCTGTGGGATTTCACCTACTTTAGAATTGTTCAAAAAAATGCTTGCATATGGCCGGACCGACTGTATATTAGAATTGTTCTAAATTAATGATGCCTGACTGGAGGATGCCATGATCATCGACACCGTACCCCAAGCGACCTTTTACACCCGTGTGCGCAATGAAGCCCTCGGCGGTCCGAATCCCTTTGAATGGAAGCTGCTGAGCAGCGACGATATTTTCAAGGGCCGCAATGTCGTGCTGTTTTCCCTGCCCGGCGCCTTCACGCCGACCTGTTCCACCAGCCATCTGCCGCGCTATGAAGAACTCTATGACGAATTCAGGGCGCTGGGTATCGATGAGGTGATCTGCCTGTCGGTCAACGATGCCTTCACCATGTATCAGTGGGGCAAAAGCCAGAATGCGAAAAACGTGTTTCTGCTGCCCGACGGCAATGGCGAATTCACCCGCAAGATGGGCATGCTGGTGGATAAGAGCAATCTGGGATTCGGTATGCGCAGCTGGCGTTATTCAATGCATGCCGTCGATGGCAGGATCGAAAAGATCTTTGTCGAGCCCGGCTTTATGGACAACTGCCCCGACGATCCCTTCGAAGTGTCCGATGCCGATACCATGCTGGCCTATCTGAAGGGGGCGTGAAGGACGCAGGGCGCTGCAACGGATCCGGCCAGGGCGGCGGCATGCCGTCCTGGCTTTTCGCGGTTGCGGATGTCACTCTTCCGGCGGGCGGATCCAGGCGATGCGCAGGATATTGGTCGCCCCGGGGGTGCCGAAGGGCACCCCGGCGGTGATGACGATTTTGTCGCCGGGGACGGCATAGCCCAGCTCGCGGGCCGTATGGCAGGCGCGGGCCACCATTTCGCCGAAATTCTGCGGATCGTCGGTCAGGGCGCAATGCACGCCCCAGGCCAGGGTCAGCCGTCGCGCCGTGTCCCGGTTCGGCGACAGGCCGAGAATGGGGGTGTTCGGCCGTTCGCGGCTGGCCCGCATCGTCGTCGAGCCGGAGGTCGAATAGGTGGCGATGACATTGGCGGAAATGGTTTCGGCCACCTGCCGGGCGGCGGCGGTGATGGCATCGGCGCTGGTCGCTTCCAGCGGGGTGGCGCCGGCATTCATGAAGGTGGCGAATTTCGGATCCCGGAAGGATTGCACGGCGATGCGGTCCATCATGCTGACGGCCTCCACCGGATAGGCGCCGGCGGCGCTTTCGGCAGAGAGCATGATGGCATCGGCACCGTCATAGACGGCCGTGGCGACATCCGAAACCTCGGCCCGTGTCGGAAAGGGGCTGGAGATCATCGATTCCAGCATCTGCGTGGCCACCACCACCGGTTTTCCCGCCAGGCGCGCCGTGTTGATCAGGCGTTTCTGAATGGCCGGAACTTCCTCGACCGGCAATTCGACGCCGAGATCGCCGCGGGCGATCATGATGGCATCGGATAATTCCAGTATGCCTTCCAGTTGGGATACGGCCGACGGTTTCTCTATTTTGGCCATCAGGGCCGCCCGTCCGGCCACCAGGCGCCGCGCCTCGGCCATGTCTTCGGGGCGCTGGACGAAACTGAGCGCCACCCAATCGACCCCGAGGTCGAGGGCAAAGGCCAGGTCCTGGCGGTCCTTGCTGCTCAGCGCCGAAAGATTGAGCACGGTGCCGGGGAGATTGATCCCCTTGCGGTCGGAAAGCCGGGCTTCGGTTTCGACCTCGGTTTCCAGCCTTTCAGGAGAGACCCGGCGCACGACAAGGCGGATCCTGCCATCGTCCAGCAGCAGGCGGTGACCGGGCTTCACAGCTTCGAACACTTCCGGATGCGGCAGGCAGACGCGCTGTTCGTTGCCGGGCGAGGGATCGCGATCGAGAGTGAAGGTCTGACCGCGTTTCAGGGTCACGGGCGCATTGGCGAAGGTGCCGATGCGGATTTTCGGCCCCTGCAGATCGACGAGAATGCCAATGGGCGTATCCAGTTCTTCTTCCAGTTCCCGAATGATACGATGGCGCGCCGCGTGTTCCTCATGACGGCCATGGCTGAAATTCAGGCGGAACAGGTCGGCACCGGCCTGAACCAGGGCACGGATGGTTTGTTTGTCGTTGCTGGCCGGCCCCAATGTCGCCAGAATTTTTGTCGGTCGGTTACGGCGCATATGTTTCGTCCGTTGCTGTTTCAGCCTTTTCGGCTGTGCTGAGTGAACATGATACAGTGTCTGCCTGCATGTTCGTAAATGCAAACTCTTGATGTTCGAATCCGAACTATAACGAAAAAATACATCCGGGCCAGACTATAACAGATGCCGGGCGCTATGCTTCAGATGAGCGGATCGCGAATTTGTAAAATAAAAGAGCGGCTGATAACGGAAGCTTGAGCTGCGGGACGTTCTTTTCTAGGGTCGGACGTTGAGTGTCGCCAATATGGTTACGGCGCCCCGATGGCGGGGTGACGCGTGGATTTTGGAAAAGGGTATTTCAGGAAATATGGATAGCCAGGACAAGCAAGGCTCTGACAGCCCCCTGATCGTGCCGAGAAGACGGGGGCGCCCCGCCGCCGGGGGACGGCAGGCAACCGGAAACGGTGCCTCGGGCTCGGTGCAGTCCTTGTCGCGGGCCTTTGCGCTGCTGCGGCTTCTGGCGGCTCATCCGACGGGAATATCCCTTTCCGACGCGGCGCAGAAGTTGTCGCTGGCCCCCTCGACGGCGCATCGCCTGCTGACGGCGATGGCCAATGAGCGGTTCGTCCGCCACGATAATGAGCGCAGCCTGTGGTTTGTGGGGGTGGAAGCCTTCCGCACCGGCAATGCCTTTCTCGAAGATCGCGATTTCGTGGCCATTGCCCGCCCGGTCATGCGGAATCTGATGGAACAGGCGCAGGAATCGGTCAATTTCGCCGTGATGGACCAGGATGCCGTGCTCTATCTCAGCCAGGTGGAATGCCGGGCGCTGATGCGGGCCCTGGCCTATCCCGGCGCCCGCGCGCCGCTGCATTGCTCCGGTGTCGGCAAGGCATTGCTCGCTGCCATGCCCGAGAACGAAGCCGCCGCCATTGTCGGGCGCATCGAATTGCCGGCCCTGACCGAACGCACCCTGACCAGCCGTCAGGCCCTGCTTGATGATTTGCAGGCAACGCGCGAGCGTGGCTTTTCCTATGATGACGAAGAGCAGGCCGTCGGCATGCGTTGTGTCGCCGCCGCCGTCTTCGACGAACATGGCTGGCCGATGGCAGCGCTGTCATTATCGGGACCCAGCGCACGCATGGATGACGGGCGCATCCCCAAACTGGGCCTGCTGGTGAGCGACCATGCCCGGGAAATAACCGAGCTGGTCGGCGGTCGCCGCCCCGCCGATACTGGATAGCGACCAGTCTTCAGAGCAGTTTTTCCTTAGGGCGGATTTACGGCCAGGGCCAGCCCCCTCATCGTATCCGTGTTCTTTATTTCCGCTGCTGAGCGTGTGCCGGTTCTTCCTTTCCGGTCTTGCCGTAGGGGGGTAAACGGCAACTTAAGAGAGTTTAACGATATCTTAATCGCTGCCTGCGATGTTGCCTGAACTCGTCTTTTCCGGATGCATTATTCCGAAGGAAAGACAAGGCCGGGTTGATTACAGGAAGCTCAGACATGCGGCAGGATTTTTCCGATACCTGCGAAATTCGGCGAGAACAGGTCAGAACGGTTGCCCGCCAGATACCTCTGAGCGGGGCGGGCAGTGCGATTGCCGGCATCATGAGTGCCGCATTGTTTTATTATCATATCCATCCGGGCATGGCGGTCTGGTTGTGGGTGGCGGCCCTGCTTGGCCTGCAGGCTTTCGAATATTACCGTTTTTCTCCCTACCACAACGATCCTGCCTCCGTGGATGAGGATAAGGCCTGCCATCATGATTACTGGCTTGCACATGGGCTGGGGGCCCTGAACGGGCTTCTGTGGGGGGGGACCGCGGCCTTTCAGAGCGGTGGCGGAGATATCGGACACGCTGTCATTCTGGGCGGCATCGCCACGGGGGCCGGACTTGCCGGGGCCCTGACGCGGTCGGTCATGCCCGGGGCGGCAATGGCCTTTCTGATTTTTGCCGTCGGCCCTCATGTGCTGGTTCTCAGTAACGGAACGGATGTCGGCGTGTCGCTGCTGGTGTTTTCCGTGCTCTTCCTGCTGATGACGGCCATGGCCCTGCGGGGCAATTATCGCCGCATGCGTGAATCCGTCCTCATGCGGATCGAGAACGGGCGCCTTCTGCGCCGTCTCAACGACGCTCAGGAAACCTTGCTCGATGCCATTGCCAGCAGTTCAGAGGCGTTCGCCCTGTTCGATCCCGACGGTCGTCTGCTGTTGTGCAATGAAAATTTCGGCTCCTTCCTGTCCCTGCCGCCGGGTGTGCTGAAAAAGGGCGTTTCCTATCAGCGCATTCTTGAAAATGCCTCGCGGCCGCAGGGATTGACGGGGCAGGAATATCATCAGTGGCTGCGCGAAATGCTTTCCGGCACGCGTCATGGCTGGGGCGGCGAGGTTGTGGAGCTTGAAAACGGCCATTGCCTGAAATTCACCGGGCGCCCCATGGCCAATGGCGGTGTGGTGGCCGTTCTTGTCGATATCACGGCGATCAGGGAGCGGGAAAAGGCGCTTCTCGCCGCCAAGAACGAGGCTGAGAGCGCCAGCCGCGCCAAATCCGATTTCCTGGCGCTGATGAGCCATGAGCTGCGCACGCCGCTGAATGCGATCATGGGGTTCTCGGAGATCATCAAGGATGAGATGTTCGGTGCCTTCGGCATCCCCGCCTACAGGGAATATGCGGCCGATATCCACGCCAGCGGCCGTCATCTGCTGTCGGTGATCAACGACATTCTCGATCTGTCCAAGATCGAGGCCGGACGCTTCGACTTGCAGGAACAGGATGTCGATGTGCCCCGGCTGATCGCGGAGGTGACGCGTATGCTCCAGGGCCGGGCCGAACAGGGACGCCTTGATGTGCGGGTGCAGATACAGCGGGCATTGCCCTCTCTTCATGCCGATCCGCGCTGCATCAAGCAGATGCTGGTCAATCTGCTATCCAACGCCATCAAATTCACGCCTTCGGGCGGAACCGTGACGATCAGCGCACATGCGGACGAGAACGGTTTCGTGCTGGAAGTTTCCGATACGGGTATCGGTATTTCCAAGGAAGACATGGCCAAGGTGCTGGAGCCCTTCGGCCAGGTGGATCGCGGCCTGGCGCGCAAACAGCAGGGCACCGGGCTGGGTGTGCCTTTGGTGCGTTCGCTCATGGAACTGCATAACGGGCACCTGCAGATCGAAAGCGAGCCGGGGGTGGGTACGACGATATCCCTGCATTTCGGCCCCGGCAGGGTGATCAAGCGCGATGCCGCCTGAAGACCCGTCCCCGGGGCGGGGGCCTTATTCATTCACAAGCGGCGTTCCTTGCTTTAGGGTCAGGACCCGTTAACTTATCCATTCTGCAGGATATGTTCCGCCTGCTGCAGGCAGGGCAGGTCGTATTTTGTCGAATCAGCCTCCGAAGGGGAATGAAAGCGCTTCATGAACGATAACGGCAATAGCGGGAATGCGTGTTCCGGTAACGACGCCTTTACATTGCTGCCGGGCAATGACGGCGGCGGGGTGCTGTTTCTCTGCGATCATGCTTCCAGGCGCATTCCGCCGGAATACGGAACCCTGGGACTGGATGAGGCGATGCTGTGGCGGCATATCGCCTGGGACATCGGGGCCGAGGACGTCACCCGCCGGCTGGCGGCAATGTTCGGGGCGCCGGCGCTGTTTGGCGGTTATTCGCGTCTTCTGGTCGATCTGAACCGTTTCATCGACGATCCTTCCGTCATGCCCGCGATTTCCGACGGGGTGGAAATTCCCGCCAATAAGGATATCGACGCGGCAGAGCGCGAACGCCGCCGCCGTGCCTATTACGCCCCCTATCACGATGCCGTCGATGCGCGGATATCGGCCATGGAGGCAACGGGCGCGGTGCCCGCGGTATTTTCCATCCACAGCTTCACGCCGATCATGAACGGTTTCGAGCGGCCATGGCATGTCGGTATCCTCTGGGGCGAGGATGGCCGCCTTGCCCGCCCGATGCTGGATCTTCTGGGGCGCAATCCGGCGCTGACGGTTGGCGACAATCAGCCCTATTCAGCCCGCGAACCCTATGGCTATACGACCGAGCATCATTGCGTCAGCCGTGGCCTGCCCCATGTCGTGGTCGAGATCCGCCAGGACCTCATAGATACCCATCACGGGGCCGAGGAATGGGCCAACATCCTGGCTGAAGTCATCCGGCGCACGTTGATGGCGGGTCGCCCCTTTTCCCGACAGTTTTTCACACGGCAGGCCTCATGATTGCAGAACCTGAATTCACCCTTGGTGTTGAGGAAGAATATCTTCTCGTCGATCCGGAAAGTCGCGATCTGGTGGCCGAACCGCCGGAAGAGTTGATGCTTGCCTGCCGGCAGCGCCTGGGCGAGGCGCGTGTCTCGCCGGAATTTCTGCGTGCTCAGATCGAAGTCGGTACCAGCGTCTGCCCGGGAATTGCCGATGCCGATCGTCAATTACGGGAGCTTCGCCGGCATGTGATCGAGGCCGCGGGGGAATACGGTCTCGGTGTGATCGCCGCTTCCACCCATCCCAGCGCCGAATGGCATTTGCAGAAACATACCCCGAAGCAACGCTACGATGCCTTGGCCAAGGATCTTCAGGCGGTGGTGCGTCGTCTGGTGATCTGCGGCATGCATGTGCATGTCGGTGTCGCCGATGCGGATCTGCGGATCGACCTGATGAATCAGGTAGGCTATTTTCTGCCCCATATTCTGGCGCTGACAACATCATCCCCCTTCTGGCGGGGGGAGGAAACGGGGCTGATGTCCTACCGGCTGACCGTGTTCGATGCCCTGCCGCGCACCGGGCTGCCCGATTATATGGCTTCGGCGGGCGAATATGACCGCCTGGTCAGCCAGATGATCCGGGCCGGTATTCTGGAAGACGGATCGAAAATCTGGTGGGATGTGCGCCCTTCCTCGCGTTTTCCGACGCTGGAAATGCGCATTGCCGATGTCTGCACCAGCATCGACGATGCGGTGACGGTGGCAGCGCTTTATCAGTGCCTGCTGCGGATGCTCTATCGGTTGCGGCGCAATAATCAGCGCTGGAGAATCTATCCCCAGACGCTGATACGTGAAAACCGCTGGCTGGCGCAGCGTTTCGGTTGTGACGGCGATCTGATCGATCTCGGTCGCGGGGAACGCGTGGCTTATGCCGATCTGCTGGAAGAGTTGATCGACATGCTGGATGAGGATGCCGGGGCCCTGGGCTGTCGTGATGCCGTGCACCATGCCCGAAAAATTCTCGCCCGCGGTACATCGGCCCGCCGGCAGCTTGCTGTCTACCACAAGGTACTGGAAAGCGGTGCCGGCAAGGATGAGGCCCTGCAGGCCGTTGTGGACTGGCTCATGGCCGAAACCGCCCGCGGTACCGGGGCACGGCCGGCCTGTGGCGGATAGAAAACGGAAGAATGACTGGAGGAGATGCCATTATGGACGATAAAACCCGCACGGAACTGGAAGCAGCGGCCTTTCGCCGCCTGGTCGATCACCTGCGCCAGCGTACGGATGTGCAGAATATCGATCTGATGAACCTGGCCGGTTTCTGCCGTAATTGTCTGTCCAACTGGTATATGGACGCTGCCGGAGAACAGGGCATTGAAATGAGCAAGGCGGAGGCCCGTGAGATCATCTACGGCATGCCCTATGATGAATGGAAGCACCGCTATCAGAAAGAGGCAACGGCCGAACAGCTCGCGGCCTACGAAGTCAATCGCCCCGATCATGACTAGCCAATGCGGGGTTCCGTCCGGGCGGAAGAAGCCGCCATGGACGGAACCGCTGCCGGGATCAGGAGGTGCTGGCCGGCCGCAGGGCCATGAAGATGGAAACCAGCACCAGAAAGACCCCGAAAATCTGCAGCGGGCTCAGGGCTTCGTTCAGCAGCAGCCAGGAAAATATCGCCGCCACGACGGGCTGAATCAGCAGGACAAGGGAACTGGAAGAAACGGGCAGGCGCTGCAGGGCGATGGTTACCAGCCCCTGCCCGGCGACCTGGCCGAACAGGACCAGGGCAAGCAACAGCATCCAGTCCCGCATCGTTGCCGGAACGGGCGCCCCGGCCAGGAAGAAAAACACGGACAGGAAAAATGTGCTGCCAAGGGCAACGACAGCCATGATGTGACCCGATGCGGCCCCCGCCTGGCGTAATGTTCTGACGGTTACCAGATAAGCGGCATACAGAAGCCCCGCCAAAAGAGCCAGGGCATCGCCTGCAATGCTGCCGCCGCCTTTTGCGAAACCGGAGATGCCGATCAGCAGAACGGTTCCGCCCATCGCCATGGGCAGGGCCGCCCAGAAGGTGCGCTGCGGGCGCTCCGACAGGCCGAGAAGGCCGAAAACGCCGATAAAGAAAGGGGCGCAGTTGGTGAACAGGGTGGCAATGGTGACATTGGTGCTGCGGATGGCCAGATGCATCACCCCGAGATCGGCGGCGAAGAAAAAAGCGGCAAGGGCATAGAGCATGACCAGTGTTTTCCCGGCCGTTTTTGCCGGCTTTCCGCCAGGGCGCGGGGCATAAAGGGCCCACAGCAATAAAAGCGGCGTCGACAGGGCGACGCGATAGAAAGCCGATATGTCGGCACTCATCGTCATGGCCTTGACAATGACCGGCGCGAAACCGAGAAACACCCCGCCAATGGTGAGAACGATATAAGCCTTCACCATCGCCAGGCGGGTTGCCGGAGGGGGGAGGGATATGAACTCGTCTGTTGCTTGTGTCATCATGGCCTCTTGGGGGGCGTTTTTTGCTGTCGCGGGAGTAGCCTGAAAAACATCATGTTTCCTTTGGCCTTGTCTGAATGATTGCGCTATCAATCTGTGGTCGTCTTGTCGTTTGCCTGATACCATGATCGTATAAGCGCTTTGATTGCACCGGAAACGAGTTCCCGTAATCGCGGAAATGAGGAATTCTCATGGGGCTGGTGAATGTCGATGTCGATCTGTTGCGTACTCTGCTCGTCGTCTCCGAGGTAAGGAACTTCACGGCGGCGGGGGAGAGGCTGATGCGCAGCCAGTCGGCGATCAGCCTGCAGGTGAAACGTCTGGAAGAGATTGTCGGACAGCAACTGTTCGAGCGGGGGAAGGGCAAGGAAATTACCCTGACCAGGTCGGGGGAAGTCATCCGCAGCTATGCGGTGGAAATTCTCAAACTGAACGACGCCTTGGTGCGGGAGGTGCGCACCGGCCAGGAGGTCAGGGTCCTGCGGATCGGTACGCCCGACGATTATGCCCAGCTCATTCTGCCAAAGGTTCTTGCTGAATTTTCCCGGGAGAACTGCAATACCGAATTGCAGATCGTTACCGATCTGTCACCGAAGCTTTCCGATATGGTTGAGGCCGGCGACCTCGATCTGGTGTTCGTTACACGCAATACTGAAATCGATGGCATCAATTTGCTCAATGAGAAGCTGAGTTGGGTTGCAGCGCCGCAGGCAGAAGTCGTGCGCGAGGATCCCTTGCCGCTCGCTCTTTTTCCGGAGGGATGCGGGGTACGCGATATTGCCATCAGGGCGTTGGAGCAGGCCGGACGTCGGTGGCGCATCGCCTATTGCTCCAATCAGTTTTCCCCCCTGAAGACAGCGATTACGGAACATCGGGCCGTTGGCGTTCTGCCTTCACGCGCGGTTCCCGGGGATCTGATGCGGGTGGGAGAGGAATACGGGCTGCCGGAACTGAAAAATTCGGAATTGGTCATGAAAATGAACGAACAGGCGCCAGAGAGCACCGTACGCCTTGCGACGCGTCTGGTGCATGCGTTTCAGGCCACGGCTCCGATCGGTCGGTTTCAGGGTCAGGCTCCGGTAAGCTTATCGAAACCCGCTTGATGGTCGCGGATCCCCGCCTCTGCAGAAGGCAAAATCGCCCCCTGGAAACCGCAGCGGATTAATGTAATGCCATCGCATTTCAGCTTGTGAGGGGGCAATGCATATCCAAGCGGTTCTTCCCGGCGGTCATTCGAATTCCATCTGTCGATACAGGGTTTCGGCATTGCGCCGTGCGATCTGGTCGGCGACGGCAAGATAGGCGAAAGCCGATTGATCGATGTTTCTGGCCTCGGCGATATCGCCGCCACGTTCCAGAATACGGTCGACTTCGGCCCTCATATAGCGCAGATAGTCGCGGGTTTCCTTCTGTGCCTTGGCCAGGGGGGCGGGATAGCCATGGCCGGGAACGACAATGCGCGGGTGCAGGGCCTCGATGGCGGCGAAGCTTTCCAGCCAGGCGGCGGTGTCCGATTGCTCGCCTATACCGAGCAGGCGGTCCATATAGACGATATCGCCTGCAAACAGGATTTTCTGCTGCGGCAGATAGACGAAGGAATCGCCGGGCGTATGGGCCGCGCCGGGGTGAACGATCTCGATGCGCAGGTCCCCAAGCTGCAGCACATACCGCTTGTCGAAGCGGATATCCGCCGATGCCGGTTCGGTGCCGGCGAAAACATCCTTGCCGAGCAGGAATTCCATGGCCTGATACTGGATATCGGCCCGTTCCTGCTGATCGGCGACCGCATCTTCCGAGGCGATGATTTTGGCGCCCTGTTTGCGAAAATAATCGTTACCGAACCAGCGGTGATCCTGTCCGCCGGTGTCGATGACGAAACGAATCGGCTGATCCGTCAGTTGACGGACGATGCGATGAAGCTGTGCGGCCCCTCTGGCACTGCCGCCCGGATCGATCAGTACCGCGCCTTGCGCGGTCACGATCAGCCCGAAAGTGGCGTTGTTGCCCAGATTATCCGCCGAACGCTGTGCCATCTGCCCGACCAGGGCGTATACGCCCTGATCGATTTCGACAATATCCAGCGGGGCGGTTTCCGCCGCCGCCTTCAGGGCGGGCAGAAAGGCGGCGATCAGAAAGAGCGCCCCGGCAATGCGGCGCATCACGCAGCCAGCCATTGACGAACGTTTTCCGGCTTGGGCAGACCGCCGGCATGGACGACATTGCCATCGACCACCAGGCCGGGGGTTGAGGCAATGCCATACTGGGCGATTTCCGCGTAATCGGTCACTTTCTCGACGGTGACGGGGATATTCGCCGCTGCCGCTTCCTCTTCAACCATTTTCACCAACGCATCGCAGCGTTTGCAGCCGGGGCCGAGTACCTTGATATTCTTCATTACGATTTTCCTTATTTTGCCAGGAGCGGAACCAAGCGTCAGAACAGGGTGTTGAAAAGGAAGCCGACGGCAAGAATGCCGGTGCCGACGACGCCGGCAAAAACGGCGATCAGACGTACTGTCAGCACCTTGCGCAGAATGATCATTTCCGGCAGGGACAGGGCGATGACCGACATCATGAAGGCGAGAACGGTGCCGAGGGCGGCCCCCTTACCGATCAGGGCTTCGACAACCGGAATGATCCCCGCGGCATTGGAATACATGGGAATGCCGATCACCACGGCGGCCGGAACCGTCCACCATTCGTCGCGGCCCATGATTTTCGCCATCAGATCGGCGGGCACATAGCCATGAATGGCGGCGCCGGCGGCGATGCCGAGAATGATCCAGATCCACACCCGGCCGACGATATCGCGGACGGCTTCCAGGCCTTCCCTGATCCGGTCGATAACGGTCAGTTTTTCATCCGGAACATCCGCCGCGCCGCCACGGATCTTGAGGACCCATTCTTCCAGCCAGCCTTCCAGCTTCAGCCGTCCGATCACCCAGCCGGCAACGATGGCGACGCCAAGGCCGAAGAACAGATATGTCAGGGCGATCTTCCATCCGATCAGACCGAACAGCAGGCCCAGAGCCACTTCATTGACCATGGGGGCGGCGATCAGAAAGGAAAAGGTCACGCCCAGGGGAACGCCCGCACTGACGAAGCCGATGAACAGCGGTACGGCGGAACAGGAACAAAACGGCGTGACAATGCCAAGGCAGGCAGCAAGCACATTGCCGACGCCTTCGCGCTTTCCGGCCAGAATGGCCCTCGTGCGCTCGGGGGAAAAGAAGCTGCGAACAATGCCCATCAGGAACACGATCAGGCTCAGCAGCATGATCACCTTCGGCGTGTCATAGGCGAAGAACGCCATCGCTTCATAAAGATGACTGTCCGCCTCTATGGGCAGCAGGCCGACGAGCCAACGGGAAAAGGGCACCAACTGGCTGTAGAGCGCAAACCATGCGGCAATGGCGAGCAGGGTCAGGGAAACCCATTTGACCGCCGAGGCGCTTTCCCCGCCGGGAAGGTTCTGTTGTTGCAGGGAGGGAGAGCTCATGCGGATTTCCTTTGTTCCATATCCTCGCGGTAACTGACCAGGGCGGCGTTGACGAGCTGCACCGTTCGTTGCGGCAGGGCGGGATTGCGCCTGTAGCGGACCCACTGTGCTTCGCGGCGGTCCACGATCAGCCCGGCCAGTTTGAGATTGCGCATATGACGCGACATGCGCGACTGGGTGGCGCCGAGCTTATCCATCAGTTCGCACAGGCAGTGTTCCTGCCCATCCCACAGCAGCGACAGGGCGCCTAAACGCGTCGGCTCGGCAAGGGCGGAAAGAATGGTCAATGTGTTGCTCATAGCTGCATATGCGCATAAGCGCATTTGAAGGTCAAGATGTTTATACAAAATATTTTCGTGAAAATGAAAGAGGCGAGGCCCGATATCTGATGGTTGAAGGAGAGGAAGGAATGAAATGCCGGGTATTGGGCTGTTCGCAAAGGGGCGAAAAGTGCGAAGGAGGCCAGCGAAAACCAGGGTGGCGCACAGCTGGTGTCCGGGAAGGCACCATGAAAAAAGGGGCCCGCATTTGCGGACCCCCCGATGTCAGCCGCACTACAGCGATCAGTGCAGGTGTTTCTTGATATCCTCGATCGAATCCTTGATCAGGGCATTGGCCTTCTTGGCATCCATGCTTTCGCTGATGACCTTGCGGGCGGCATCGATGGCCGCCGTTGCGGCCACGGCCCGGACCTCCTGCATGGCGTGGGCTTCGGCCTGTTCGATCTTCTGCTCGGCCGCGGCGGTGCGCCGTTCCAGCATCTCGTCGAGGGCGGCCTTGGCCTCCTGCGCATAGAGCTCTGCCTCTTCCTTGGCCAGGGCGATGATCGCCTCGGCCTCTTCGCCGGCGGCATCGGCCTTGCGCTTGTACTCGGCGAACATGGCCTGGGCTTCCTCGCGCAGGCGCTGGGCTTCGTCCAGCTCCCTGGCGATGCGGTCGGCGCGCTCGTCGAGCTTGGCGGCGATCATGCGCGGCAGCTTCAGATAGACGACCAGGGCGATGAAGGCGACAAAGCCAATGGCGACCCAGGTTTCGGGATTGCTGAACATCCACGGTCTCCCAGCGATGCGTCTACGGCAGCGGTAAGAGCGCTCTCATCGGCGTTCTCTCCGGTCAGCCGCTCGACGATGGCCGATGATGCCTGCAGGGCGATTTCGCGGACATTTGCCATGGCTGCCTCGCGGGCTTCGGCGATGCGCGCTTCCGCCTTGCGGGTCTTTTCCTCGATCTGCGCTTCCACCTCGGCCCGGCGGGCCTCGATTTCCGCATTGATCCTGGCGCGGTTTTCGGCGGCAATGGCATGCGCACGGGCCCGGGCATCGGCCATGGCGCGTTCATATTCCGCGATGGCCTGCTCGGTATCGGCCTTCAGCCGCTCCGCCTTGTCCAGATCGTCCTGGATGCGTTTCTGCCGCTCTTCCAATACCTCGGCAATGCGGGGCAGGGCGATGCGCGACATCAGCACATACAGAAGAACGAAGGTGATCGCCAGCCACACAAGCTGTGGCGCATAGGTGGCGAAATCTAACTGGGGCATGCTTGACCCTCAGGTGCCGTGAAAGGTTGTGACGTAACTTCCCGTCGTTCGATCAGAATGCAAACAGGATCAGGAAGGCAACCACCAGGGCGAACAGGCCGATGGCTTCGGTCAGGGCAAAGCCCAGCAGCACATTGCCGAACACCTTGGCCGAAGCGGCCGGGTTGCGCAGCGAGCCGGAAATGTAGTTGCCGAAAATCGTACCGATACCGACGCCAACACCCGCCAGGGCGATCGTGGCCAGACCGGCGCCAATCATCTTTGCAGCTTCGAGTTCCATGATGGTTTTCCTTCTGTTCAGTAATTCAGTTCAGTTGCGGTTTAGGCTCCACACCGTTCAGGGGCTCAGTGGCCCGGATGCAGCGCATCGTGAAGATACAGGCAGCTCAGAACGGTGAATACGTAGGCTTGCAGCATGGCAATGCCGATTTCCATGCCCGTCAGGGCGATAATGAACAGCAGCGGTGCCCACCCGGCGAGCAGGCCGAGGGAGACGACAAAGCCGCCGAAGACCTTCAGCATGGTATGCCCGGCCATCATGTTGGCGAAAAGCCGGACAGACAGGCTGATCGGGCGGACGAAATAGGAAATGACTTCGATCGGCACCAGGATGATCAGCAGGAACCACGGCACGCCGGAAGGCACGAAAAGCTTGAGAAAGCCGGTACCGTTCTTGATGAAACCGATGATGGTGACGCCGATGAACACCACGACAGCCATGGCAAAGGTGACGATGATATGGCTGGTGGGCGTGAAGCTGTAGGGGACCATGCCCAGGCTGTTGTTGAACAGGATAAACACGAACAGCGTGAAGATGAACGGGAAGTAACGCCGTCCTCCGGAGCCGACATTGTCGCGCAGCATGTTGGCGACGAATTCGTAGACCAGCTCGGCCATGGACTGCCAGCGGCCGGGCACCATGGCACGCCCGCGCATGCTCAGGGTCAGAAAGGCGGTGGCCAGAATGATGGAGATCATCATCCACAGGGATGAATTGGTGAAGGATGCGTCAATTCCGCCAAGGGGAATTTCGATCAGCTTCTTGATCTCGAATTGGGCGAGAGGACTATGCTCTTCCAAGGCTCAAATCCATTCTTTGCGGCATGGCGGTGATTGTCTGTACGCGCAGCGCCTGGCGCTGGCCTGAATCATTCCCGTCCGTCGCCGTCTGTTCCCTCATCCATGGCATCCCTGCCGATACGGTAGACATTGCGAATGCCGACCCCGAAACCCAGCAGCAGGAATACCACCATCAACCATGGTTTCGTGTCAAACCACTTGTCCAGCCACCAGCCGATAAAACCGCAGACGCCGAGCGCCACGACAATTTCGACCGATATGCGCCAGGCCATGGCTTGCGCACTGTCAGGACGCCTTGCCGGGTTCAGCCGGTCCCCGAAGGGATCCGATTCGTGCTCCCGGGCCTTTTTCAGGCGGGCATCCAGTGCTTTCAGCGCCTCCCGCTCCTGCAGAAACACACGCTGCTCGTCGTCGGGGGGAGCGGAATCCGCTTCCTGTTTCCCCGCATGATCGCGATCTTTCCGGGGGCCGCTCACGGCTTTATCCCGGCCGGATCGTGGCCGAAGAGAACAAGCGCTTTCTTCATCAATATGCGCATCATCCATCCGGCCCGCTCGAACAGTGTGGCGGCAGGTGCCAGGCCACGTCAAAAGCGCGGCAAACCTACTGGCAGGTGCAGGGCAAGTCAAGAGCGAAAGAAACCGCCGCCGCCAACGATACCTGCCTGCTTCCACGGCAGGCGATCAGGCGCTGTCGCGCCACTCCTCGGCAGTGGACAGATCGACCGAAACCAATTGCGAAATCCCCCGCTCGGCCATGGTGACGCCGAACAGCCGGTCCATGCGCGCCATGGTCAGCGGATGATGGGTGACGCAGAGGAAGCGGGTCGCCGTCTGGCGGCAGATATCCTCCAGCAGACGGCAGAGCCGTTCCACATTGGCATCGTCCAGCGGCGCGTCCACCTCGTCGAGGACGCAGATGGGGGCGGGATTGGTCAGGAAGACGGCGAACAGCAGTGCCAGCGCCGTCAGGGCCTGTTCGCCGCCGGAGAGCAGCGACATCAGCTGCAGGCGTTTTCCAGGCGGGCTGGCCATGATCTCGAGTCCGGCTTCAAGCGGGTCCTCCGCCTCCGTCAGGGACAGATGCGCCCGTCCGCCGCCGAAGACGCGGACGAAAAGCTTCTGGAAATGCGCATCCACCCTTTCGAAGGCGGCCAGCAGGCGTTCGCGCCCTTCACGGTTCAGATTGGCGATGGCGCGGCGGAGCCTGCCGATCGCCGCTTCCAGATCCTCTTTTTCCGCCGTCAGCGCTTCTATTCTTTCCGTGGTTTCCTGTGCTTCGGCCTCGGCGCGCAGATTGACCGCGCCCATGTTCTGTCGTTCCCGTTTCCAGCGCTCCAGCCTGCGTTCGCAGGTCTCGGCATCGGGCAGTTCCTCGCCCTCGCCGATGCCCAGCCGGCCGAGAATGGCTTCCGGGGCGCATTCGAGGGATTCGAGGATGCGTGCCGCCATTTCCTCCAGCCGTTCCTGATGGTGGCGGCAGTCGGATTCCAGACCGGCAAGGGCGGCGCGCGCATCGGCCAGTTTTTTTTGCGCCGCCTGCTCCTGCAGCCTGGCTTCGCCGAGCTTGTCCCTGACCCTGTGCAGGGCATCGACGGCTTCATCGCGTTCTTTTTCCGCCAGTGCCAGCTTGCCCAGCAGGGCCTGGCGCCTTTCCGCCAGCACGCCGGGGCGGGCGGCGAGCTGTTCGCGCTCCCTCTCGGTTTCCTTGAGGCGGTTCTGCAGGTCCTTCAGGTGCTGGCGGCCTTTTTCGAGGCGCTGGCGCCATTGGGCGATATCGCGCTGCAGACGCTGGCGCCGGGCCTGATGCTGTCGAATCTGTTCGCGCAGGGCCGCGGCTTCCGCTTCGGCACGGCGCAGATGCTCCCGGGCGTCATCCAGCCCGGTCCGGGCCTTTTCCGCCCGCTGCAGCAGCGGGGCCTCGTCAGGCAGGGCCTTCAGTGCCGTTTCCGTCGTTTCCGCGGCGGTGCGGGCCTGGCGCAGATCTTCCTCCAGTTCCGCGATCCGTGCCTGCAAGGCGGCTTCCGCGGCGCGGCGGCGTTCCAGCTCCGCTGCAAGCTTCTGCATGCGATCGCGGGCGCGGTCGCGTTCCCGGCGGCAGGCATCGCAGGCTTGCTCCTGCATACGCAGCGCCTCGGCGCTTTCTTTCAGGGCAGCCTTTGCGGCATCTGCCGCCCTGCGTGCCTCTTCGGCCCTTGCCCTGGCCGTGGCGATGCGTTCTTCGAGGGCGGCAAGGCGGTTGCGCTGTTCCAGCAGCACGGCGGTGCGCGAGGGGGCCGCCCTGCGCCGGATCAGCCCGTCCCAGCGCCAGCAGGCTCCGTCCGGGCTGACCAGACGCTGACCGGGGTGCAACTGGCGGTACAGGGTATCGCCGGTCGCATTATCGGCGACGATGCCGATCTGCGATAGCCGCGAATGCAGACGTTCCGGCGCGCTGACATATTCAAGCAGCGGCCGGGCGCCTTCGGGCAGCGGGGTGGAGGGGTTGGCGGCGGCTTCCCCCCAATACAGATCGGCGCCTTCATCCGTCGATGCTTCCAGATCCTCCCCCAGCACGGCGCCAAGGGCCGTTTCATAGCCCGGCGCGGCACCGATCCGACGGTTGAGAATGTTCTCATCACCAGGGGAGGCGCCTGTCCCTTCCTCTTCCCGGCCGCTCAGGCGGCGCAGGGTGTCGGCTTCGACCGTC
>JALXAG010000273.1 GCA_026992315.1 Sneathiellales bacterium | reverse complement strand
CGCAAGGGGCAGAAAGTGAAAAAGGGCGATGTCATCGCCACCCTCGACGAGGAGGACCGCAAGGCCCGCCTGGCCGAGGCCCGCGCCACCCTGCGCCAGCGGGAGCTGGAATTTGAGGCCTCGCAATCCCTGCGCAACAAGGGTTTCCGCGCCGAAACCCAGCTTGCCGCGGCACTGGCCAATCTGAAGGCGGCCCGGGCACGGGTCAAGGCCATGGAAATCGAAATCCGCAATCTGAGCATTCGGGCGCCTTTCGACGGCATCATCGAGAAGCGGCATGCCGAATTGGGCGATTATCTCAAGCTGGGCGATCCAGTGGCCCTGCTGGTCGATCTGGACCCGATTCTCGTGGTCGGCACCGTGGCCGAAACCCAGATCGAGGAACTGAAGACCGGCGGCAAGGCCCGCGCCACCCTGCCGACGGGCCAAACGGTCGAAGGCAAAATCCGCTTCATCGCCCGCGAAGCCCAAAGCGATACCCGCACCTTCCGGGTGGAGATCGAGGTTCCCAATCCCGGCGCCGCCATCCCGGCGGGGATGAGCGCCGATATCGCCTTCGAGGGACGCAGCCGCAAAGCGCATTTCATCTCGCCGGCGATCCTGACCCTGGGACCGAAGGATGAGGTCGGCGTCAAGATCGTCGAAAACGGCCGCGCCCGCTTCATTCCCGTGCAGATTGTCGGCGATGAAACGGACGGCATGTGGATCGCCGGCCTGCCCGAACGGGTCACCGTGATCACCGTCGGCCAGGAATTCGTGCCCGATGGCAGCCCGGTCCGCGTTTCCCTGGAAAATGCCGGGCAGGAAAGCTCATGAACGCCCTGATCGATACCGCCATCCGCCATGCGCGCACGGTGCTCAGCACCCTGACCTTCATTCTGGTGGCCGGCTTCCTCGCCTATCAGTGGATCCCCAAGGAATCGGATCCCGATATCGACATCCCGATCATCTATGTTTCGATGACTCATGAGGGCATCTCGCCGGAGGATGCCGTGCGCCTGCTGGTGCGCCCCATGGAACAGGAGCTGCGCTCGATCGAGGGCATCAAGGAAATGCGCTCCCGGGCCGAGGAGGGTCATGCCTCCGTCACCCTGGAATTTCAGGCCGGCACCGATATCGACGAGGCAAAGAAGGACGTCCGCGAGGCTGTCGATATCGCCAAAACCGAATTGCCGGAGGAAACCGACGATCCCACCGTCAACGAGGTGAATGTCGGCCTGTTTCCGGTTCTTGTCGTCACCCTGTCGGGCGATGTGCCGGCGCGGACCCTGATTCATCTCGCCCGCAAGCTGCGCGATGAGATCGAGGGGCTCTCCGGCGTTCTGGAAGCCGATATCGCCGGCGATCGCGAGGAATTGCTGGAAGTGGTCGCCGATCCGGTCAAGCTGGAGGCCTATAACATCTCCCAGCAGGAACTGGTCAATGCCGTCACCCTGAACAACCGCCTGATCGCCGCCGGCGCCCTGGATACCGGCGCCGGACGGTTCGCCATCAAGGTACCGGGCCTGTTCAAGACCGCCAAGGATGTGCTCGACCTGCCGATCAAGGTTTCGGGGGACAGCGTCGTCACGCTGGGCGACATCACCCATGTCCGGCGCACCTTCAAGGATGCCACCAGCTATGCCCGCGTCAACGGCCAGCCCGCCGTGGCGCTGGAGATCAAGAAGCGGCTGGGTGAAAACGTCATCGAAACCATCGATGCGGTGCGCCGCGTCGTCGCCGAGGAAAGCCGCCAGTGGCCGCCCGGCGTGCAGGCCAGTTTCAGCCAGGACAAATCGAACGATATCCGCAACATGCTGAACGACCTGCAGAACAACGTCATCAGCGCCGTGCTGCTGGTGATGATCGTCGTCATCGGCGCCATGGGCCTGCGGGCGGGGCTGCTGGTCGGCATCGCCATTCCCGGCTCCTTTCTGCTGGGAATCCTGTATCTGTACCTGTTCGGCTTCACCATGAATATCGTGGTGCTGTTCGCGCTGATTCTCGCCGTCGGCATGTTGGTCGACGGGGCCATCGTCGTCGTCGAATTCGCCGACCGGAAAATGGCGGAGGGGCTGGATCGCGGCAAGGCCTATGCCCTGGCGGCCAAGCGCATGGCCTGGCCGATCATCGCCTCCACCGCCACGACGCTGGCCGCCTTCATGCCCCTGCTGTTCTGGCCCGGCATCGTCGGCGAATTCATGAAATTCCTGCCCATTACCTTGATTGTGACCTTATCGGCATCGCTGCTGATGGCGCTGATTTTCGTGCCCACCCTTGGGGCCCAGGTCGGGCGCGCGGGCAGCGCCGATCCGGCCACCATGAAGGCGCTGGCCGCCGCCGAGGGCGGCGATCTGAGCGATCTGAAGGGATTCACCGGTTTTTACGTGCGCATGCTCAAAGGGGCCGTTGCCCATCCCCTGATCGTTCTGATCACCGCCCTGTCGGTGCTCGTCGGGGTTCAGGTGGTCTTCGCCATGAAGGGCGAGGGGGTCGAATTCTTCCCCGATGTCGAACCCGAACAGGCATTCGTTTATGTCCATGCCCGGGGCAATCTCTCCACCGACGAAAAGGATGCCCTGGTGCGGGAAGTGGAGAACCGGGTACTGCAGCTCGACGATTTCGACACCGTCTATGTCCGTACCGGAAAGGCCGGCCAGCAGAACGTGTCCGAGGATGTGATCGGCTCCATCCTCGTCGAATTCAAGGATTGGCAGGAACGCCGGCCCGCCCGTGAAGTGTTCGAGGATATCCGCAACCGCACCGCCGATATCGCCGGCATCATTGTCGAGGTGCGCAAACCCGATACCGGCCCGCCGACGGGCAAGGACATTCAGATACAGGTCACATCGCGCTTTCCCGAAAAGCTCCCCGCGGCGGTGGAGCGCATCCGCAACCATCTGGAAACCGCCGTCGCCGACCTGACCGATATCGAGGATTCGCGCCCGATCCCCGGCATCGAATGGAAGCTGGATGTCGACCGCGCCAAGGCCGGGCGCTTCGGCGCCGACATCACCAGTGTCGGCACCACCATTCAGCTGATTACCAATGGCATCAAGATCGGCGAATACCGCCCCGACGACACCGATGACGAAGTCGAGATCCGGGTGCGTTATCCGCGGGCCTACCGCACCATCGAACAGATGGACAATCTGCGCATCCTCACCGATCACGGCATGGTGCCGATCAGCAATTTCGTCACCCGCACGCCGCAGCCGCGCGTCGGCAATATCGAACGGATCGACAGCCGCAACAAGCTGTTGATTCAGGCCAATGTGGCCGATGGGGTCAATATCGATGCCAAGGCCAGGGAAATCGCGGCCTGGATTGCCAGCCAGCAATGGGATCCCGATCTCAGGATCACCTTCAAGGGCTCGCAGGAGGATCAGAAGGAGGCCAGCGCCTTTCTCGTCAAGGCCTTTGCCGTCGCGCTGTTCATGATGGCGGTCATACTGGTCACCCAGTTCAACAGCTTCTATCAGGCCTTCCTGATTCTGAGCGCCGTCGTCATGTCGACAATCGGGGTAATGATGGGGCTGCTGATCACCGGCCAGACCTTCGGCATCGTCATGACCGGCGTCGGCATCATCGCCCTGGCCGGCATTGTGGTGAACAACAATATCGTGCTGATCGATACCTATGATTATCTGCTGAAACAGGGCTTTTCGCCGGTCGAGGCGGTGCTGCGCACCGGCGCCCAGCGCCTGCGTCCGGTGATGCTGACCACGGTCACGACCATTGTCGGCCTGTTGCCGATGGTGTTTCAGATCAATATCGATTTCCTGACCCGCACGGTAACCGAGGGGGCGCCATCGACCCAATGGTGGGTGCAGCTTGCCACCGCCGTTGCCTTCGGCCTCGCTTTCGCCACGGTGCTGACGCTGGTGGTCACGCCTTCGCTGCTGGTGCTGGGGGCGCGCACCAGCGCCTTTTTCCGCCGTCGCCGCGAAGGTCGCCGCACGGACGGCGGGGCGGACTCGGCAACAGCGACAAATGCCGCGGGCAGGGCCGAAAACCCTGCTGAATAGGGAAAAACTCTCAAGAGAGAAGCATTTCAGCCGTCAAACAACCCTGCTGGCAGGGGAAAACCGTCTCAGGGCCTGAGGTTTCCGGCCTCGTCCTCCAGCGGATCGGCCGTTGCATCGCGGTTGCGCGATAACTGGCGGTGCGCCCGCCAGGAAAACGGCACCGAGCTCAGATAAGCGATTGCCAGGGCGCTCAGCACCGCCCAGGGGTAGGTGACCAGCAAGGCCGCGATCAGCGCCACCACCAGCAGCACCCCGAGAATATATTCCCGGCGTACCCGCAGTTTCTTGAACGAATAGGTCGGCACCTGGCTGACCATCAGCGCCGCCATTGCCGCCATCCGAATGCCCATCAGCACCGGATTGGTGAAGACCTCGTAACCGGTTTCGAAATAGAGCATCATCGGCAGCAGCGACAGCGCCGCCCCGGCGGGGGCGGCGATACCGGTGAAGAAATTGCTGCTCCAGGCCGGCCGGTCGGGATCCTCCAGCGCCGTGTTGAAACGCGCCAGACGCAGCGCACAGGATACCGCGAATACCAGCACCAGAATCCAGCCCAGGCCCTTGAGTTCCTTCACCCCCCACAGATACAGAACCAGCGCCGGGGCCACGCCGAAGCTGAGAAAATCGGACAGGGAATCGAGCTCGGCGCCGAATTTGGACGCCCCTTTCAGCAGCCGCGCCAGCCGCCCGTCGAGCCCGTCGAGCACACCGGCGATCAGCACCGCTGAAACGGCCTTTTCCCACTGGCCGAGCAGGGCGAAACGAATGGCCGTCAGCCCGGCGGAAAGCGCCAGCACCGTCAGGATATTCGGCGCCAGGCTGTTGACCGGCATGATCTTGAAGCGGCTGCGTGAACCCCGTCTCGTTTCTGGGCGGCGCATCCTCGGCCCTCCCGGTAAAAATTTCCGTGGCAATTTCGTCTACTGTCCCGTCTGGCTGACCGATCCCGCCTTTTCCTCTTCGGGTTCTGCTTCCGCCCCGTCCCCGGCCTCAGGCAACAGGGCCAGCACCGTTTCACCGGCGATCATGGTCTGTCCTTCGCGCACCAGCGGTTTCATATCCGCTTCCAGATAGACATCGACACGGCTGCCGAAGCGGATCAGGCCGAAACGTTCGCCTGCCTCCACGCGCTGGCCATCCTCAAGGTGACACAGGATCCGCCGGGCGACAAGACCGGCAATCTGCACGAAAGCGATGTTCTGCCCGCCATCCGTTTCCATGCGCACGCCGTGGCGCTCGTTCTCCGTGCTCGCCTTATCCAGCGATGCATTGAGAAACCTGCCCGGACGATAGGCCTGACAAACGATCCGCCCCGTGGCGGGAACCCGGTTCACATGCACGTTGAAAACGTTCATGAACACGCTGATGCGCGGGCGGGGATCATCGCCGAGCCCCAGCTCCGGCGGCGGCACCGCATTTTCGATCATCTGCACCACGCCATCGGCGGGAGAGACGACCGCGGCCGGATTCTCCGGCGGGAAACGTTCCGGATCGCGAAAGAAATAGGCACACCACAGGGTCAGGATGACGCCGATCCAGCCCAGCGGCTCGCCGATCAGAAACAGCAGCACCGTGACTGCGGCGAAAATGGCTATGAACCGGTACCCTTCCCGGTGAATGGGCGTCAGTACCGAAAGCACCGTATCCATGTGAATATCCCGTTTTCCCTTTGGTTCCGCATTCCCCCGGTCCCGCATTTCCGGTTCCGCCGCAGCGCGGATGACGGAAGGAACGACTCTCGGGCTGCTTATAGCAGAGGTTCGGGGCGAAGATCACCCTCGATATCGCCTGAGGCTGCCTGCCCTTCCCTGCTACGCTCTTCGGCCTGCGCCCGCCACAGGGCCGCATAGGCCCCGTTTTGGGCCAGAAGCGCCATATGGGTGCCGCGTTCGACGATGCGTCCGTCATCCATGACCAGAATTTCATCGGCATCGACGACGGTGGCCAGACGGTGCGCAATCACCAGGGTGGTCCGGTCGGCGGAAATCGCCTTCAGACTGGCCTGAATCTCCCGTTCCGTATGGATATCCAGCGCCGAGGTCGCTTCATCGAAAATCAGAATCCTTGGATCTTTCAGGATGGTCCGGGCAATCGCCACCCGTTGTTTTTCCCCGCCGGAAAGCTTCAGCCCGCGCTCGCCGACCATGGTATCGAAGCCTTGGGGCAACCCTTCGATGAAACCGTCGATCGCCGCCATTCGCGCCGCCTGGCGCATCTGCTCCTCACTGGCATCGGGACGGCCATAGAGAATATTGTAGCGCAGGGTGTCGTTGAACAGCACCGTGTCCTGCGGCACGATGCCGATGGCCCGGCGCAGGCTTTCCTGGGTAACCTCGCGGATATCCTGCCCGTCGATGAGAATGGCACCACCGGTCACGTCGTAAAAACGATACAGCAACCGCGACAGGGTCGATTTCCCGGCCCCGGAGGGACCGACGACGGCAATCCGCTGCCCGGCCGGCACCGTGAAACTGATGCCTTTGAGGATTTCCCGTTCCGGCTCATAGGCGAAATGCACATCCTCGAAGCGAATCTCGCCGCCATCGATACGCAGGGGTCGGGCTTCGGGGCAATCCCGGACTTCCGCCTGTTCGTCGAGCATGCGGAACATCGCCTCCATGTCGATCAGGCTCTGGCGGATTTCACGATAGACGAAGCCGAGGAAATTCAGCGGCGTGTAAAGCTGGATGAGAAAGGCATTCACCAGCACGAAATCGCCGACGCTCAGACGCCCTTCGGCAATGCCGAAGGCCGCCAGCAGCATCACCGCGACCAGACCTGCCGAAATGATCGCCGCCTGACCGAGATTGAGCGCGGCCAGCGACAGATTGCTGCGAATCGCCATTTTCTGATAGCGCGCCAGCAGCTCGTCGAAGCGCCGGGCCTCGTGTTCCTCGTTGGTGAAATATTTGACCGTCTCGTAATTCAGCAGGCTGTCCACCGCACGGCCGCTGGCCGCGGTGTCGCTTTCGTTCATCGCCTTGCGGAATTTCAGCCGCCAGTTGGTCACCGCGATGGTGAACAGGATATAGAAAACCACGGTCAGAAAGGTGATCGTGGCCAGCGCAACATCGTAACGCAACAGCAGGATGACGCAGAAGACAACCAGCTGCAGCAGGGTCGGCAGAACATTGAACAGGGAAAAGCGCAGCAGGAAATCGATGGCCTTGATGCCCCGGTCGATCAGCCGGTTGAGCCCGCCGGTGCGCCGGTCGAGATGAAAGCGCAATGACAGCCGGTGCAGATGGCGGAAGGTTTCCAGCCCCACCCGGCGCATGGCATGCTGGGTGACATGAGAAAACACGGCATCGCGCACCTCGCCCAAACCGCGCTGCAGCACCCGCGCCACCCCATAGGCCAGAATAAGCCCCACCGGCACGGCGGCCACCTGCACCGGCCCTTCCAGGGCATCTACCGCCGCCTTCATCAGAAACGGCACCACCGCGGCGGTGGCGATCGCCCCCAGCAGAAACAGCATGGCGATCACCACCCGCATCTTCAGCCCCGTTTCGCCGCGGGGCCACAGATAGGGCAGAAGATCGGCAAGGGCGCGCCATTGCCACTGCTTCGATGTCTGCGCGTTCTTTTCCGGGGACACGTTCAATCCTGTCTCAGATTTACCGTTTTTTAAACACAAACGGCTTTAGTGATTAGCGAAGATTACGAATAGATGCCATGTAGCTTTCAGGCCCGCCAGGTCAATCTTTTCGCCGGGCCATGGCAATCTGCATCGGGCAGGGGATATTTTAATGGCTTGTCAGGAAATGGAATCAGCTACGGCCTTACCGGATTTCGACACGCTTCTTTCGGAAAGCGAACAGAAGCTGGAAGCCCTCCGGCCGCCGATGCCGTGCAATTTCCGCTTCCGCTATCAGGGCCATCAGTTCGTCGCCCGGGTCGAGGAATACGCCCACGAACATTACAATCTGCGCATCATCGGCGATTTCGGCGGCCTGCCCTTCACCGCCGAAAACCCGGCAGAACGCGAAAACCTGCTGGCGCTGGCCCGCTGGGGTTCCATGCTGCAGGGGGACTGGCGGCTGTTTCTGACATCGCGCAGCCACCTGGCCTTTTTCGGTCAGATCTCCCTGGAAGGGGAAAGCTTCAGGGCGGCAACGGCCATCCGCGCCATTGCCCGTTTTCTCATCGATTCCCAGCCCATGTTCCGCCTGATCGCAGAACAGCGCGGCTGATCCCGCCCGTCAAAACGGCTCGCCGTTCAGCCGCGATACGCGCCTGTATCAGTTTTTATCCTTCTCCGACAGTTCGGGTACGGCGAAGACCTGGCCCGGATAGATCAGATCGGGATCGCGAATCTGATTTTTATTGGCCTTGTAGATCACCGTATACATGATGCCCCGACCGTAGAGACGGCGGGAAATCCGCCACAGGCTGTTGCCGGGCTGCACCACCACCTGCCCGGCGGCCAGTTTGGCCAGTTCCTTGTCCGCACGGCTGAAGGGCAGTTCCACCCGCCCGGTGACCTTGCCGCCCTTATCCACCTGATCGACGCGCAGGCGGTAATCGCCCGGGGCCAGTTCCTTTTCGGGCTTCAACCGCCACCGGCCCTTTTCGTCGGCCTGGGCACGGCCGACGAAGCGATCGTCCACATAGGCCTGCACCCTGGCGCCCGGCCGGGCCTGGCCGGACAGGGCCAGATTGCCCTCCTCGTCGTAATCGACCTTGCCCAGACTCGGCGCGGCCTTGTCCTTCGCCGGGGCCTGCGGTGCCTGAAGCAGTTTGGTCTCCCCGCTATTCTCATCCGCCAGCAAGGCGATGGCGCTTTCCCGTTCATCCTTCGGCGTCGCACAGTCGGGCACGATGACGATCGCCGAAACGGCGCCCTTGAGCATGCGCCCGTCCGCCAGCCGTTCTTCAAGCACGAACTGCCGCGGTCCGGAGGAAAGCGGCGTGTCGATCACATGCACCCATTCGCCGCGGTCATCGGCGCGTAGCCGGGCAATCAGGACATCGCCTGAACGGATAAACACTTCCGCCCCGGCCGCCGCACGCCCGGCCAGCACCCCGGTGCAATTGGCGCTGATGCGGATTACATCGAAGCTGGGCACCGTCTGAGGCAGAGCTTGGACCTCGCCTTGTTTTCCGGCATCAGGCATCTTCGCTGCCGATGGCGTTGCGGGTGCGCCATCCGCTTTCCGGGCCGTTTGCAACGGCTGCGAAGACGCCCCATCCCGTTCCGGCCTTGACGCAACGGGTTTTTCCTCATTGCCAGCGGCCTTTTTCACCGCGGCGATCATGTCATCGACGGCCTTGCCAGCCCGCCCGGCAAGACTGCCGAGAAGCGAGGCCGATTGTTTCCCGGCGCCCTCTTCTTCCTCAGGCTTATCTTGTGCCTTCGCGGCCTTGGCTGCGGAGGATGGCGCAACGGCAGCCGGGGCCGACGCCGCAGGGGTTGACGATGGCGGTGTAGCCTCTGATGTCATCGCGGCGGGGGCTTCCGCCCCTCTCCCCGCCGTGGCGGCGGTGGCGGATTGCGGATCGGACGGGGCCGCGCCCTCTTCCGCGCCTTCGCTTGGGGCAGGGGCCTGCCGTTCTGCCTGTTGCTGCGTCACCGGTTGCTGCCGCGGCTGTTCCTGCCTGGCCTGTTGTGCCGGCTCCTGCGGCCAGAAGATCCAGCCCAGCACAGCGGCGGCAAGCACCAGAACCGCAATGATCACTCCACGCACCACGTAACCCTCACTGCTGCCTGATGGGGTTCTCTCATACAAACCCACATATATAACGATCAGGCAGGCTACTACGGCTGCAGGGCCGGTGCAATTGCATGAATGCGGGGTTTACATGGCCGCAGCCATGACGCAATCTTCCCCGCGCCCCGGATTTCGGCGGATCGTGAGCGGCGCGCGAGCAGCGGAGAGATGATGTGAAGATCAATTCCCTATG
>JALXAG010000272.1 GCA_026992315.1 Sneathiellales bacterium | reverse complement strand
CCCGGGCGCCCGCCGGAAGGGGAATGGCGCCCGGGTGGTGCGGTGCGGATTTTTACCGGCGCGCTGATGCCCGATGGCTGCGATACGGTCATCATGCAGGAAGATGTGCGCCGCGATGGCGATGCCGTCATCATTCCCCCCGGTGCGCGTCCGGGGGCCAACCGCCGCCGCGCCGGCGAGGATGTCGACCGGGGGGATGTGGTGCTCGAAGCAGCCTGTCGCCTGCGCCCCGACCATATCGCCATGGCCGCCGCCAGCGGGCAGAAGGATCTGCCTGTCCGCCGCCGCCCGCGCGTGGCCCTGTTTTCCACCGGCGATGAACTGGCCGAAGCGGGCAGTGCGCGCCGTGAAGGGGCGATTTACGATGCCAACCGGCCGATGCTGCAGGCGCTGCTGGCGGCGACAGGCTGCGATATCGAGGATCTTGGCATTCTGCCCGACGATCCGGATGTATTGACATCTTCCCTGGCGGAGGCCGCGGCGCGTAACGATGCGATCATCACCTCCGGCGGCGTGTCGATGGGGGATGAGGATCACGTCAAGGCGGCGGTGCAGCGGCTGGGATCCCTGCATTTCTGGCGGCTGGCGATCAAGCCGGGCCGCCCCGTCGCTCTCGGTACGGTCGCGGGGCGGCTGTTCGTCGGTCTGCCGGGCAATCCCGTTGCGGCCATGGTGTGTTTCGTTCTTTTCGCCCGTACGGCGCTGTTGCGTCTTTCCGGGGTGGCGCCGGAAGGGCTGGCCCCCCGGCGCTATATGGTGCGGGCCGGTTTCAGTGCCACAAGCAAGGCGGGGCGGCGGGAATGGATCCGCGCCAGCCTGAGTCCGGACGGTTCCGGCTGGAATGTGGCCGAAGCCTTTCCCCGACAGGGATCGGGCATCATCTCATCGCTGAACGCAGCCGACGGTTTGGTGGAGGTGGAAGAGGAACGCACCGCCATCGCCCCCGGCGATGCGGTTCTGTTTCTGCCTTTCAGTGAGGTCTTGTCATGAAAATTCTCTATTTTGCCTGGCTGCGCGAACGCACCGGCTGCGCCGAGGAGGAGCTTCCCCTGCCGGAAGGGGTGAAGACCGTCGGTCAGCTTGTCGACTGGCAGATCGGCCGCGGCGGCGGTTTCGCCCAGGCCTTTGCCGACCGGGCCACGATCAGGGTGGCGGTCAATATGGATTATGCGGATGCCGATACGCCTCTTGCCGATGGGGACGAGGTGGCCTTCTTTCCCCCGGTCACGGGTGGCTGAAGCTGCCGGCGCCGTCTTTCGGGGTCATTGAGGCCAGAAGCTCCGGATTGACGCGGCCCAGATTTTCGTTGAATTCCTCCATGGTCATCACATAGGGCGCGACCGGACCGTAATAGTCGGTTTCCGGCCCGATCCGGCGGAAGATGAAGCCCAGCCGGGCGAGCATCCGGATCAGCGGCCGTTCCATGGCGGCGAACCAGTATGTGATGTTTTCGGCCAGGCTGCACATGTACATCGCCTGTATCAGGCCGAGAACGATTTCAGGGCGGTTGGAGCGCCGCTCCGTTCCCGGTGCCGTGCCGGGACCGACATTCATCCCATAGGCACCGTCATGGCGGCGGCGACGGTAGTGGCGGGCGATGGCCAGGCGCGATATTTCCGCCCCCTTGCCGCGGAGGGCATCGACGGCAGCCTGATCGGTAATGACGCATTTGGCGAAAACCGGCAGTGGCAGCGGCGTGTCCAGTACCAGACGAATGGTGCCGATGATCTCGTCATGGCGGTCGCGGGCACCGAAGAGGATCGATTGCGGGTCGTACTCATCCGTTTCCAGCCCGTCCGCATAGGCCGCGGGGTCGAGAAATCGGCGTTCCAGACAATAGACGTCATAGCGCAGGGCATAGGCTTCCCGCTTCGACGGGGGCGAGCGAAGCTGCTCGAAACGGAAAAAATCCGATGCGATCGGGTAAACGATGTTTTCGTCTGTGGCTGGGTGCGCGCTCATACGGCCCTCCTGGCATGGGTCTGACGCGGATGGTGGTTCTGCGGGTCCCAATAGGTGAATTTCCGTTCGTAATCGAGGCCCTGGCCATACGGGAAGGTATCGTGTTCGTGCAGGCATGGCCAGGCGATACCGTTGAATGCCGCTGCGGCCTGCTTTTCCAGTTCGGCTGAAGGTTGGCAGCCCCTGATCAGTTGAATATGGACGATGGTCCGCCCGCCTTCGCTGTCGATACGGAAGGCGCCGCTGCAATGATCGGCCAGAGCGGCATCGCGATACAGCGCGGCCTTGAAGTCGAGCAGGTCGTGGTGTTCGTTCACCCGATCGCGGTCACGGCCGTAAACGGCGATCATCGGCAGGGGCGGAACGGCACCGGGGCCGATATGGCGGGTAACCAGATGGCGGCCCAGCGCCGGTTCGATCAGCCGTCCGATATCGCCGGTGCGATAGCGCAGCAGCGGCAGGGGATGGCGGTTCCCCAGCAGCGAAACGGCGATTTCACCGATGCCGTTGGCATCGGGTTCGACAATTTCCACATGACAGCGCAGGGGATCGTAGACAAACAGCATCGGAACGGTTTTGCCCTCATGGGCAAAAAGCTGGCGCCGGCAGTTGCGGTCATGCCGGCAAAGGCGGCGCAGGGCGATGGTTTCGCGCATTTCGAAAAAAAGATTCAGTCCCAGTTCGCCCGTCCCCATGGAGGAGGCGATCAGCCCTCCTTCCGGATTATCGGGGTCGATATGGCAGCAGCGGCCGAGGTAATCGCGGAAAGTTTCGGCAAAGGTTTCCTCGCCGATGACGAAATTCACCCGCAGCGCCGACCAGTCGAAGCCGGTTTCGCGGGCATGGTCGACCAGGCGTTTGGCGAATAGCGGGTCGGTGACGATAACGATCTGATCGTAGGCGTCGCGAAATGTGCGGATCAGGGCCATGGCCATGTCTTCGCGCACGCTGACTTCGGCGACCGTGGCGGCATGCGCATGTACCCGCACCCCCATGGGCAGGCAGTTGACGACCAGGGTTTTGCGCCGGTCGATGCCAAAGGCCAGGTCGAGACCGAAATCGATGGCCTCGGGCAGGCGTTTGCTCAGGCGGCGGTCGATCAGGCCGTAGGCGAATTTGCCGCTGTGCCCGGAACTCGTTACCATGGATGCCAGATCGGGCAGTTGCCCGCCACGGCATAAATCGGTGATGGGGGCGGCAAGAAAGGTTGATGATTTATCCTGCAGGGGGAATCGGGATCTGAATTCCGCTATGCTGTCGAAGCGGGAGGGCAATCCCATCCGGCGGTAATGGGGAACGTCCCGGATCGCTGCCGCGGCGGTTTTCAACAGCAGCCTTTCGCTTTTTTCCAGTAATCCGGCCGCATCCGATCGTCGTAGAAGGAAATGCCAGAGCCGTCGTTTGATCCGGCCTGTATCGAACATCGTCGCCGTCCCGCTCGTTGCGCTCGTAATGCTGTTTCACCGGGATGATAGCGGAAAATGTTTATTTAATTCTTAAGTTATAGTGAAAAATAATTTTATTGCGGTTTCGTAATGTTTCCGTTTCGATATCGGGGGCAAAATCAGGGATGCCAAGGGTAAAACCACAATAATACCGGCATCGTTGCGGCACTGGAGGGCGTCATGGGATCAGCGGATCCGGGCCAGCGGGGGGCTTTCGCGATGCGCTGGGGCATCGTTTTTGCCGGTAAGGAGGCGGAGGACTCCTTCCGCCGCTCCTATGTGCGCCACAGCAAGCGGCTGTTGCGTATCGGCATGGCGCTGGCCATGCTCATGGGGATTGTCTTTCTGCCCCAGGATTTCGCCCTGGCGCCCGACCGCGTCCATTGGACGGCGACTCTGCGTCTGCTCTTTCTCGTCGCCGTTCCGGGCCTGTGCATCTGGGCTTCCATGCAGCGGCGTCTGGACCGCTATCACACCTGGTATGTCAGTGCGACCATTCTGCTTTATCATTTCGGCGTTCTGGCCTTGCTTATCCTGCTCGAAGGTGGGGAAAGCCTGGCCGGAACCACGGCATTCAGCAATGTTTCCCTGATCATCATTTTCACCTTTGCCGCCAGCACGCTGCGTTTTCTCGCCGCCTGTGCGGTATCGATCCTGATCGTTTTCAGCTATCTGCTGGCCTATATTCTTTTTGCCGGCAGCGGCCTGGCCGCCTTTCTCGGCGGCGCCTTTTCCAATGCATTGTTTCTGCTGCTGGTTGGCGGGTTCATCGGTTACAGCCGCGAAGTCTATCTGCGCCGCGCCTATGCCGCCGAAGCATTGCTGAAGCGCCGCTACCGTAACCTGGTCGAAGGCTCGATTCAGGGCATGGTGGTTTTCCGCGACTTCCGTCCGCTCTATGCCAACGACGCCCTGGCCCGGATCATGGGTTATGACAATTATGCCGCCTTTCTCGAAGCCGGCAGCCTGCTCGATTTCTATCCCGACGGGGAAAAGGAGAAGGTGCGCCGCCATGTCGAGGGGCTGCTGGCAGGGCGCGATGTGCCCCATGTCTGCCATGCTTCGGCCATCACCCATGACGGGCGGCGCGTGTGGCTCGATCATGTCATGATGGCGGTGGACTGGTACGGGGAACCGGCTGTGCAATGCACGGTGATCGACGTGACCGAACGCATCCGTGCCGAAGCGGAGCTGCGCCATGCACAGAAACTGGAAGCGCTGGGCAAGCTGACCGGCGGTGTCGCCCATGATTTCAACAATCTGCTCGGCATTATCATCGGTAATCTGGAGCTGGCGCAGGAACGCCTGGATAAGGACGATCCGCTGGGCCGGTTGATGGAGCGCTCTCTCGGTGCTGCAGCCAGAGGCGCGCAACTGACGCAGCGGTTGCTGGCCTTCGCCCGCAAACAGCCCCTGCGCCCGAAGGATGTGGATCTTCCGGCACTGCTGGAGGATTTTCGCGACCTGATGGAACGTGCCGCCGGGGATGACGTGCGGCTTCATATCAGGGCCGAAGGCGATGTTCCCCTGGTTCACATCGATCCGGGACAACTGGAAAATGCCCTGCTCAACATGGTGATCAATGCGCGCGATGCGATGCCGGATGGCGGCGAAATCTATATCCGCGTGCATCCTGTCTCCGGCGCGGATGGCGAACGCTGGGCCTGCCTGCATATCCGCGATACGGGCGAGGGTATGTCCCCTGAAATCCGCGAGCATATCTTCGATCCCTTCTTTACCACCAAACCGGAAGGCAAGGGCACGGGGCTGGGGCTCAGCTCCGTCCATGGTTTCGTCAATCAGTCCGGCGGACGCATCAGTGTCGACAGCCAGCCGGGCAAGGGGACGGAGTTTCACATCCTGCTGCCCGCGGCACGGGACAAGCGCAGGATGAGCGAAGATCAGGAGATGGCGCTGCCCAAGGGGCGCGGCGAACATATCCTGCTGGTCAATGCCAATGAGGAAATTCGCCGTTTTCTGGCTCTGGTATTGCGGGATCTGGGCTATGTCGTCGATGAGACGGGCGCATTGCCCGAACAGCCGCCGGAGAAGGTGCCGCCCGGCATCGGTTACGATGCAGTCGTCGCCGATGTCACCGCCTCCGGGGATGTGAGGCGGCTTCAGGAGGGCGGATGGACGGCAGAGGAGATTCGCAGACGACTGCTTCTTCTATGCGATGAGGGTACGCATCTGCCTGCGGATGGCATTCGCCTGCTGTATAAACCGTTTCAGAAACGTGCCCTTGCCGAAGCGCTGCGGGCGCTGCTGGACGATGCGCCGCCACAGGCGGAACCAGGCGGGAATGCCGGGCTGAGGGCGGGGCGGTCTTCGGGCTGAAGGGAAGGCCGGCCGGCTTGTAACATATCTGTCACAGAACTGTAGTAATGGCGTCATCGTGCCGCCGTAGAGCATGCCCGTGGCCTGGCTGCACAGGCCCGATGATCCTGACCGTAAGGATCGCCAGCATGATCAGGAGGGATGACGTGTTCAAGAAATTTGCCTATATGACCGCCGCGGTGATCGCGGTTTCCGCGGCGACGGCGCAGGCCCGCGAACAGATCCGCATTGTCGGGTCTTCCACCGTGTTTCCTTTTGCCACGGCGGTGGCCGAGCAATTCGGCAAGACGACCAAATTCAAGACACCGGTGGTCGAATCGACCGGTTCCGGCGGCGGGCTGAAACTGTTCTGCGCCGGTGCGGGGATGAACACACCCGATATCGCCAATGCCTCCCGCCGGATAAAGAAATCGGAAATCGAGCGCTGCCGCGAAAACGGTATCAAGGATATCGTTGAGGTGCGCATCGGCTATGACGGCATCGTCATCGCCAATTCGAAAAAGGCGCCGCGCCTGAACCTGACCCTGCGCGATCTGTTCCTTGCCCTGGCCAAGCGCGTTCCCGGTGCCGGGGAGGGCGAACTGATCGACAACCCGTACAAGACCTGGAAGGATGTCAATCCGGCGTTGCCTGCGGAAAAGATCGAGGTTCTCGGCCCGCCGCCGACTTCCGGAACCCGCGATGCCTTTGCCGAACTGGCGCTTGAAGGCGGCTGCAAGAGCTTTCCCTGGATCAAGGCGCTGAAGAAGCAGGACAAGAAGGCCTACAAGGCCCTCTGCCACACCGTCCGCGAGGACGGCGCCTATATCGAAGCGGGCGAGAACGACAATCTGATCGTTCAGAAGCTCGAAGCCAATCCGCAGGCGCTGGGCGTCTTCGGGTTCAGCTTCCTCGACCAGAATGCCGACAAGATTCAGGGTTCGGTGATCGACGGTGTCGAGCCGAGTTTCGAGAATATTGCCGAAGGCAGCTATCCCGTTTCCCGTTCGCTGCAGTTCTATGTGAAGAAGGCGCATGTCGGCAAGGTGCCGGGCATCCGGGAATATCTCGATGAGTTCACCTCCGAGCGCGCCTGGGGCGAGGATGGCTATCTCGCCGATAAGGGCCTGATCCCGATGAGTGACGAAGAACGCGCCATGTGGCGCAGGAAGGCGATGAATCTGGAAGTGCTCAACTGACGGATCATTGTTGCAACACCCCCCGGAAGCCGCCCTTCCGGGGGGATTTCACGGATTGAAGCAATGTCGGATTTTCTGCCTGTTATTCTCGTTCTGCTGCTGGGGGCGCTGGCCTATCGCTGGGGCGTGGGAAAGGCCCTGGCCTGGCGCGGGCAAAAGGATACGGGCGGCGCGCTGCATTCCCTGCCGGGATATTACGGCATCTATGCGGCCCTGTGGTGTGCCTTGCCGGCACTCTTGTTGCTGCTGATCTGGCGCTTCGCCGAAGGGCCGGTATTGTTTCATTATCTCAGCGCCCTGGTCGAGGGGCGGCTCGCCGGTCTGGACGACGGTGCCCGTCAGGCGCTGATCGGGGATATCCGTCGCCTGGCCCATGGCGAGGGGGTGCTGCAGGCGGATCATCCCGTCATCCTTGCGGCCATCGCGGGGTATGAACGTATTTCCTCTGTCGTCATGGCGGCGCTTCTTGTGGTGCTGACGGCGGCCTGTGCCCTTGGCACGGCGCTGGCCATGCGCCGTCTCTCGCCACGGCTTCGGGCGCGTAATGCGGTTGAGAAGGCGCTGATGGCCCTGCTGATGGCCAGCGCCACCGTCGCCATTCTGACCACGATCGGTATAGTCCTTTCCCTGTTGGGCGAATCCCTGCGCTTTTTCGCCAAGGTGCCGGTCAGCGATTTTCTCTTCGGTCTGAGCTGGAGCCCGCAGACGGCCATCCGCGCCGATCAGGTGGGATCTTCGGGCAGCTTTGGCGCCGTTCCGTTATTTGCCGGCACCTTCATGATCAGCCTGATCGCCATGGCCGTTGCCGTGCCGGTCGGGTTGATGAGCGCGATTTACATGGCGGAATACGCCTCGCCCCGCTTTCGCGATATCGTCAAGCCGCTGCTGGAGATACTCGCCGGCATTCCCACGGTCGTCTATGGCTTCTTCGCCGCCCTGACCGTGGCGCCGCTGCTGCGCGACGGCGGCGCCCTGCTGGGCTTCAGCGTCGCTTCCGAAAGCGCGCTGGCGGCGGGCATGGTGATGGGGATCATGCTGATCCCTTTCATCTCCTCCCTTTCCGACGATGTGATCACCGCCGTGCCCCGTTCGCTGCGCGAAGGCGCCTACGGGCTGGGGGCGACGAAATACGAGGCGATTACCCAGGTGGTTCTGCCCGCGGCCCTGCCCGGCGTGGCGGGCAGCATTCTGCTGGCCGTTTCGCGGGCGATCGGCGAAACCATGATCGTGGTCATGGCGGCGGGGCTGTCGGCCAACCTGACCGCCAATCCCTTCGAGGCGATGACGACGGTCACGGTGCAGATCGTCACCCTGCTGATCGGCGATCAGGAATTCGACAGCGCCAAGACGCTGGCGGCCTTCGCGCTGGGGCTGGTGCTGTTCGTGATGACTCTGATTCTGAACATCGCCGCGCTGATGATCATTCGCAAATATCGTGAAAAATATGACTGATATTCCCCTGACCGATACGGCCCGCAAGGAAGAGGCGCGCGAGCGGCTGCTGAAGAAACGTTATGCCCGGGAAAGGCGGCTGCGCTTTTTCGGCATGGCGGCGATTGCCTCCGCCCTGCTGTTTCTGCTGTTTCTCTTCGCCACCATTTTTTATCAGGGCTGGGGGGCGTTTTTTCAGACCCAGATCCGTCTTGAGGTGACCCTCGATCCTGCCCGTATCGATCCGCAGGGAACGCGCACATCCGATTCCCTGGTGCGCGGCGATTACGGCGGCGCGATCAAGAAGGCGCTGAAACAGCGTTTCGGCAAGATCCGCAAACGGCGCGAACGGCGCCAGCTCTATCAGCTCATCGGCAGCGCCGGGGCCGATACGCTCAGGCGTCTGGTCATGGCCGAGCCGGATCTCGTCGGGCAGAAGGTGACGGTGTGGCTGCCGGCATCGGACGATGTCGATCAGTATTTCAAGGGCTATGTCGATCCCGATCTGAAGGAAGACGAACGTCGCCTCAGCGACCGTCAGATCGCCTGGGTGGAGGAACTGCGCCGGGACGGAGCCATCCGCAAGGTCTTCAACACGACTTTCTTTACTTCCGGCGACAGCCGCGAACCGGAACAGGCAGGCATTCTGGGGGCGGTGTTGGGTTCCTTCTATACCTTGCTTGTGACCCTGGCCATTTCATTTCCCTTAGGGGTGATGGCGGCGGTCTATCTTGAGGAATTCGCGCCGAAGAACCGCATCAGCGATATTATCGAGGTGAACATCAACAATCTGGCGGCGGTACCGTCGATCGTTTTCGGCCTGCTGGGACTGGCGATCTTTCTCGATCTTTTCGGCCTGCCCCGTTCGGCGCCTCTGGTCGGCGGGCTGGTGCTGGCGCTGATGACCCTGCCGACGATCATCATCTCCAGCCGTGCGGCGCTGAAGGCGGTGCCGCCGTCGATCCGCGAAGCGGCGCTGGGCATCGGTGCCTCGCGCGTGCAGGTGGTGACCCATCACGTGCTGCCGCTGGCCCTGCCCGGCATGATGACCGGCACCATTATCGGCCTGGCCCAGGCGCTTGGCGAAACGGCGCCGCTGCTGATGATCGGCATGGTTGCCTTCATCGTCGACCTGCCGGGCGGTATCATGGACCCGGCGACGGTGCTGCCGGTGCAGATCTATCTTTGGGCGGACAGCCCTGAGCGGGCATTCGTCGAAAAGACGTCGGCGGCGATCATGGTGCTTCTGGCCTTTCTGATCGTGATGAATCTGCTTGCAGTGCTGCTGCGGCGCAAATTCGAACGCCGCTGGTAAGGAGAACGGGTTATGAGCATGGTTCAGGAACAGGCGGATATCGTGGCGGCGCGCCCGAAGATCGCCGCGCGCGGCGTGAATGTCCATTATGGCGCGAAACAGGCCCTGTTCGATGTCGGTATCGATATCGCCGCCAATGAGGTCACGGCCCTGATCGGCCCGTCGGGCTGCGGGAAGTCGACCTTTCTGCGCTGCCTCAACCGCATGAACGATGTGATCGAGGGCTGCCGCGTCGAAGGCGATATCCGCCTGGACGGGGAGGATATCTACAGCAGGCGCATCGATGTGGTGCAGCTTCGCGCCCGCGTCGGCATGGTGTTTCAGAAACCGAACCCC
>JALXAG010000271.1 GCA_026992315.1 Sneathiellales bacterium | reverse complement strand
TTCGGCGCAGGCCCGTGCCAGGGCGACGGGGTTGGATGCGTTCATGTCAGTTTCCCGTAAAAGACGGTTTGCGTTTTTCCATGAAGGCGCGCACGCCCTCGCGGTAATCGTCGCTGCGGCCGAGGCGGCGCTGGATATCGCGTTCCGTATCGAGCTGGGTTTTCAGGTCGTTGCCGTAACTGTCCTGAATGGCCTGCTTGATGGCGGCCAGCGCCATGGTCGGCTGGGCCGCCAGATGCGTGGCCAGGGCGATGGCCTCGTCGCGCAGGGTTTCATCGTCATGCACCGCCCAGATCATGCCCCAAGCCAGGGCGGTTTCGGCATCGACCGGCTGGCCGGTCATGGCCAGCCCCTTGGCGCGGCCCTCGCCGATCAGGCGCGGCAGGATGTAGGTGCCGCCGCTGTCGGGGCAGAGACCGATCTTGCAGAAGGCCTGAATGAAGCGGGCGGAACGGGCGGCCAGCACGAAATCGCAGGCAAGGGCGATATTGGCCCCGGCGCCGGCGGCAACGCCGTTGACGGCGGCGATCACCGGCATCGGCAGGCTGCGCAGCTTCAGCACCAGCGGATTGTAGAAGGCTTCGATGGTCTGGCCGAGATCGGGGCGCTCGCCGCTGTCGAAATCGCGGTCGCCCAGATCCTGCCCGGCACAGAACCCGCGCCCGGCGCCGGTCAGCAGCAGCGTGCGGATGGCGGCATTGTTTTCCGCCAGGTCGATGGCGGCGCGCAGCTCGCGGTGCATCTGCTCGTTGAAGGCGTTCAGCTTGTCGGGGCGGTTGAGGGTGATTACCGCCGCCCCGCCGTGTTCTTCATACAGGATGGTGTCGAATTCGCTCATAATGGCTCCCTCCCCATCATTCATTAACCGACCGGTCGGATGGATAATAGGTACTGAGAAATATCTGTCAATTACGGATCGGAAAATTGCAAGATTCGAAATGTCGCAGGGGGCGGTTCTGCAATACGGGTATGGAATATGCCGTTTCGCCGGCGGAGGGATGTGCCTGGCGCCGCCTCTTCCTTTTCCGGCGGATACGGGTGATTCGCCCGGGCTCAGCTCAGGGGCAGGGCCACATCGCGGTATTGGGCCAGGGCAAAACTGTCGGTCATGCCGGAAACGTAATCGGTGACCGCCAGCAGCCATTGATAGCGGTTGGTGAAATCGATCCGCCGGCCGTCGAATTGTTTCAGCAGCTGCCGGGCGTGGCGGCTGGGCGTTTTGCCGCCTGCCGCTGCCTGCTCATGCTCCAGAAAGGCTTCGCAGTACCGGCCCAGCAGGCGGGAGATGGCCCGTGAGGCTTCGTGTTTCTGTTCCAGCCAGTCATGGGTCTGGAAAATGCGTTCCGCCGTCAGGGTGGCGATGCGTTGCAGGCCGGGCCACTGGTCGGTCAGTTCCAGCAGCGGTTTGTGCGGTTTCCCGGCCAGAAGGTCGGATTCGCAGGCGATGAAACAATCGGCGGTGCGTTCCACCAGGTGGCCGATGGCCTTGGCGCGCAGATAGGCGATTTTCTGGGCACGGTCCTCGATATCGCCATAACGGTTGAGGGAGCCACCGGTCAGATCGTGCAGCAGTTCCTCCGCCTCGGCAAAGGCGATTCGCCCCAGTTTGAACCCGTCTTCCAGATCGACGATGTGATAGCAGATATCATCGGCCGCCTCGACCAGGAAGGTCAGCGGGTGGCGGCACCAGTAATCGGCATCCGGGGCGCGGCGGATCAGCCCCACCTCGGCGGCGATGGCGGCAAACAGATCGCGCTCGGCCTGAAAGAAGCCGAATTTACGCCCGCCGGCATCCCCATCGACAGGCGCATGAGGGCCGATGAAGGCGGCGCGCGGGTATTTGGAAAAGGTCGCCATGGTCGCTGCCGTCAGCCTCAGCCCGCCTTCGTTCTGCCAGTTCTGCAGTTTGGTCAGGATGCGGAATCCCTGGGCATTGCCCTCGAAGCGCAGAAAATCCTGGCGGCGGGCCTCGCTTAACGGGGCGATCATTTCCCGGCCCAGATCGTCCTCGGCGAAGAAACGGCGGATATAGGTTTCGCCGAAATGACCGAAGGGCGGATTGCCGATATCGTGCGCCAGACAGGCCGCCGCCACGATATGGCCGAATTCGGCGGCGCTGAAGGCCGCGCCCGGATTGTATTTCTGCACCACATGCTGCCCCGCCGCCGCCCCGAGCGAGCGGCCGACGGAGGCAACCTCCATCGAATGGGTCAGGCGGGTGCGCACGAAATCGGACTGGGGAAAGGAATGGACCTGCGTCTTGTCCTGCAGCCGGCGGAAGGCGGCGGAAAAGACGATTCGGTCCATATCCTTCTGGAAGGGGCTGCGGGCAGGGTCCAGCGGCGTGCCGACGCTTTCGCCCAGGCGCCGTGTCGATAACAGGCTTGTCCAATCCATCATGGCGCGACTGTAGTCTTCCCCTGCCCCTCCGGCAAGGCGTATGAGCGGCTATTGCGGTCACGTTCAGCACCGGCGCGGATGGGTCCGGTCATAGGTCTTCAGCAGTGCCGCCGTATCGACATCGGTGTAGCGCTGGGTCGAGGACAGGGAGGCATGGCCGAGCAATTCCTGAACGGCGCGCAGATCGCCGCTGGCCGCCAGCAGATGGGAGGCGAAGCTGTGACGCAGGGCGTGGGGGGTGACGGATTCGGGCAGGCCCAGGGCCCGGCGCAGCCCGCGGACGGTCTTCTGCAGAATTTCCGGGCGCAGGCGTTTGCCGCGCACCCCCAGGAACAGCGCCCGCTCGGGGGTTTCCGGCCAGGGGCAGAGGCGGCGGTAGCGGCTTATCGCTTCCATCACCGCCGGCAGCAGCGGTACGATGCGCTCCCGCACCTGCACAACAGCGCGTTTCTGGACATATTGGATGTCCGAGCGGCGCGTCGTAATGATCTCCGCCACCGTTTCCAGGGGAAGCGCGTACACACTTTTGCCGATCCGTGCGACCATCGACGTGAGAATGGCCAGCGTCAGCGGCAGCTTGATCGTCACATGAGCGCCCTTGCCGCGCTCGGAGTCGATC
>JALXAG010000270.1 GCA_026992315.1 Sneathiellales bacterium | reverse complement strand
CGAGGCCGAATTGCCGGCGCAATTGTTCGAGCACCATGGTGATCACCTCCGCCGTCTGGCTTTCGCCGGCATACATTGCGGCCAGAACCACGATCGGATGCTCCCTGCTGCAGATATCCTTGATTTCATCCACATAGCGCCGGACGGGATCGCCGGGCGGGGTGTTTTCGATTTCCTCCTCGGTGGCCCCCATTGCCACGGCGAAGCGGCCCATCAGCGTGTAATGGGCATCGCTGCCCGAGCGGAGGCCGGTTTCCTCATCGACGAGTTGGTCGACCATGAACCGGCGGATTTCGACATTGTCCGCCCGCGCATGCAGAATGGAGAAAATCGGGATCTGCAGATAGGTCTGGTGATATTTCTGGATGGCCCAGTTTTTGAGGCCTTCACGACCGGCCTTGCCGTCAAGGACGAATTTCGTCCATGAATGCCGGGTATATTTGCGCCTCTGGATTTCCTCATCGAAGCGGCGCAGGCATTCCGATACGCTGTTAGCCATTTGTTTCCTCCTGAATTCAAGTGACGGTCCGCGGACCGTTTGCAGATCCTCGCCCGCTCAGTTGCCGAGCTTTGCGCGCAGTTCCCCGAGCGCCGCCTCCAGCCTGGCGCAGTTGATCCCGCGCCGTTTTATTTCCAATGTGCGAAGGTCGATCATGGTCGTCGCCATGCGGTCCGGGTTTTCGTAGCGGGCGACGCCGTGATCGATGAACAGATCGACGCCTTCGACGATGCTGGGCGCCAGTTCTTCCGGCCGGTAGCAATTCCCCTGTCCGCTGAGATTGCCGGAGGAGCCGGCCAGCAGGTGCCCGTTATCGAAGGCTTTTTCCACCAGCGCTTCGAGAAACCTGCCGGGTCTGAGGAACACCGCCACCGAACGGTCGTGGCTGGATTGACGGCGGACGAAGGCCGGCAGGGATTGCCACAAGGCGCTGTTTTCGTTCAGATCGCCGATCACCGACAGGGTCGTCCAGCTCATCTGCCTTTCGATCCAGCCGAGAATGCGCGCATCGATCCCCGGGCTCAGTTGCTGCAGGATTGTCAGATCGCCCGGCACCACACAGGGGTTGGTCTCCGGTCGCCCCTTGAGTTCGTACATCCGCCGGATCGCCTCTTCCGAGCGGCCGACGAAACCGTAACCGATATCCAGCTTGACCAGAATCAGCCCGCCACGGGCCATGACCGCATAGGCTTCCTCGACTTGCTGCGGGGTGTGGCGGGGCGCATTTTCGGCCATGCTCTCTGCTGGGTGCTCCATTTCGTTTTCCTTTTATGCTGATAGGGGTTGTCCGGCTGTTTTCCGGGCGATGTCCGGATCCGCATCCTGTAGTTGCGGCAGCACCATGGGGACGATACCGCCTGCGCGCAGGATCGATGCGGCGACGCCGTCAGGTGCCTTGCCGCGAAAGACGCGCCCGCTGGCGCAATGGGTAATGGTCCAGCTGGCGAGATCGACGCGCAGTTCCGTGCCGTCTTCGGCCAGGCCGAAGAAATCGTCGTCATCGACGGTCAGGGTCGCCAGCCCCTCATTCACCAGATTGCGCCTGTGGGTTGCGGCAAAGCTTCTGGCGATGACCAGCTTCACCCCGGCACCGATCAGGGCCCAGGCGGCATGTTCCCGGGCCGAGCCGCTGCCCCAGGCTTCACCGGCGACGATGATGTTCTCGCCGTTGGCGCAGCGCGCGGCCATGTCGGGGCGGATATGGGCGAAGCAATGGCGGCCGAGTTCCCGCCAGTCGGAGAGATTGCAGAATTCTCCGGGGATGATCGCATCCGTATCGACATGATCGCCGAAGCGCTGAACGCGCCCTTCGATCGCCCCCGTCAGCCCCGTGGCCGTATCCGTGCCGGTATCGGCGGCATTTTCCCGCAAGGCGACGTCTGTATAGCGGACCGCGTTCCCGCCGCCCCTGGCGGGAGGGGACGGCGGGCGACCGAGAATACGCCTGAAGCGATCGCGGTCGATTTCGGCGAGCAGGGGGCGGGGATCGGCGATGGTCAGCGATGCCGAGCTGGCGGCCACCGTCGCGGCCCCGGACAGCCAGGCCAGGGAACCCTTGCCCATGCGGTTGCGGTAATTGCGATTCTGTGAGGATAGCCAGATTTCACCCTCGCCAGCGCGTTCCGAGCCGACGCCAAGGCATAAATGGCAGCCGGGAACGCCGATGCGGAAACCGGCCCGTTCGAAAACGGCGATCAGGCCGGCATCGGCCAGGCGCCGGTGTATCGCCAGATCGCCCGGAACGACGAGGCGCTTGCTGCCGGGGCGGGGGCGCTGCCCCCTTTCCCACATTTTTTCCAGCACCAGGGCGGCGAGGACCAGTTCCTCTTCCGTCGTCGTGCAGGCGCCGATGAAACAGCCGGCCAGCGGCTGCCCGATCACGGCATCGATGTCGCAGACATTATCCGGCGAGAAGGGGCGCGCGACCTGCGGCGCCAGCCGGTGCAGATCGATATCGAAGACATCCGCAAAGGATGCGTTTTCATCGGCCCGGAGAAAACAGCCATCCGCCGGATCGCGCCTGCGATGGCGCAGGAAATCCGCGGTTTCCCCATCGGGGGCGAAGATGCCGTTCATGCCGCCCAGTTCGGCAGTCATGTTGCAGATGGTGAAACGCATATCGGTGGAGAAGCCGGCGGCGGCGGGGCCGCCATATTCGACACTGCGTTCAAGGGCCGCCCGGTTGCGCCCCAAGAGGCCGAGGGTGCGCAGCACGATATCCTTGCCCGTCAGCCCGAACGGGGCCTGGCCGTGATAACGCACGGAAATGGCCTCGGGCACGTCCAGCCAGGTTTCGCCGGTGATGGCGGCGATGGCGACATCGGCGCCGCCCAGGCCGATGGCAAAGGCGCCAAGCGCCCCGTGGGATGTGGTATGCGAATCCGCCCCGACGACGATCTGCCCGGGCAGGCAGTGATCGCGATAGAAACGGGTATGCATGATCGTTTCATTGGCATCGTAAAAGGCCGTGAGCCCGTGACGGGCGGCGAAATCGCGCGACAGGCGTACCAGACGTTGCGTGGC
>JALXAG010000269.1 GCA_026992315.1 Sneathiellales bacterium | reverse complement strand
GGCCTTGACATCGTCATCATCGAACCCCGCGACAAGCATTATTATCAGCCGGGCTGGACCCTGGTCGGCGGCGGGGTTTTCGACCGCGCCCAGACGGAAAAGCCGATGTCCGCCGTCATTCCCGACGGGGTGCGGTGGATTCGCGCCGCCGCCGCCGGTTTTGCGCCGGAAACCAATGAAGTGATCCTGGAGGATGGCGAACGCATCGGCTATCGGGTGCTGGTGGTCGCTCCGGGGCTGAAGCTGAACTGGGAGGGGGTCGAAGGACTGAAGGAGACGCTGGGCAAGAACGGTGTTACCTCCAATTACCTGTTCGACCTTGCCCCTTATACCTGGGAACTGGTGCAGAACCTGCGCGAGGGCGTAGCCCTGTTCACCCAGCCGCCGATGCCGATCAAATGTGCCGGTGCGCCGCAGAAGGCCATGTATCTGGCCTGCGATCACTGGCGGCGCAGCGGACGCCTGGACAATATCGAAGTGGCCTTCCATAATGCAGGCGGGGTGCTGTTCGGCGTGCCCGATTATGTGCCGGCGCTGATGCGCTATGTCGATCGCTATGGCATCGATCTGCGCTTCAATCAGAATCTGAAGGCGATCGACGGTCCGGCCAGGAAGGCATGGTTCACGGTCACGAAGGAGGACGGCAGCACCGAGACGGTCGAGCGCAGCTTCGACATGATCCATGTCTGTCCGCCGCAATGCGCGCCCGATTTCATCCGCGAAAGCCCGTTGGCGAATGAGGCCGGTTGGGTAGATGTCGATCCGGAAACCCTGCAGCACACGAAATTCGGCAATATCTTTTCGCTTGGCGATGCGGGATCGACGCCGAATGCCAAAACCGCGGCCGCCGTGCGCAAGCAGGCGCCGGTGGTGGCCGTCAATGCGCTCGAAGTGCTTGCGGGCCAGCCGCCGCGGGCGGTTTACGATGGCTATGGTTCCTGCCCGCTGACGGTGGAGCGCGGCAAGATCGTTCTGGCCGAATTCGGTTATGGCGGCAAGCTGCTGCCGACCTTTCCGTTTCTCGATGGGACCAGGCCTTCTTCCCTGGCCTGGTTCCTCAAGGAAAAGATGCTGCCGCCGATCTATTGGCATGCCATGCTGGAAGGGCATGAATGGCTGGCGGCCCCGACAATTCTGCCGCACCGGCCTACCGCCCATGAGGCAAGCCCCGCCTGCGGCCCCGACCTGCCGAAGGCGCCATAGGCACCGCAGGAAAGGCGTCCGTCAAATACAGGCAAACCCCCGGCCAGCCATGGTCGGGGGTTTTCTGTTGCCATGAAGGCGGTGTTGGCAAACAATATCCGCATACGGACGGGGGTATCCATGACAGCCAATTCCGATGACGATGTATTGAAGGATGATGCGGTGGCGCATCACGATCATGACGAAGGATCGGCCCTGCCGGAGGTGGCGCTGCGTGTGCGGGCGCTCGAATCCCTGCTGGTGGAAAAAGGCTATGTCGATCCGGCGGCCCTGGATGAGCTGATCGATGCCTATGAAACCAGGGTCGGCCCGCGCAACGGGGCAAGGGTTATCGCCCGCGCCTGGGCTGAACCTGAATATAAGGCCTGGCTGCTGGAGGATGCGGATGCCGCCATTGCCGCCATGGGGTTCACCGGCCGCCAGGGCGAACATATGCTGGTAAAGGAGAACACCCCCAAGGTGCACAATATGGTCGTCTGCACCTTGTGTTCCTGTTATCCGTGGCCAGTGCTGGGGCTGCCGCCGGTATGGTACAAATCGCCCGCCTATCGTTCGCGGGCGGTATCCGATCCGCGCGGCGTGCTGGAGGAATTCGGTGTCACCCTGCTGCCCTCTCAGGCGGTACGGGTATGGGATTCCACGGCCGAACTGCGCTATCTGGTACTGCCGATGCGCCCTGAAGGAACCGAAGGCTGGGGGCAGGAGGAACTGGCCCGTCTGGTGACCCGCAATTCCATGATCGGTACCGCTCTGGCCCTGAATCCCGCCGATTTGGCAGGCACGGAACAGGAGGGCGGCTGATGGATGGCGGACATGATCTCGGCGGCATGCACGGCCTTGGCCCCGTGGCGGAGGAAAGGAACGAGCCGGTCTTTCACGCGGAATGGGAAAGACGCTGCTTTGCCCTGACGCTGGCCATGGGTTTCACGGGATCGTGGAATATCGACATGTCCCGTCATGCCCGTGAGCGCATGCATCCGGCCGATTATCTGCGCCGCTCCTATTACGAGATATGGCTGCACGGTCTGCAGACGCTGCTGCGCGAGCAGGGGCTGGCGACGGATAAGGAAATGACCGATGGCATCATGCAGGTGCCGCCGAAAAAAGTGGCGCGGGTGCTGACCGGCGGCGAGGTCATGGATGCGCTGATGAAGGGCGGTCCCTGCGATCGTGAGGTCGATGCCTTGGCGCGTTTCGCTTGCGGGCAGACAGTGCGAACGCGCATCGCACATCCCTCCGGGCACACCCGCCTGCCCCGTTATGCCCGTGGCCGTATCGGCCGGATCGAGCGGGTGCACGGGGCTTTCGTCTTTCCTGACAGCAACGCCCATGGCGGCGGCGAACAGCCGCAATATTGCTACAGCGTTTATTTCAACGCCGTTGATCTGTGGGGGGAGGATGCGGATCCGCGCGATGGCGTCAGCCTGGATCTGTGGGAAAGCTATCTTGAGGAGGTGGCGGAATGACGGTTTCTGACGGCGGTTCCGGTGTGGTTGAGGATCGGTGTCTTGCGGCATTGCCGTCCCTGCCGCGGGATGAGGGCGGTCCGGTTTTTGCCGAACCCTGGCAGGCCCAGGCCTTCGCCATGGCCGTCAGTCTCAATGAGGCCGGGCTGTTTACCTGGGCCGAGTGGGTCGGGGTTTTCTCCCGTCATCTGCGTCGCGTCGAGGAGGCCGGCGGCGACAGCGGCAGCGAATATTATCTCTGCTGGCTGTCGGCGCTGGAGGATATCGTGGCTGAAAAGCGCCTTCTGGGACGCCGGGAATTGCAGGAGCGCAAGGAGGCCTGGGATCGCGCCGCCCGCGCCACCCCGCATGGGGAGCCCATCGTGCTGGGGAGGGAGCGGGACATGACAGGCGGTAACCCGTGAGCGCCGGTCCTGCCATGCGCCGGTTCCTCAAGATGTTCAGAACCGGCTGGCAGCGGATCGAAACCGACGGGCAGTCCCTCGACATTCATTTCGCCATGGCCGGGGAAGGGCCGCCGCTGTTGCTGTTGCACGGCTTTCCCGAAACCCATCTGATGTGGCATGCGGTGGCCTGCGATCTGGCGGCGGAATTTACCGTGATCTGTCCTGACCTGCGCGGTTACGGGCGCAGTTCCGTTCCCGGCAGCGAAAAGGGGGCGGCCTACACCAAGCGCCTCATGGCCAAGGATCAGGTGGCATTGATGCAGGCGCTGGGGTTCGAGGCTTTCTCGGTCGCAGGCCATGATCGCGGCGGCCGGGTCGCCTATCGCCTGGCGCTGGATTACCCCGCCCTGGTCAGCCGTCTCGCCGTAATCGATATTGCGCCGACGATCGAATATTTCGATGCCGTGAACAAGGATGTCGGTCTCAGGCTTTACCACTGGTTTTTTCTGGCCCAGCCCGCGGATATGCCCGAACGGCTGATCGGTGGCGATGCGGATTTCTATATACGGTGGACAATGGACAGCTGGGCGGGAACGTCATCGGTGTTCGATCCTCATGCCCTGGCCGAATATGTGGCCCTGAACGGGCGTCCGGCCAACATCCATGCCATGTGCGAGGATTACCGCGCCGGAGCCGGAGAGGATTGCCTGCACGATGAGGAAGACCGTAACAGCGGCCGGGTGATCGGCTGTCCGACGCTGGCGTTGTGGGGCGCGCAGGGGATCGCACAGGCAACGGCACCGTTTGAAATCTGGCGGCGCTGGGCCGGCGATGTTACGGGGCAGGCCCTGGATTGCGGGCATTTCGTGCCCGAGGAGGTGCCCGATGAAACCCTGTCTGCCATGCTGCCGTTTTTTCGCGGGACCGGCCTGTAGGCGGGGCTGAAGGCTCTGTTTTCCGGTCAGCCGCTGCTGTCGCCCTGCCGGGCGCGGGCGGATTCTTCCTGCCTCGCGCGGTATGTGCGCATGGCGGGAAAACGGATCGAGGCGATCGTCCCGCCTTGGGGATTGCGCCGCAGGATGAGGGTGGCACCGTGCATGGAAGCCAGGCGCTGGCAGATATGCAGTCCCAGCCCCAGCCCCTGGGTGGGAGTGGACAGATGCGGATCCCTGTTGCTGAAGGGTTCGGGAAAGCCGGTGGCTGCCGGCGGATCCATGCCGGGGCCCCGGTCGGTCACGGAAAAGATCAGCGTGCCGTCCCCGCCTTCTGTCCATGACAGGTTGATCAGCGCGCCTTCAGGAGAAAATTTTATCGCATTGGACAGCAGGTTTTTCATCATCTGGGAAAGCGCCTGCGGATCCGCATGCAGGCCGGGGCAGGGGGTGGGGTAGGATGTCTCAAGCTTCAGGCGTTTTTCGTAGATCTGCGGGAAGAAGCTGTCGATACACGATTGGGTGATGGCTGGCAGGTCGACGGCTTGCTCATGCAGCAGGTAATGCCCGGATTCGACCTGCGAGAGATCGAGAATGCCATCGATGAGCTGCAGCAGTTCCTGCCCGCTCTGGTGGATGATATCCAGATATTCCCGCTGCTGGGATGGCTGAAGGTTGCCCGTAGCCCCGCCGCGCAGAATATCGGAAAATCCGATGATCGAATTCAGCGGCGTGCGCAGTTCGTGGCTCATATGGGCAAGAAAATCCGATTTCGCCTGACTGGCATCCATGGCGACACGCCGGCTTCGCTTCAGCTCGATATAGGGGCGGTGCAGGTTGCATTCGATGATGGCGACGAAAATCAGCCAGAACGAGAAGAATTTGAACAAATGCCCGACGATGAGGGAAAGGTCGAATACGCTGACGTAGAAGGTGAAGGACAGTTCCGCAATGACGGTCAGGACAATCGAAATATAGATGAGGACGGGTTCTTCCACCTTCAGGCGGTGCCTGTTTGCATGAAGGGTGAAGAGCGCCGCCAGAAGGATGGCGATGATCGCATATTCGCTGTAGATCTTCAGCGGGGTCAGCCCCTGGCCGGGAATATAGGTTGTGGGGAACAAGCCGCTGAAGATCAGCACTGCGATAAGGGCGGCATAAAGGCCGAAACCACCCATCATGGCCGGACGGGGCAGACGGTATCCGGCGCAAAGGGGGGCGGTGAGCAGAACCACGGCTTCGAGAAAGCGCGCCGAAATCCACCACTGTGTGGACATGTTGGCACCCCCGCCCGGCAATAATGTCAGCCCCTCGTAGGAAAAGGTATGGAGCAGATCGAGAACGCCGACCCATAAATAGCCGGTGGCGATATAGGTAAGGAAACGGTTGGGGGCGTAATCGTGGGTTTCCCAGGCGATGGTGAACATCAGCACGGAAACGATGATCGCGAATAATTCCGCCAGGGTATGGAACAGCAGGTAATCGTTGCTCTCGATCAGCAGGAGGATGGCGGAGCCGATGACCGGAAACAGCCATGTCCGCCAGTTCAGCAGAACGGGGGTCTGACCGGCGTCGCTAAGGGTGGAATCGCTCATCTGTTTCCCGTGAGGAGACTATGAAACCCATGGTGTGCAGGGCATTCTATGTTCTTTGATATATCGTTTCAAATGCTTGTCCCGAAAATATAATTTATCTTATGAATTTTTTCGGAACAGAAAAGTGTGGCAGTGGTTGCCCGAAAAGAGGAGTCGTTTCACTGATGGCATAACATTCTGAATTGAGTAAGGAAATGATCGAAGATGGAGATATGGCTTGCCTGTCAGGTAAGGATCGGCTAGTCTTTTATTTATTATGTATATCTATATATTTGTTTGCGGGGTGAGGAATTTTTCCAGTCTTATTGTTGGGGCTATTTCATTTTATGCCCTTTTTCTGATATTTTCCTTTTTTCTGTCCGGAGATGTTCTTGCCGGAACCCTGGATGTTTATTATTTCAACCGCCCTCCCTATTTGGTGGCCAGGCCGCAGGAACACAATGTGGAGGGATTGGTGGGTGCCCGTCTGAGCGCCGTTTTGCAGCGTGCGGGGGTCGCTTTCGGATGGCATCCCCTGCCGCCGCCGCGGCAGTTGTTGCGGATCCGCAGCAATGAAGGGCCTGCCTGCGGTGCCGGCTGGTTCAGGACGGCGGAGCGCGAGGCCTTCGCGCGCTTCAGTCTGCCGATATATCGCGACCGTCCCGCGGGGCTTCTGGTCCGCAGAAGCGATTTGCCGCAGTTTGCCAACAGGCGTATCGAAAGCATTGTCTCCAACCGCAACTGGCGGATGGGGGTGAAGCTGGGGTTTTCCTATGGCAGTTATGTGGACAGGCTGCTCGCCCGCTATAATCCGCCGGTTCTGACGACATCGTCGGATAATGCCGCCATGGCCCGTATGCTGGCCGCCGGGCGCTTCGATTACATGATCATCGCACCGGAAGAGGCCGGACTGCTGATACGCAAGCTGGGAAAACAGCAGATTGCTTTTATTCCCATCGCAGGCATGCCACCCGGCAATACGCGCCATCTGATGTGCAGCAAGAAGGTGCCGGCATCGTTGATGGCGCGCATCGATCGGGCGATTCTGGCCCTCTATGGCGATCTGAGGGCGGCTGAGGCTAAAGGACGATCCGCGAAACCTGTGCCCTGATCCCGTTTGCGCAGAAGGCAGGATGCCACCATGCCATCGAGCAGGGTCTCATCCGCTTTTTCGATCCGAAGAGGCGTGCCTTCCGGTGCTTCCGTATTGATTTCTCCAATGAGGGCCGAAATCCGGGCCGTGGCCATCTTGGGCGCCTTACCGGCCCACAGTTTCAGCGCGGCCGCTTCGCCGGGCGTCAGCCGATGCCGGCGGCAATATTGTGCGGCGGCATCCTGTGTCATGGAAGGCAGGGGATAAAGCAATGCCAGCAAGCCGCCGGGTTTTGCCGCGCGGCACATGGCGCGCAGCAGGGCGGCCGGATCCTTCGTGGCATTGATGACGGAGGCGGCGATAACCGCATCGTAGCCTTCGCTGCCGTCGGCGAGATCGCCGTCGGGGCAATGCCGGAAACCGAGCGAACCCGGCGGCGGCACGCCGCCGCCGTGGCGGGATTGGGCCATGGCGATCATGGCAGGGGATATATCGCAGCCGGTGACCCGGAACCCGGCCTCGGCCAGGTGGCGGGCAAGGGCGCCGGGGCCGCAACCGGCCTCGGCCACCCGGGCCGGCGGTGAAACGGGCAATGAAGCTGCCCAGCCCCGCAGCAATCCGCCATAAAAGGGCAGGTGATACAGATGGGCGAACAGTTTGGCAGGCGCAGTGCGTAAGCGCAGGCGCAGCCATGCGCTGTGACAGAACTCACGCATCGGCGGATACCGCTGTTTGCCGGTGTGGACGCCAAAGCATCAGGAGGAGGATGAACATCCCGGCATTGAACATGGCCAATCCTGAAGCGCCGATGGCGATAACGCCGCTGACCGTATAGAAGATGCCGGCGCCCAGATCGATGATCTGGATGGCAATCATGCCGTCGATCCAGAAACGGTACTTAAGCGGATCGCGCATGATGGCGAACATTCCGACGCCGTAGACGAGAAACCGCGCTGCCAGCATGGCCAGCACGTAATTGATATCGGCGGCGGGGGTGTCGATGCCCATACTGTTCAGCATCAGGGTGGGGGCGAATAAAAAGCCCAGCCCGAGAATGATCTGCACGATGCCGATTACGGCTGAAAGAATTTTCAGATTGCGCATTGTTTTCTCCGTCATGCAAGTTTGGCGTGAGGGGCGTTGACGGAAGGGTAGGTATCTGAATATAAAAAATAAAGTAGGTACTTTTTTGTAACTATTTGGTTTTTAGGTAACCGGAGGGCATCCCGCACGCAAATGCCGGTGCCGGCGGGCGGTTGTTCTGGGCAGGCGGTTGGACTGAAGATGCAGAAAATGACCGGATCCACGGAAACAACCGGCTATGACGGGGTCTGTGGCAGCGATTGCCCCGTCAGTCGCTGCGCGGAAATCATCGATGGCAAATGGACGACGAGGATTATCCGCGATCTTCTCTCCGGCCCGCGACGTTTCAGCGAATTGCGCCGTTCCCTCGATGGCATCAGTCCGAAAATGCTGGCGCAACGGTTGCGGTTCCTCGAAGATAAGGGGCTGGTGAGCAGGAAGGTCTATCCGTCGGTGCCGCCGAAAACCGAATACCGCCTGACGCCGCTGGGGGCGGAGCTGAAAACGGTGATCATGGCCATGGCCCGTTTCGGCGAGAGGCTGAAGTCGGAGAACACGGCATAAGCTGTCTTCCCCCCCTGTTCTTTCCGGGCCGTGAACAGCGCTATTTGTTCTGCCGCTTCACCAGGGAGGCAGATACTGTTCAAGGTGCCGGGCGGGGCCGAACCGGCTAATTCTTATCCCGGAGGTGGCTAGGGCGAGGGCGACGGTTGCTTTTGCCGTCGTTTCATGGCGATATGGCCTCAATGAACAAAGACGGGAGAGCGATGTGAACGAAAAGACGCCGCTTGATTTCTGGAATGAACGTTTTGAAAAAGAGGAATATGTCTTCGGTACCCGGCCCAATGCCTTCCTCGTTTCCCAGGCGCATCGCTTTGCCCCGGGGCAGAGGGTGCTGTGCGTTGCCGATGGCGAAGGACGTAACGGCGTTTATCTGGCCGGGCTGGGGGTTGACGTTCTTTCCATCGATTTTTCGCCCGTAGCGCTGGAAAAGGCTCGCCGCCTGGCGGATGAACGGGGGGTGAAGATCGAAACCCGCGAAGTCGATCTGTATGCCTATGACTGGCCGGAGGCAGCCTTCGACATGGTGGCGGCCATTTTCATTCAGTTCGCCCCGCCTGAACAGCGCGGCCGGATTTTCGAGGGGATGAAGAAATGCCTCAAACCCGGCGGGCAGATCGTTCTGCAGGGTTATCGGCCCGAGCAGCTCGAATATAAGACCGGCGGCCCGCCGGTGGCGGAAAACATGTACACGGCCGAAATGCTGCGCGAAGCGTTCGCCGATATGGAAATCCTGCATCTGCGCGAACATGACAGCGTGATCGAGGAAGGCCCGGGCCATGCCGGCATGTCGGCCTTGGTGGATATGGTGGTGCGCAAGCGCTGATACGGGCTCGCTTCACGGCGGTTGGCTTGCGGAAGGCGGTGTCGGGGCGCGTTTTTAACGCCTATATTGTTTGACAGGCAAACATATTTGCGGCACAGTTTTCCCAATAAGAAAACATGTGCGAGAGTATGGGCCCCGCCCCATGAAATATTCTGTGACGATATATCCCCCGGGGCAGGTCGTGGATGTGCCCATGGGCCGGACGGTACTGTCGGCGGCGCTGGATGCCGGGCTCGATGTGCCCCATAGCTGCCAGTCGGGCAATTGCGGTGCCTGCAAGGCGCGTCTTGTCGCGGGCGATTTCGAAATGATGCCTTATTCGGAATATGCCCTGACGGCGGAAGAGCGCGAGGCCGGGCTGATCCTTGCCTGCCGCGCCATGGTCTGGGGCGATGGGAAGGTGGTTTTCGAAGGGCATGAACGGACATCCCCGGCACCGCGGGATCTGATCGCCCGGATCGTTGAGATCGCCGATCTGACCCACGATATCCGCGAGGTCGTTCTGGATACCGGCGAAGGCGAAGCGCTGGATTTTCTGCCCGGGCAGTATGCCCGCCTCGGTTTTGCCGACCTGCCTTTGCGCGATTTCTCCATGGCCGGCCAGCCGGGGGAACGGCATCTGCGTTTCTTCATCCGCCGGGTGCCGGGGGGGCGGCTCAGCGAACGGCTGTTCGGCGGCGGCATCCGCCCCGGTCAGACGGTGCGCGTCTCAGGTCCTTACGGTTCGGTCTGCCTGCGCCCCGGCTCTTCGGCGCCGTTGCTGCTGGCGGCGGGCGGTTCGGGGCTGGCGCCGGTATGGTCGATCCTGAATGCCGCCCTGGCGGAAAACCCGGATCGGCGCATCGCCCTGTATTTCGGCGTGCGCGGCGAAGGCGATCTTTTCATGGTCGGGGAACTGCATGA
>JALXAG010000268.1 GCA_026992315.1 Sneathiellales bacterium | reverse complement strand
ATCCTTCATGGGGCCGTTCTGATGGATATACGCAAGCTGGTCGTTATCGGTTCCAACGCCTTTTCCGCACAGGATTTCATCGATCTGGCCCTCGATGAAACCGATGCCGAAATCGTCGGCATCAGCCGTTCCGCAGAAAAACCGGCACCTTTCCTGCGCTACCGGCAAAATCCGGCCCGCTCGCGCTTCCGTTTTCACCGGATGGACATCAACCGCGATTTTACGGCGCTGGCCGAACTGCTCGACCGGGAAAGACCCGATTGCATCGTCAATTTCGCCGCGCAGAGCGAGGTGGGGCCGAGCTGGGATCACCCCGAGCAATGGTTCGCCACCAATTGCGTGGCCCTGGCGCGGCTGGTCAATCATCTGCGCGGCTGCGATTATCTGGAGCGCTATCTGCACATTTCCTCGCCCGAGGCCTATGGCAGCTGCAGCGGTCAGGTGACGGAGGAGACGCCGGACAACCCCTCGACCCCCTATGCCGCGTCGAAGGCGGCGGCGGATATGCTGATCGAAACCTATCGCCGCCAGTTTGGCTTTCCGGCCCTGACGGTGCGTTCCACCAATGTCTATGGTGCCCGCCAGCAATTGTTCAAGATCGTTCCCCGCAGCGTCATCTATATGCGCCAGGGGCGGCGCATTCCCCTGCATGGCGGCGGCGTGGCCGTCAAATCCTATATCCATATCCGCGATATTTCGGCCGGCGAACTGGCCATTCTGCAGCGGGGCGGGATCGGGAAGCGCTATCACCTTTCCCCCGACCGGGGCATCAGCATTCGCGATCTGGTGGCGACGATCGCCCGGCGGATGGGCCGGGAATTGAGCGATGTTGCCGATATCGTCGATGAACGCCCGGGCCAGGATGCGGCTTATGTGATTTCCTCGGCCAGGGCGCGGGGTGAACTGGGCTGGAAGCCGCGCATCGCCTTGGAGGAGGGGATCGGCGAAGTCGTCGATTGGATCGGCGCCCATTGGGATTTCATTCAGACGCAGGAGCTGGATTATGTCCACCGCCCCTGAGGCCGCCGATCGCCGCCCCCTTGCGGAGGATGCCGGAAACCCGGGCGAATGCCTGCTGTGCGGCGGGGGGCTGATTGCCGTGTTCGATCTGCCCGATCTGCCCCTGACCGGGTTGTATGTGCCTGATCCGGCCGTGGCCGAACAGCGCTTCGATCAGGCCCTGATGCTGTGCCGGAAATGTGGCCACGGGCAGCTTGCCCGTTTTCTGCCGGCCCGCACCCTTTACGATGACAGCTATGCGCACCGTTCTTCGGCCAGCCCGATTGCGGTGGCGGGGAACGATGTCCTGTACGATTTCATTGCCGCCCTGGGCGCGGGGCGGCGGTTCCGCCAGATCGTGGAGGTCGGCTGCAACGATCTCTATCTGCTGAAGAAACTGCTCTTCCTTGGCGATGCGGCCCTCGGCATCGATCCGATCTGGCGGGGGCGCGACGGGGAAATGACGCCGGGCCTTCATGTGCTGGGCGGTCTGCTGGAGGATACGGAACCGGCGGCGGCGATGCGGGCTCCGGCGGATCTGATCGTCTCCGCCCATACTTTCGAGCATATGCACGATCCCCTCGGCGCCCTTGAACGGCTGTTCGCCCTTGCCGCCGACGATGCCCTGTTCGTTATCGAAGTGCCGGGCTTCGAGAATCTGGTGCGCGGGCGACGCTTCGATCAGGTGTTCCATCAGCATTTGCATTATTTTTCCCTGACATCGCTGCTGGGGGCGGTGGAACGCCTTGGCGGGCGCTATCTCGCCCATCGCTACAATTACGATTACTGGGGCGGTACATTGATGCTGGCCTTCGAACGCGGCGGAGGCAGGCGCGCATCGCCGCCGCCGCGCCGGCGGATGACGGCAACGGCCCTGCGCCGGGGTATTGCCGATTTCCGCCGCCAGAGCAGGGCCGTGCCCCGGCTGCTGAGCGATGGCGGTTTCGGGGCGGTCTACGGCTTTGGCGCGGCGCAGATGCTGCCGGTGCTGGCCTATCACATGGGCGGGCTGGATCGCTTCGCCGCCATCCTCGATGACGATCCCAACCGGCAGGGGCTGTATTATCCCGGTCATGACGTGCCGATCCGCCCAACCGGTGCCATCGGCGGTTTCGGGGAGGCGGCGCTGGTGCTGACCGCCCCCGACGCCGCCCGGCCGATCCTGGCCCGCATGGCGGCGCTGAAGCCGCGCAAGTTCATTCTGCCGTTGCAGATGCTTTGAGGATCGGCGCATGATATCGCTAATGAAGGAGGGACGGAGATCATGGATTTCGCTCTGAGGGGAAAACGTGCCCTTGTCACCGGCGCGGGGCGGGGCATCGGCCGGGCGATCAGCGAGGCGCTGGCCGCCGAAGGGGTCAAGGTGGCGGTTTTTTCCCGCACCCAGGGCGATATCGACGTGTTGCTCAATGAAATCGGCGGCACCATGGCCGGCCATTACGGGCATGCCTACGATTTTGCCCCCGATGGCTGCATCGAACCGCTGATCGAGGAACTGGACGAGCATTTCGGCGAGATCGATATCGTCGTCAACAATGTCGGCGGCACGCTGAACGTTACCGACCCGCTCTGCCCGATCGGGGACTGGCGCCGGGTGATGCGGCTCAATCTCGAAGTGGCGATCGAAATCAACCGCCTGCTGGTGCCGCGCATGGCCGAACGCGGCTGGGGGCGGGCGATACAGGTGGCCTCGACCGCCTCGGTGGAAAACAACGGTCCGATCACCTACTGCGCCGCCAAGGCCGCGCTGGCCGCCTATACGCGGGGCTTCGGGCGGATCATGGCGGCCAGCGGCGTCGTGGTTTCGGCGGTGCTGCCCGGCGCCGTCAGGACCGAAGGCGGCCATTGGGATATCGCCAGCCGCGAACGGCCCGAACATGTGGAGAAATATCTGGCCGAGCGCTGCCCCGCCGGGCGTTTCGGCACGGCGGAGGAAATCGCGGCGCTGGTCGTTTTCATGTGTTCGGAACAGGCCAGCTTCATGCAGGGATCGACCGTTGCCGTCGACGGCGGGCAGATTCGCGGTTTTCATTACTGACGGAACAGGGGGGCAGTTCGCCCGGGCGGCGCCGAAAGGGATTCTTAACCGGGATTAACCGATCATGAAAAAGCCGGGAACGGACCCGGCCAGGCAAGGGCGAGAAGAAGCAGGGGCGAGAAACGGAATGACGGGAACACGGGTAACATTCGCCGATCTGACCCATACGGGGCAGATGGTGGCGTCCAATACATTTCCGCTCGGCGTGTCGCTGATCGCCTCATATGCCGAGGAGAAGCTGAAGGGGCGCATCGATGTCGAGGTGTTCAAATATCCCGACGACCTCAATGCCGCCTTGCTGAAGCGCCCGCCGAAGATCGCCTGTTTCGCCAATTTCTCCTGGAACCACAATCTCAGCCGCAGTTTCGCCCGGCGGATCAGGGAACGCTGGCCCGGCACCGTCATCGTTTTCGGCGGCCCCAATTACCCGACCAAACCCCATGAACAGGAAGCCTTTCTGCGCGAACGCCCCGAAATCGACTTTCATGTCTGGTTCGAGGGCGAGCAGGCCTTCGTCCGCCTGTTCGAGGCGCTGGAGGCGCACGGCTTCGATGCCGCCGCCCTGAAGGAGAGCGGCGAAGTGATCGGCAGCGTTCATTACATCCGCGCCGGCCGCCTGGTGCGGGGCGAATTGCTGCCGCGCCTGCAGGATCTGACCGAAATCCCGTCGCCTTACCAGAAGGGGCTGAACGACAAGTTCTTTGACGGGGTGCTGATTCCGATGCTGCAGACCAATCGCGGATGCCCCTTTTCCTGCACCTTCTGTACCGAGGGCAACAGCTATTACCAGAAGGTCCGCTTTCAGCGCGGCGAGCGCATCCGCAGCGATCTGCTCTACATCGCGGAGCGGGCCAGCAATCCGGATCTGTACATCGTCGATTCCAATTTCGGCATGTTCGCCCAGGACCTGGAAACCTGCCATATCATCGCCGATATCCAGAAGCGCAAAAACTGGCCGAAACTGGTGGGGGTGACGGCGGGCAAGAACAAGAAGGAACGGGTGATGGAGGCGGCGACGATCCTGAACGGCGCGATCAATCTTTCCGCCACCGTCCAGTCGATCGACGACACCGTCCTGGAGAATATCAAGCGCAAGAACATCCCCATCGACAATCTGGTCAGCTTCGCCAAGCATGCCGAGACGCTCGGCGCCAATTCCTATTCGGAGATCATTCTCTGCCTGCCCGGCGACACGCGCGAGGCCCATTACCGCAGCGTTTTCACCATGATGGACGGCGATATCAATTTTCTCCGCCAGTATCAGCTCATGATGCTGCCGGGCTCGGAAATGGACAGCGAGGAAAGCCGGGAAAAATACGCCATGGTCACGCGCTTTCGCGTGCTGCCGCGCTGTTTCGGCATATACGATATTCTCGGGCGCGAATGCGCCGTGGCCGAGATCGAGGAAATCTGCGTCGCCAACAACACCATGAGCTACGAAGACTATCTCGATTGCCGCCAGCTCAACCTGACGATCGAGATTTTCTACAATGGCGGCGTGTTTTCGGAACTGATCGGCCTGTTGAAACAGCGCGGCTTCAAACCGTCGGATCTGATCCGGCGCATTCAGGAAATGGTCAGCACTCCGGGCAATGTCCTTGCCGATATCTATGAGGGATTCCGGGCCGAAACCGATGGCAGCCTGTGGCAGGACCGGGCGGCGCTGGAGGAATTCATCGCCGATGCCGCATCCGTCCGCCGCTATATCGCGGGCGAGCTGGGCTCGAACGAATTGTTCAAATACCGCGCCATCGCCTTTTTCCATCGCCAGGGCGATGTGCATGACATTGCCTTTGCCGCGGCCCGCGATCTGCTGGGCGAAAGCGGCGGGCTGGACGGGCAGACCGATCACTATCTTAAGGACCTGCATCGCTACGGGCTGATGCGCAAACAGGGGCTGCTGGATACGGAATACCGTGAAATCGCCCATTTCGATTACGATTTTCCGGCGCTGGAAGCGGTGCGTTTCAAGGCAGATCCGCTGGAATACAGGGTGCCCGGGGGCATCGATCTGCAGATCGGCCACACGCCGGAACAGCGCGATCTGATCGCCCGTTATCTGCATCAGTACGGCCGTTCGGTGAACGGGCTGGGCCGCATTCTGTTGCGCAGCCATGTGAACAAATTATACAGGGTATCGGAACGAATTTCCGGGCGCGCCGAAAGCGCCGCTTGATGGATGGGGAACAGGAATGAAACTGGCCGATTATGTGGCCGCGTTTCTGCACGAACGCGGCATCCGGGAGGTTTTCGCCGTAACGGGCGGGGCGGTCGCCCATCTGATCGATGCGGTCGGCAATCACCCCGATATGACGTATATCTGCCCGATTCACGAACAGGCCGGCGCCATGGCCGTCGACGGCTATGTGCGCATCACCGGTCGTCCGGGGGCGGCCATGGCGACCACCGGGCCCGGCGTCGTCAATCTGATGACCGGCATCGCCAATCTGTATTACGATTCCCTGCCGGGATTCTTTCTTGCCGGTCAGGTCTCGCGCCCCAGGCTGATGCGCAACGCGCCGGGGGTTCGCCAGCTCGGTTTTCAGGAATCGCCGCATATCGACATGGTCGCTCCGATTACCAAATATGCGGTGCTGGTCGACGATCCGGCGAATATCCGCTACGAGCTGGAAAAAGCCTGGCATCTGTCGCTTTCCGGGCGGCCGGGGCCGGTGTTTGTCGAGATCTGCGACGACGTTCAGCGCGCCGATATCGACCCTGAGGCCCTGCGTGCCTATGTGCCGCCGCCGGAGAGGGAAGCCGATGACAGCCGCCTGCAGGCACAGATCGACGAGGCCCTTTCCCTGCTGGCCGAGGCGGAACGCCCGGTTCTGGTGCTGGGGGCGGCCGCGCGCATCGCCGGTGTCGAGGATCAGGCCCGCGAGCTGATCGAACGGCTGAACATTCCCTTCGCCCTGACCTGGGCGGCGGCGGACATCGTCGATCAGGATCATCCGCTGAATGTCGGCGGTTTCGGCATTTCGGCCAGCCGGCGGGGCAATTTCGCCGTGCAGAACGCCGATTTCGTGCTCTCGGTCGGCTCGCGTCTGGATACCCATGCCACGGGATCGCCGATCGATACCTTCGCCCGCGCCGCCCGCAAGGTGATCGTGGAACTGGACCCGGCGGAGCTGGAGAAATTCCGTCTGCAGAACATGCGGGTCGATGTGCCGATCTGTGCCGATATCCGCGATTTCCTGCGGGTGATGGCCCGCAGTTACAATCGGGTCAGAACCCGCGACCTGACCCCCTGGCGGCAGCGCATCGCCGCCTGGGCCGAGGAGTTTCCGGCCGTGGAGGACGATTTCCGCAGCCAGGAGGATGCGGTCAACCCCTATCATTTCCTCGATGTCCTGTCCGATCGCGCGGCGGAGGATGCGGTGATCGTCACCGATTGCGGCTCCAACCTGATTCAGACCTTTCAGGCTTTTCGCCCGCGGGTCGGGCAGCGGGTGGTTTCGGCCTTCAACAATTCCCCGATGGGCTATTCGCTGGCCGGGGCCATCGGCGCCTGTATCGGCAACGGACGGCGCGATGTGATCTGCATTATCGGCGATGGCGGGCTGCAGGTGAATTTGCAGGAATTGCTGACGGTGCGCCGCTACGATCTGCCGATCAAGATCTTCCTGTTCAACAATCACGGTTACGGCATCATCCAGCAGACGCAGGAGGACTGGTTCGATGCCCGTTATCATGCCTCGCGTCCGGAAAGCGGATTGTCCGATCCCGATTACACCGCCATTGCCGCCGCCATGGAAATTCCGGCCCTGCGCATCCTCGATCACGAAGGGCTGGCGGAACGCATCGACGAGGTTCTGGCCATGGACGGCCCGGTCTTGTGCGATCTCAATTTCCGCGACAGCCAGCGCATCATTCCCTTCGCCAAGGCCGGTCGCCCGATCGAGGATGCCAAGCCGCTGTTGGATCGCGAACGCTTCCGCCGCAACATGATCGTTGACCCCCTGCCGGTCTCCGAAGATATGAAGGATTGAGAATGGGCAAGGAAATCAACCTGCTGGACCGTTATCCCAAATCGAAGCGTCCCATCGACGAGCGCGGCCGCCTGGTCAGCGACGAGCAGCGCGCCATTGCGCGGAAGTTCGATGTGGAATATTTCGACGGCGACCGGCTGACCGGCTATGGCGGTTATCGCTATCATCCGCGCTTCTTTACCGAGACGGTGCGCCGTTTCCGCGATCATTACGGGCTGGCGGAGGATGCCGCCATTCTCGATGTCGGCTGCGCCAAGGGCTTCATGCTCTACGATTTCAGCCTGCTGATGCCGAAGGCGCGTCTTCGCGGTATCGATATCTCCCCTTACGCCAAGGCCCATGCGAAGGAGGGGATGGCCGAACTCATCGATATCGGCAGTGCCGAAGAGCTGCCCTATGAGGATGACAGCTTCGATCTGGTGATCAGCATCAACACGGTGCACAATCTCGACCGCGATGCCTGTGCACGGGCGCTGCGGGAAATTCAGCGGGTTTCGCGCGCCCATGCCTTCATCACCGTCGATGCCTGGCGCAATGAGGAAGAGCGCCGCCGCCTTGAGAAATGGAATCTGACGGCGCGCACCTTCATGCATGTCGACGACTGGAAGGCCTTTTTCGCCGAAGCCGGTTACAAAGGCGATTACTGGTGGTTCATCGCCGAATGAAGGCGGCGGAAAAACTTCCCGGATCCAGCCGCGCGGCGGTGCTGACGGCCCAGGGCCGGCCGCTGCAATTCATGGATTTGCGCCTGCCGCCGCTGGCCTCCGGCCAGGTGCTGGTGCGCATGGTCTATAGCGGTATCTGCCGTTCGCAGCTGAACGAGATCGACGGGCTGAAAGGGCCGGATCCCTATATTCCGCATACATTGGGCCATGAAGGCGCCGGCACGGTGCTGGCGGTGGCGGCGGATGTGCAAAAGCTGCGCCCCGGCCAGCGCGTGATCGCCACCTGGATCAGGGGGGCGGGGCGGGATGCCCCCTCCACCCGCTATGGCAGCGATGCCGGGGTCGTCAATTCCGGGGCCGTCTCCACATTTCTGACCCATGCGGTGATCGCCGAAAACCGGCTGGTGCCCTGTCCCGCCGGCATGGTAATGGATGTGGCGGCGCTGCTCGGCTGCGCGGTGCCGACGGGGGCGGGGATCGTGCGCAACAGCATGGGGCTGCGTGCCGGGCAGGGCATCGTGGTGTTCGGGGCCGGCGGTATCGGGCTCAGCGCGGTGCTGATGGCGGCGATGAGCGGTGCGGCCCCGTTGATCGTTGTCGATACGGTGGCGGAAAAACGCGCCGCCGCCCGCCGTTTCGGCGCCAGCCATGTTGTCGATCCGGCCGATGGCGATGTGGCGGCGCAAATCGCCGCGATCTGCCCTCAGGGCGTCGATTTTGCCCTTGAGGCGACGGGACAGGCCGATGTCATGGCTTTGGCCCATGGCATCGTGCGCCCCGGTGGCGGGTTGTGCGTGCTCGCCGGCAACCCCCCGGCAGGGGCGCGGGTGGCGCTGGATCCGTACGATCTGATTCAGGGACGCCGCATCATGGGCAGCTGGGGCGGGGAAACGGACCCCGATCGCGATATCCCCGTTTACGCCGCCGCCTTCCGCGAGGGCCGCCTGCCCATCGACCGCCTGATCAGCGCCCGCTATCCCTTCGGGGAAATCAACACGGCGCTGGAGGACATGCGACAGGGCCGTGTTCTGCGGGCGATGATCGACCTGGGTGGCGAGGCCGCCTTCACAGCTGACTGAAGATGCGCCGCAGGGCCTGGATATTGTCCTGATTGTGCCGTATGCAACCGGCGCGCAGGCGGGCCATGTTGCGCCGGGCCTTGGCCGTGTCCAGTGTTGCGATGCGTCTGGCGATGGTGTCGATTTCCCCCTCCTCGACCACTAGCCCGGCATCGTGATCGGCGATCATATCCGCCTGAAAACGGGTAACGGCGCTGGTGACGACCGGCAGCCCCCCTTCGACATAGCCCATGAAGCGGTTGGCAAGCCCGACGCGGGCAATGTCGTAAGGGAATATTTCCGGCAGTTTTTCATTCACCAGCGCCAGGCCGAAATCGTATCCGGCCATCATGGACAACAGATCCGTGAAATCGACCGCGCGGCGATAAATCAGCGGCGGGCCGCTGAAACGGTCGAGATAGTTTTGGAAATCCTCATCCTGCTGCCTGCTGCCATGACCGCTGTTGAAGGCGGTGATCTCCACCCCGCCGCCGGCGGCCACCTTTTGCAGCAATTCCATGATCTGCAATTCGCGGGGCGGCAGCGGGCCGCTGGCCCCGCGCGGAAAACGGGCCAGCGATCCGGCAAACAGCAGCTTTTTCATCCTTCCCGCCGTCACGGGCGGCGCGGGAGGGGGATCGTCCCGGCCCAGACCGACCATCGGGTAATGCAGCCGGTAGGGCGCCTTCAGCATGTCCATGCAGCGTTGCCATTCCGCCCCGCCGTTCTTGCCGATCAGCATCAGGGCATGGCGGGTCGTGTATAATTCGCTGATCAGGCAATCCCCGATCCTTTGATCGGAAAAACCCTGCATGGCCCGTATGGCGGCGGCGGGCACGGTCAGAACCCAGTCATACAGATCGTAGACGAGCGGAATATCCGCAAAACGCTGCAGCAGGCAGGGACCGATGCCCTGATTGTCGAACTGGAAGGAGGTTTGCAGATAGATCAGGCGCGGGTTCAGCCGTTCGATGGCGGCCAGCAGGGCGCTGATCGACTGGCCCATATACAGGGCCGGGAAGGGGCTGTCATGGTTCAGCTTTTCCTCGCGCCCCATATAGAGGCGGATAACGCGTTTGTCCCGCATCAGCCCTGCCAGGGTCGTCTGGTTGACCACGCCCCACTGGTCGCTGCAGACGGAAGAAACGATAACGATATCGGCTGCCCCGCCGAGGGCATCGATTTCATCGTGCAGCCGTTGCAGGAAAGCCGGTGCCGCCATGCGCCGATAAGCCGGGGAAAGGTAAAGACGGCGGATTCGCGCTTCGCCCAGCCCCAGCGCCCGGAG